>DATIGS010000150.1:0-43212 GCA_035481425.1 Cellvibrio sp. | reverse complement strand
TTTGATGACGGACATTCCGATGGGCAGTATTTGGCGCAGGCAGCAGAACAACTGGATTTACTTAGCGTCTATCAGCCGGACGATGCATTGGCCAGTGTCGCATCGGCGTCGGTTGAACCGGTCGATGATAGCGACGATACGACAGCGCAAGCCGATATCGTTTTCAGCGATGACCATGCCATTACTACCCTGGTATTTGTCGATACCAGGGTCGATAACTACGAGGTGCTGGTTAACGATATTCAAGAGCGCGTTGATGCCAGCAGCGTTGCCATTATCTATCTGGATTCCGGGAGCGACGGTCTGGCGCAAATTAGCGAGTATCTCGCCGGTTTCACTGGTATTTCCGCCATCCACGTCATCTCCCACGGTGTTGCCGGTAACCTGCAATTGGGCAATCAGGTACTCAACGAAACCAACCTCGCCCAATTCAAAGGGCAGTTGGCGGGCTGGCAAACAGGGCTCACTCCTGATGCGGATATTTTGCTCTATGGCTGTGAATTGGCGGCGAACCAGAGCGGCTTGAACCTCCTGCAACAACTCAGCGATTTCACCGGCGCAGACGTTGCTGCCAGTAACGACCTCACCGGCAACAGCCGTGCGGATGCGGATTGGGAGTTGGAGGCGCGCATCGGCCAAATTGAAGCAGCTTCTATTTTTTCGTCCGACCAGAATATGCAATGGCAGGGTGTGCTGGCGGACTTGTATCACCTGAATTCCGGGCCACCGACCAATGAAGAGCGTATCCCCGCTGCCGGCCACATCAAACAGGGCGTCCAGCTCACCACATCCCAAACCATCGACCGAGTGCAAATTACCCTTGCCAACCACGGCACGGTTTCGTCGGACGTGGTGATGACCATCCGCCAGTCGTCTTATGACGGACCAGTCGTAGCGACCTCCTCGATAAAGACTAATTCGCTCGGCAGTAGCCTGGGGCAAGTGAACTTTGATTTCAACGCGGTAACCCTTACCGCCTATTACGTCTACTGGATTGATTTTCGTACCAATGATGGAGCCGATAATCTTGTTGGCTTGGGATACATCAATCAAAACGTGATTTCCGGTGAATTTGTACTCAATTTCGCTGGTGATTCTTCACGCGATATGTCCATCGCCCTGATTGATGCGGGAAACCGTGCGCCGGCTGTGGTCACGCCTATTCCCGATCGGACAACTACGGAAGGGGTGCAATTCACGTACACAGTTCCGGCCAACACCTTCAATGATCTGGATGGCGACCCCCTTA
Source organism: Cellvibrio sp. (assembly GCA_035481425.1). Lineage (GTDB taxonomy): Bacteria > Pseudomonadota > Gammaproteobacteria > Pseudomonadales > Cellvibrionaceae > Cellvibrio. The sequence goes on along the minus strand of DATIGS010000150.1, from coordinate 41,963 downwards.
CTTACTCCGCGAGGCTTGCCAATGGCGGTGCATTGCCGGCATGGTTGACATTCAACCCTACGACCCGCACGTTCAGTGGACAAGCTGATGACGGTGATGTGGGCTCGATGAATATCCGGGTATTTGCGACCGATACTAGCGGTCAGAGTATCTTCGACGAATTCAATTTAAATGTTACCAACCTTGCGGAGCCGCCCTTTGTGGCCAATCCGATCCCGGATCAGGCAGCCCAGGGTTTTGTCCCCTTTAGCTACCAATTTCCAACCAATACCTTTGGTGATCCTGAAGGTAATGTGATCAACAGCTATCGCGTCACCTTAGCTGATGGCAGCGCATTGCCCGGTTGGCTGAGCTTCGATTCGGCTAGCCGAACATTTAGCGGTACTCCCACAAATGCTGACGCGGGGACTATTGCAATAAGGGTATATGCCACCGATAGCACTGGCCTGGAGTCGACGGCTCCGGATCAATTCAATCTCGTCGTCACCGCCTCGGTAAACGATGCCCCGGTTAACACCGTGCCGGGTGCGCAGTCCACTAATGAAGATACGGCGCTGGTATTTAACCTCGCCAATGGCAACCGGATCCAGATCTCCGACCCGGATGCCTGGTCGAGCAGCGTCCGGGTAAGCCTTTCGGTGAGCAATGGCCTGTTAACCCTTGGTGGTACAGCAGGGTTGTCATTCGCCACTGGCGATGGCACCAACGATTCAACTCTGGTATTTACCGGCACTATCGCCAATATCAATGCGGCACTTGCAAGCCTGACCTACACGCCGAGTGCGAATTACAACGGTACAGACACCCTCAGCATAGTCACCAATGACCTGGGTAACTCGGGTACCGGCGGAGCCAAAAGTGATAGCGATACGGTCGCTATTACTGTCAACGCGGTTAATGATGCGCCAATCAATTCTGTACCTGGCTCTACCCAGGTTGGTACAGAAGACATTGCTTTCGTATTCAGCGCGGGTAGGGGCAACCAGATCCAAATCAATGATATCGATAGCGGCAGCGGCGACCTGCAGGTCAGCCTTGCAGTTACCAATGGCACTCTGACCCTCGCCGGTACTACCGGCTTAATATTTACCACTGGCGATGGCGCGGCTGATGGCAGCATGGTGTTCACCGGCACCCGCGCGGCAATCAATACTGCCTTGGCCACACTTACCTTTAATCCGACTGCCAATTACACGGGCAGCGCGGTGCTTTCACTCACCACTAGCGATTTAGGCAACACCGGATCCGGTGGCATCAAGACCGATTCCGACACAGTTAACATCACGCTTGCTCCGGTGAATGATGCACCCACCGTCGCCAATCCGATTCCCGACCAAAATGCCACCGAAGATTTGCCTTTTAGTTTCCAATTTGCATCCAATACCTTTAACGATATAGATGCGAGTACTACGCTGGTTTACTCCACCAGTGCGCTGCCCAGTTGGTTGAGTTTTAACGCGGCGACCCGCACGTTTAGCGGCACCCCTTTGAATGCCCATGTCGGACCTGTGTCCATTACCGTGACGGCAAGCGACGGCGCACTTTCTGTGAGCGATACCTTCGTAATAACTGTGGCTAACACCAACGATGCCCCCGTTGTCGCCAACCTGATTCCTAACCAGAACGCGACTGAAGATTCCCCGTTCAGCTTCCAGTTCGCATCCAATACTTTTATGGATCCAGATCCAGGTGTCCCCAACCTGACCTACACAGCCACATTAGGAAATAACAGCGCATTGCCGGGGTGGCTAAGTTTTGATGCAGCCACGCGCACCTTTAGCGGAACGCCACTCAACGCCAACGTGGGCACTATCTCGGTGAAAGTGACCGCTAGCGATCCTTCGGGAGCTGTTGCATTTGATATTTTTGATATTACGGTTGCCAACACCAACGATGCACCCGTCGTTGCGAATCCGATTGCGGATCAAAATGCCACTGAGGATCAACCGTTTAGTTTCACGTTTGCGAGCAATACGTTTGTTGATCCGGATCCGGGCAGCACTACTCTGACGTACGCAGCACAGCTGGCGGGCGGCGGGGCACTGCCGGCATGGCTAACGTTTAATAGTGCAACCCGTAGCTTTAGCGGTACACCGACCAATGGGGATACTGACGTCACTATTGAGGTAATTGCGTCCGACGGTGCTCTTTCTGTTAGTGATACTTTCGCTATTACCATTACTAATGTGCCTGATGCGCCTTATTTGGCGATTCCCATTTCAGACCAAAGCGCTACCGAAGAAGCGCCTTTCACCTTCGCACTTCCTGGGGGCACGTTTATTGATCCCGATGGTGATTCACTTACTTACACCGCCACAATGGCGGACGGTAGCCCGTTAACCTGGCTGGTCTTTGATCCGGACACCCAGACTTTTACGGGGACGCCGGGTAATAGTCACGTGGGTATCAACGCTATCAGGGTGATCGCCGATGACGGTACCAGCCCGCCAGCCATTGGCACCTTTGATATTCTGGTCGCCAATACTAATGATGCCCCGACCGTTGCCACTCCTATTGGCGACCAAATCGCGACTGAAGATTCGCCTTTTAACTTTACTTTTGGCGCCGGCACTTTTGTTGATCAGGATGCGGGCGATAGCTTGAGCTACACCACCGGAGTCTTACCTGCCTGGTTAAGCTTCGATCCGGCAACGCGGACTTTCAGTGGTACGCCGTCAAATGACGACGTTACTCCTGTTGGTTCTCCTATACCGATAAGTGTGATTGCAACAGATCTCAGTGGTGCGTCAGTTGTTGAGACGTTTTCTATTACCGTCATCAATACCAATGATGTCCCCATAGCTGATTTGGTTATTGCTGATCAACCAGCGACACAAGATGTGGCATTCAGCTTCCAATTTGACGCGGCGACATTTTCAGACGCGGACAACGATCCACTGACGTATTCCGCCAGCCTTGTTGGTGGCGCGGCGCTACCGGCTTGGCTCAGTTTTGATTCGGCCACGCGTACCTTTAGCGGTACGCCCGGTAATGATGATGTCGGAACCCTCGAAATTGTGGTGACCGCTAACGACGGCAATGGTGGGGTTGCGACTACCAGCTTCGATATAGTCGTGAGTGACACCAATGATGCACCTGCAGTAGTTATTATCCCAACCGATTACGAGGCCCTGGAGCAAACGACCATTGATTTGCATGGCACCGGCATTGTCGTTGCTGATATCGATGGTGATTCATTGACTGTTACGATGACGGGGAGCTATACCAACAGCAATTTAGCGGCCACAGCTGGAACTACCGGGGTCAACATTTCGGGTGTGAATACCAATACCCTGACCCTCACGGGCACAGTCGCCCAGTTGAACGATTTATTTGCGGGCAACAATGGCGGTACGCTCACGTACCGGCTGTCAGGCAATACCCCAGTCGCGACGGATTTGCTCACCATTAGCGTCAGCGACGGCAACCTGACAGGTAGCGATACCGCAGCTATCAATATCACCGCCGTTAATGATGGCCCGACCAATATTGTGCCCGGTGCTCAATCCACCAATGAAGATACTGCGCTGGTATTTAGTGCGGGTAATGGCAACCAGATACAGGTCGATGACCTTGATGTTGGCAGTGCCGACCTGGAAGTTACTCTCTCAGTTACCAGTGGCAGATTGACACTTGCCCATGTGGTGGGTTTGTCGTTTACCCGCGGCAGTGGCGTAGACGATACTACTCTGGTGTTTCGCGGTACCCAGGCAGCAATCAATTCCGCTTTGGCGACACTGACCTATGCACCTGCGTCTAACTTTAATGGCACGGCGGTATTGACTATTACCACCAGCGACCTGGGTAATACCGGCATAGGCGGCACGCTGACTGATTCGGAAAATATCGATATAACCGTCAATGCGGTTAACGACGCCCCAAACGTCGCCAGCCCGATTCCTGATCGTATAGCGATCGAAGACACCGCTTTTGTTTTCCAATTTGGGGCGGGGGTATTTGCCGATGTCGATGGCAACCCGCTCACTTATATGGCGCAATTGCCTGGTGGTGGTTTGCCAACGTGGTTAAGTTTTGATCCTTTGACACGCACCTTTAGTGGCACACCTGCAAATAGCGATGTGGGGCAAGTCACCATCAATGTCATCGCCACTGATGGCAGCGGTGCCTCGGTCACCGATAGTTTCATTATCACAGTTGCGAACACCAATGATGCACCTACGGTGACCAATGCCATTCCTGACCGGAATGCGCTTGAAGACACGCCGTTTACTTTTCAGTTTGCCTCCAACACCTTTACCGATGTGGATGCCACCGATGTGCTGACCTACAGCGCGCGTTTGGCTGATGGCAATGCATTGCCTGGCTGGTTGAGTTTCGATCCGGCGACGCGCACCTTCACTGGCACTCCGGCAAACAATGATGTGGGCACTATTTCCATTACCGTCACGGCCAGCGACGGCAAGGGTGGCAGTATTGCCGATACCTTTGATGTGGTTATCGCCAACACCAATGATGCTCCGAACCTCGCCAACTCCATTCCCGACCAGGTTGCCAGTGAAGATGCTCCGTTTAGCTTCCAGTTTGCCGCCAATAGCTTCGCTGATGTCGACGGCAATAGTTTGACCTACAGCGCGCGTTTATCCGACGGTAATGTTTTACCTGCCTGGCTCAGTTTTGATGCTGTGACCCGCACCTTCAGCGGCACACCTGCGAATGCCGATGTGGGAACACTATCAATAATGGTTACCGCTAATGATGGCAACGGCGGAACGGTAACCGATACGTTCAATCTGGCTGTTATCAATACTAACGATGCACCAGTATTGGCAAACCCCATTGCCAATCAAACTGCAACTGAACATGCGCCGTTCAGGTTTATCCTGCCAGCCAATACGTTTGTAGATGCTGACGGCGATACGTTGGTGTATTCCGCCCAGCTCGCCGGCGGCGGTGCCTTACCCGCATGGTTAAGTTTTGACGCAGCGACCCGCACCTTCAGCGGTACCCCGGCCAATGGCGATGTGGGCGTTATAGCCATTGATGTCATCGCCAGTGACAGCGATGGCGCTGCCGTGTATGACACTTTCAACATAACGGTCGTTAACACTAATGACGCGCCTGTTTCAGTGGGTTTTGCACCGGTCAATAACCGCGAAGATGCCGCAGGCGATACAGTGGATTTGTGGGCTGGTTTTAGCGATCCCGAATCGGCGCCAAACCAAATGCAATACTCGCTGGTGAGCAATAGTAATTCCGCCCTGGTCAGCAGTGCAGTGATCGACCCGGCTACGGGCAAACTACAACTGGCTTATGGCGCCCACCAATTTGGTAGCAGTGATCTGGTCATCCGCGCGCAGGACCCCCAAGGGGCCTGGGTGGATACAGCGCTGCGGGTCAATATTGAATCTGTAAACGATGTGCCTACATCAGCCGGTATCGCTGATGTGCAAGTGGCGGCAGGTGCAGTGCCCCAGCAAACCAATCTACGCACCGTGTTTAGCGATATAGAACAGGGTGCCCAACTCCAGTATGTGTTGCAGGGCAACTCCAACCCGGCGATTGTGCCCCAAGTGTTGCTTGATTCTGCTACCGGCACTATGACTCTCAGCTTTGCGTCGCTGGTGGGTGGTGAATCGGTTATCACCCTGCGCGCGCTGGATGCCGAGGGCGCCTGGGTGGAGACCCAATTTAAAGTGACGGTCACCGCTGCGGTGATTGAAATACCGGTCATGCCGCCGGGCCCGGATACCTCATCGCCCACCACGCCACCAACCTTGCCACCCATAGAAACGCCGGTGCTGACTCCTCCCGAAGTGAATCCTCCGGGTATGGGTGGCGGCACCGGCGGCGGAGGCGATGATCCTTCCGCGCCGACTAATCCGGGCGATATGAACCCGGTGGTACCTGTTGCAAGCATTTCGCTCTCCGATATGAATGGCGATGGCTATGATCGCGATCTACAGGGCAAATCCAGCCTCGATTATCAGCGCGCAGAAGACCTGCTTGCACAGCGCGATATCGCCTCAATGACGCTGGCGCCCACCACCGCACTGGAGAGTCTAATCACCCCGGATGCCGGTTTTGCTCCTTGGGAAGCCGCTGAGTTTGATAGCGAAGTGCGCCGCATGCGCGCGCAAATGGATGAGGCAATGGACGAGGAACAAGAGCGCAAGGCGGTGGTGGCAGGCCTGACCTTTTCAGTTACTACCGGCATATTGATTTGGGCGTTGCGCGCGAGCACCTTGTTACTGACCATGATGTCGATGTTGCCGCTGTGGCGTGGCTTTGACCCGCTGCCGATTCTCGACGAAGTCGACAAAAAGAAAAAAGAGTTGGAGCAGCAACGCAAAGACCGCGAGCGCGAAGACAAGAACGCAAAAGAAGTGGGTTATTTGTTTGATCATGCGCAGAATAAAAAATCGCGCCCATAATCTACATACGCTCGTCTAGACAGCACCGATATTCATACAAGGATTAACGCAGGCAATGTTTGGTTTTACTCCCGCAGTCAGGTTGAGTTTGGGGCTGGTGATATTGACCATCTCCATTTTAATTCTCGCGCAAGCGCTGGGGCTCACCCCCGGCGCCGAGCGTCAGCAATTGGATGTGCGCAAACGCCTGGCGGAAACCCTGGCGGCGCAAGCCAGTATGGCGATCATGCGCGGCGATGAAGTGCTGCTGCAATATTTCCTGGAGTCCTCGGTGGAGCGCAATCCGGAAATAGAATCCACGGCAGTCAGGCGTAACGATGGCACCATAGTCGCGCAAACCAAATTCCATTCAAAATTTTGGGCTGGTGCCAGGAAAAATGAATCCACGCCCACCCACATTCGCTTTCCGATCATGATCAACGGCTCAAAGCGCGCCGAGTTTGAAATTAGTTTTGAACCACTACTGAGCGATCGGCACCCCATTTTCAAAGTCCCATCGTTTATGTTGCTGGTGATATTCGTATCGCTCAGTGGGTTTGTCGGCTACTGGTTTTACATCAAGCGCGCGTTAAAACATCTGGACCCGAGCGCCGTAGTGCCGGCGCGGGTGCGCAATGCATTGAACATCCTGGCGGAAGGCGTATTGATTTTGGATCGGCGCGAACAAGTGGTATTGGCGAATAGCTCGCTGTTGGAACATTTGCAGCGCACGGAACAAGCCCTATTGGGGAAAAAGGCGAGCAACCTCGGCTGGTTTCTCGACCCTAAACAGGAGGCGCGCGACTATCCCTGGTTGGCCGCCATCCAGACCGGCACCAAGCAGACCGGTGTGCGTGTGCTGCTACCGATCAACAAAGACCAGGACAAGATCTTTCACGTCAACGCTGTACCGATTCTCGATGCAAAAGGCGCAAGCCAGGGCACCATTGCGGTATTTGAAGACATCACGGAACTGGAAAATAAAAGCCGCATGCTGGAAGACATGATCCAGCAACTCGCGGCAACCCAGGTGGCGATTGAAAACAAAAATAAAGAGCTGACCTATTTGGCGACGCGCGACCCGCTCACCAACTGCTTTAACCGTCGCGCACTTTATGAGCATCTCGATGGCAAATTTGACGGCGCGCGCGCAAGCGACGCGGAATTCAGTTGCATCATGGCCGATATCGATTTCTTCAAAAAAGTGAACGATACCTACGGCCATGCCGCGGGCGATGAGGTGATCAAAATGGCCGCCAACAGCCTGCGCGAAGTCGTGCGCGATATGGATATGGTGGCGCGCTTTGGGGGTGAAGAGTTCTGTGTGATTTTACCGGGTGCGCCGTTGGAGCAGGCGCAGATGATTGCCGAACGCTGCCGCGAAAAAATTGCCGAACAAAATACCAACGGCGTAAAAGTGACTGGCAGTTTTGGTGTGACCTCCATTCGTATGGGCGCAAGCTCAGCCACCCAGCTGATCCAACAGGCGGACGAGGCGCTCTACTATTCCAAACAACACGGCCGCAATCAGGTCACCTGTTGGAAATCGGGCATGGAAAGCCTGATTGCAGATACACAACACTAGGGCCGCCGCCCGCATAAATAGCGAATTGTGCGCAATTCGACCATCAAACCCGCATTTACGCGGGTTTTTCACTTCATTTTCCGCTGGAGTGATCTTGCCGGTGGTAAATCTGCCGCCAGTAATTACAATAGCCCCAGCTGTTGTTTCTCCTAATGGGATTTTCACAACCCAGTCACAAGCCGCATTTATCGCGTATTAACTCAGGAAAAGTTATGAATAAATTTTGGGTAATCCTATCCATGCTGCTGGTTTCAGCCTTTGCCATCGCAAGTGAACCAACATCCCCTACTAATAAAACTCAAAACCTTAGGATCCCCGAAATGGTCGATATACCCGCAGGCAGTTTTATGATGGGCAATATCAATAATTTCAAAGCGGGGGGAAACTGGAGCAATATTATCAAGTGGGAAGAACCCGCTCATAAAGTGAATATCAACGCCTTTCGATTAGGCAAATATGAGGTGACCTTTGAAGAATATGACGCCTTTGCTGAGGCTACAGGCAGCCCTAAGCCGGATGATCAGGGTGGAGGGCGCGGCAATTTACCCGTAGGAAATATCACCTGGGAGGAGGCGATTGCTTACACTCACTGGCTCAGTAAACAAACCGGCAAAAAATTCCGGCTTGCCAGCGAGGCCGAATGGCAATATGCCGCCAGAGCAGGCACTACCACCGAGTACTATTGGGGCAATCAAGCTGACCATAATTATGCCAATTATGGTAAGGATGAAGGCTGTTGCGATTTTCATACGAGCGGAGCCGACAAATGGCTACGCGCAGCACCAGTAGGTCGGTTCCCGCCGAATAAATTTGGCCTTTATGACATGCTCGGGAATGTGTCGGAACTTGTCCAAGACTGTAAAAACACCCACTATGAAGGTGCTCCCACTGATGGTAACGCTTGGATAAATGGCGATTGCAAGTCTCGAGTCACACTGGGAGGTCAGTATCACGGCAACCCTATGATGCTACGTGTATCCGGTCGTAACTTTCAGGGAGTATCCGACCGGTTTATCAATTTCGGTTTTCGTGTAGCGCAAGACATTGAATAACAATTCGGTGATGTCATCTGCATCTTTTAGCGAACATCACCTAAAAAACTAACGGGATATTGTTTTGAAATCAGTCACACCACAACGCCGTGCCCCAGCCTCAGAGCAAACGTCCAATCTATTAGTCCGTCTGTTAAAAGAGGGCGCCTTGATCGGGTTGGGCGCTGTTTGCCTGTATTTGTTGATCGCGATGGTCAGCTACGACCCGAATGATCCGGGTTGGTCGAAAACCGGCGAAAACAGCATAGTGCAAAATGCCGGCGGGCCGTTTGGCGCCTGGATTGCCGACGTATTCTTCTCTCTGGTTGGCTACCTCGCCTATTTATTTCCGGTAATGATCGCCTATCGCGCCTGGCTGGTATTGAAAGATCGCACCCGTGAAGGCGGTGTCGATTGGCTGTTTTTTGGGTTGCGAGCAGCAGGGCTGATTCTGGTGATGGTCGCCGGATCGGGGATTGCCGCCATGCACTACAGCGATGGCGCGTCGGTTTTGCCTTATTCCAATGGTGGTTTGCTCGGTGCTGCTGTGTCTGATGGTGTCTTTGGCGCGTTCAATTACACCGGCGGTACCTTGTTGTTATTGACCTTGTTTCTGGTGGGTATGACGATTTTTACCGATCTCTCCTGGTTGAAGCTCGCTGAAGACATCGGCCGTTGGACGGTGATCGGGATCAATCGCGCGCTGGAAAAATGGCAGGTTTACAAACGCGAGCGCGCCGAAAAGCAGATCGCCGTAAAAGCCCAGGAGCATCGCCGCGAAGTGGTCGTGCAGCATGCGAAAGTGGAGGCCAAACGCCAGGCGCCGGTAATCATTGAAGAACCGGTCAAGAAAAAGCCTGCGCCCAGCCCGCGAATCGAGAAAGAAAAACAGCCATCGCTGTTCGAATCATTGGAGCCCGCAGTGGGGCAATTGCCACCCTTGAGCTTGCTTGATCCCGCGGATAAACGCAGTGACAAGGGCTACTCCAAGGAATCGCTGGAAGCCATGTCGCGCATGCTGGAGTTGAAGCTCAAAGACTTTGGTATCGATATCGAAGTAGTCTCGGTGCAGCCCGGCCCGGTGGTCACCCGTTTTGAAATCCAGCCTGCGCCCGGCATTAAAGCCAGCCGTATTTCCGGCCTCGCAAAAGACCTGGCGCGTTCACTTGCAGTGGTATCGGTGCGGGTGGTGGAAGTTATCCCCGGTAAATCGGTGATGGGGGTAGAGATCCCTAACGCGCATCGCGAGATGGTGCGCCTGTCGGAAGTGATCGCATCAGAAGTTTTCGATAACGCCAAATCGCCACTGACCATGGCGCTGGGGCATGATATTTCCGGTGAACCCATCGTGTCTGACCTGGCCAAAATGCCGCACTTGCTGGTGGCGGGTACAACCGGTTCGGGTAAATCCGTGGGCGTTAACGTGATGTTGCTGAGCTTGCTCTACAAGTCCACGCCCAAAGAAGTGCGCCTGATCCTGGTCGACCCGAAAATGCTGGAACTCTCGGTCTACGAAGGCATTCCCCATTTGCTGACCCCCGTTATCACGGACATGAAAGATGCCTCCAACGGCCTGCGCTGGTGCGTGGGTGAGATGGAGCGACGCTACAAACTCATGTCCGCTTTAGGTGTGCGTAACCTTGCCGGTTTTAACCGAAAAGTTGACGATGCGATCAAAGCCGGTGAACCGATTAAAGACCCGCTGTTCAAACCCGAAGACAATTTTGAAGCGGGCGCAGAAGTGGCCACCGCACCTGATTTACAGGAATTGCCGTTCATTGTGGTGGTAATCGACGAATTTGCCGACATGATGATGATTGTCGACAAGAAAAAGGTAGAGCAGTTGATCGCCCGTATCGCGCAAAAAGCGCGTGCCGCCGGTATCCATCTGATCCTTGCGACCCAGCGTCCGTCGGTGGACATCATCACCGGTTTGATTAAAGCCAACGTGCCAACGCGTATTGCGTTCCAGGTTTCATCCAAAATCGACTCCCGGACCATCCTGGACCAAGGAGGGGCAGAGCAGCTGCTCGGCCACGGGGATATGCTGTATCTGCCGTCGGGCACCAGCGTACCCATCCGCGTACACGGCGCATTTGTGGATGACCATGAAGTTCACAAGGTCGTAGCTGACTGGAAAAAACGCGGCGCACCACAATATATCGATGGCATCACCGATGATGACAACAACTCCATCCCGGTACCCGGTCTACCAAGCGAAGGCGGCGATGGGGATGAAGGCGAAGCTGATGCACTTTACGATGAGGCGGTGCAATTTGTGATCGAATCGCGCAAAGCCTCCATTTCGTCGGTACAGCGCAAGTTGCGTATTGGCTACAACCGCGCCGCGCGTTTGATCGAGACCATGGAAGCGGCAGGTGTTGTCTCCTCTGCCGGCCACAATGGCAACCGCGAAGTATTGGTCGGCGGCGGGCGCGATTTTAATTAGCATTTCTTTGCGGGATTCATCGCGCGCAATTTACCTGCCGTTCATCCGTGCCCGATAGGATTGGGCGACCGACGTTCGGGGGCCGACGTGCGGGTGCCGGCGTTCGGGTGCCTTGGCTCAGTATCGCCTCTTAGGGGCAAGCAACTCACATTTACTGTTGGGAACTATATGAACTTTTTTTCACGCATTTTTGCTGGTCTGCTTCTGGTTTTATCTGTCGCCACTTATGCTGCTGACGATCAGGCCGCAGCCCAATTGCGCAAACAACTCGATGCAATGAACACCTTGCAAGGCGACTTTGTGCAAACCACTTACGATAAAAGTGGTATGGAACAAGAAACCAGTAGCGGTAACTTTATGCTGATGCGGCCGGGTAAGTTTTATTGGAAAACCCTGGAGCCGATGCAGCAGTTATTGGTATCCAACAACAAAACTATTTGGCTTTACGATCCGGATCTGGAAACCGTTAACGAGCGTGCGTTCACTGATGACTTGCGCGAAACGCCTGCGTTGCTGTTGAGTTCTGACATCGCACAATTGCGCAAAAGTTTTACGGTCACGCGTGATGAAAAAGACACTAGCGCGGAAAAATACACGCTCACACCGAAGGTGACTGAAGGTATGTTTCAGCATTTAACATTGGTATTCAAAGCAAACCAGCTCACTGAATTCGCGATCCAGGACAGCCTCGGCCAACTCACTCGCTGTGTATTAACCAATGTGCAGCGCAACAAAACCCTGCCGGAAGAAAAGTTTTTCTTTATTCCGCCCGAGGGTGTTGAAATCCTGAAAGACTAATCCCTACAAAATAAGCCGGCACCCATGGATCTTTTCGGTTCAGCTATCCCTGCCTACCAACCGCTCGCGGCGCGTATGCGCCCGCGCAATCTCGACGATTATATCGGTCAGGAGCATTTGCTCAGCCCTGGTAAACCCCTGCGCGAGGCAATTAGCCGCGGCCAGTTGCATTCGATGATTTTGTGGGGGCCGCCGGGCGTGGGAAAAACCTCGCTCGCTAAATTATTTGCCGAGCAAGCGGATGCGCGTTTTGAATCCTTGTCTGCAGTATTGTCCGGCGTAAAAGAAATCCGCGCTGCAGTTGCCAGCGCGCAACAGGAACGAATTTCCAGTCGTCGCAAAACCATTTTGTTTGTCGATGAAGTGCATCGCTTCAACAAATCCCAGCAGGATGCGTTCTTGCCTTATGTGGAAGACGGCACGTTCATTTTTATCGGCGCGACTACCGAAAACCCATCCTTTGAATTGAATAACGCATTGCTTTCGCGTTGCCGTGTTTATGTGTTGCGCGGTTTACAACCAGAGCAGTTGAAAGATGTGTTGCAACAGGCATTGGATGACAAAGCGCGCGGTTTGGGTGAACAGGATATCCGCATCGATGACGATACGCTGATGACACTCGCGCAAGCTGCCGACGGCGATGCGCGTAAAGCCCTCAACTTGCTGGAAATTTCCGCCGACCTCGCCGAGGACGCGGGCGATCACAGGGTTATCGACGAACAGGTTATCGCCGAAGTCCTTGCATCAGATGTACGCCGTTTTGATAAGGGTGGCGATATTTTCTACGAACAAATTTCTGCGCTGCATAAATCCGTGCGCGGCTCATCGCCCGATGGCGCCCTGTATTGGCTGGCAAGAATGCTCGATGGCGGCTGCGACCCACTTTATATCGCTCGCCGTGTGGTGCGCATGGCATCTGAAGATATTGGCAATGCCGATCCGCGCGCGCTGCCGCTGTGTCTATCCGCGTGGGATGTGCAGGAGCGCTTGGGTCATCCGGAAGGGCAGTTGGCCATCGCCCAGGCGGTGGTGTATCTCGCCTGCGCACCCAAAAGTAATGCTGTGTATAATGCGTTCAACCAAGTGATGGCCGATGTTCGCACCCAGCCGGCTTACGATGTTCCCCTGCATTTACGCAATGCGCCAACCAGGTTAATGAAAAACATGGAATATGGTGCGGAATATCGCTATGCCCATGACGAGCCGGGTGCTTATGCGGCGGGTGAAAATTATTTGCCGGAAGATATAGCGCAAATCCGTTATTACGAACCAGTCGAGCGCGGGTTGGAGTTAAAAATTCAGGAAAAACTGGCGCACCTGCGTGAGTTGGATAAACAAAGCAAAAAGCAACGCTATAAAAAATAATCCGGAAAAAAATTATGCAGTGGTTGGCAATCGCATTGGGTGGTGCGCTCGGATCTGTGCTCAGATTCGCTGCCGTAGGCTACCTGACTCCACTGCTGAATTATCGTTTTCCCATCGGCACTTTTGTGGTGAATATCGTCGGGTCTTTTTTAATCGGTGTTGCCTATGTGCTGCTGGTTGAAAAAACCACACTGCCTGCGGAATGGCGTTTGTTTTTTATCACTGGTGTGCTCGGCGGTTTTACTACCTTCTCCGCCTTCTCGCTGGAAATTTTGCAGTTGTGGCAAGAGGGGCATGCACTGAGCGCATTCGTTTATGCCAGTGGTTCGGTGATATCGGGTTTGCTAATGGCGTTTGTTGGTATGGCATTAACCCAAAAACTTTTTTAGTTCTTCAGTATTAACATCCTTTAACTTTAAATAGAAAACTAATCATCATGTTAGATTCAAAATTACTTCGCACGGCTACCGAAGAAGTGGCAAAAGGTTTGGCAAAACGTGGCTATGAATTGGATGTCGCCAAGATTCAGGCATTGGAAGAAACCCGCAAAGCAATTCAGGTAAAAACCGAAAATCTGCAAAGCGAGCGCAACTCAATTTCCAAAGGTATTGGTAAAGCCAAGCAAGCTGGCGAAGATGTTGCTCCCATGATGCAAGCCGTGGAAAACATCAAACAGGAGTTGGTCGGCGCAGAAGCTGAATTGTCAAAAGTACAAGCCGAGTGGGATGATTTTGTAAAAGCGATTCCTAATATTCCGGCCGACGAAGTGCCTGAAGGTAAAAGTGAAGAAGATAACGTCGAAGTGCGCAAATGGGGTACACCGCGCACGTTTGAATTTCCAGTGGTTGATCATGTCGACCTGGGTGCGAATCTCGCCGGCCTGGATTTTGAGAACGGTACCAAAATTACCGGCACCCGCTTTGCAGTATTGCGTGGCGGCGTTGCGCGCCTGCATCGCGCACTTGCGCAATTTATGTTGGATACCCACATCAACCAACATGGTTACGAAGAAGTTAATGTCCCTTTTATCGTTAACCGCGATTCATTGTTTGGTACCGGCCAGTTGCCCAAGTTTGAAGAAGATTTGTTCAAACTCACCGACGAGCGCGATTTTTATTTAATTCCTACCGCTGAGGTGCCAGTAACCAATATTTATCGCGATGAAATTGTGGATGAAGCGCAGCTGCCGATCAAATTGGTTTGCCACTCACCTTGCTTCCGTTCAGAAGCGGGCAGTTACGGCCGCGATACTCGCGGCATGATCCGTCAACACCAGTTTGAAAAAGTCGAGTTGGTGAAATTTGTCCGTCCGGAAGAATCTGATGCGGCACTGGAAGCATTGGTTGTGCACGCAGAAACCATTTTGCAAAAGCTGGGCTTGCCACATCGCACGGTGATTTTATGTGGTGGTGATATAGGTTTCTCGTCAGCAAAAACCTACGACATCGAAGTCTGGGTTCCATCGCAAAATAAATATCGCGAAATATCGTCTTGCAGTAGTTTCCGTGATTTCCAGGCGCGCCGCATGTTGGCCCGTTACCGCAATAAAGAAACTGGTAAACCTGAATTGCTGCACACGCTCAATGGTTCCGGCCTGGCTATCGGCCGCACCTTGCTGGCAGTAATGGAAAATAACCAACAAGCGGATGGCAGCGTCATTATTCCGGAAGTGTTGCGTCCTTATATGGGTGGTTTGGAAGTATTGGTTCCTGCGAAAAAGTAATCAAAATATTTTTCGTTATGAGTGATAGGGTGGGTATAGCGCGAGCGATACCCACCTTTTTTATTGAGGCTGCGTTAATCTGCTAGCCTATTATCATGTTGTGTTGCTAAAGAAATTGTTATGGATTATTTCCCCGTCTTTCTCGATTTAAAAAACCGTCTCTGCCTATTGATTGGCGGCGGCGAGGTAGCTACCCGTAAGGGGCGCATGTTGGCGAAAGCCGGTGCGCGTTTGCGTATTGTTGCTCCGGAAATTTCTGCGGAATTGCGTGAGTTAGCAGAAAAAAATCAGGGCGAATTACATGCGCGCGAATATCTCAGCAGTGATTTACGCGATTGCGTGTTGGCAATTGCCGCGACAGATAATGAATCGCTTAATAAAAAAATTTCTGCCGATGCACAAGCGTTAAATTTGCCAGTAAATGTGGTCGACACTCCTGCGCTCTGCACTTACATCACACCGGCGATTATCGATCGGTCGCCGCTTGTGATCGCGGTTTCAAGCGGCGGCGAAGCGCCGGTGCTTGCACGGTTGGTGCGCACAAAGTTGGAGACGTTGATTCCAGCGGGCTACGGAAAGCTTGCGCAAATCGCCAGCCAATGGCGCGAGCGGATTAAGGCGCGTTTTAGCGATGGCGATAGTCGCCGTAAGTTTTGGGAAAAAATCCTGCAAGGCCCGGCAGCAGAATTGATGATGAATGGCCAGGAAGAGGCTGCAAATACATTTATCAACAATGAATTGGCAGCAGACCAATCGGCATTAACACAAGGTGAAGTGTATTTGGTTGGCGGTGGTCCGGGCGATCCGGAGTTGCTGACTT
This sequence comes from Cellvibrio sp., assembly GCA_035481425.1. GTDB lineage: Bacteria > Pseudomonadota > Gammaproteobacteria > Pseudomonadales > Cellvibrionaceae > Cellvibrio. The sequence goes on along the minus strand of DATIGS010000150.1, from coordinate 25,821 downwards.
TGCGCGCGCTGAGGTTGATGCAGCAGGCCGATGTGGTGCTCTATGACCGCCTTGTTTCTGATGGTGTGATGGAGTTAGTGCGTCGCGATGCCGAGCGAATTTACGTTGGCAAGCGCCGCAGCGAGCACGCAATGGAGCAGGAGAATATCAACCAGTTGTTGGTTGATCTGGCCAAGCAAGGTAAACGTGTATTGCGCTTGAAAGGTGGTGATCCATTTATCTTTGGGCGCGGTGGTGAAGAAATTGAATTGCTTGCGCAACATCATATTCCGTTTCAAGTCGTACCTGGTATTACCGCTGCATCCGGTTGCGCGGCTTATGCGGGTATCCCGCTTACACATCGCGATTACGCCCAATCTGTTCGTTTTGTAACGGGCCATTTGAAATCCGACGATACTAATTTGTCCTGGCCGGAACTTGCCAATCCTACCCAAACACTGGTGTTTTATATGGGGTTGGTGGGTTTAAAAGATATTTGTGAATCTTTAATTGCCCACGGGCGATCGCCGCAAACGCCAGTGGCCTTAATTGAAAAAGGCACGACACAAGATCAGCGCGTATTTGTGTCTGATTTGGTTTCTATTGCCGATGTGGTTGCCGAAAAAGATGTGCATGCCCCCACGTTGTTTATTGTGGGCGAGGTCGTGCAATTGCATGAGAGTTTGAAGTGGTTTAATCCGGTTGCCTAACCTGAACAGTAAAACCTCCCACACGAATGTGTGGGAGGTTTTTTTATTATTTTAGTGCCGGTTTGGTTTTGATCAGGGAAATTATTACCGAGCCGCCAATTAATACCGCAACGGTTGTCAGCGAAATACCAATCGGAATTTTATAGATATCGATCAATATCATTTTGATACCGATAAATACCAACACCAAGGCCAAACCATATTTGATATAGGCAAAACGATCAGCCATATCGGCCAACAGGAAGTACATGGCGCGCAGGCCGAGGATCGCAAAGATATTGGATGTCAGTACGATAAATGGGTCAGAGGTAATTGCGAAAATTGCCGGAATTGAATCTACTGCAAAAATAACATCCGATATTTCTACCATAATCAACGCCAGAAATAAGGGCGTCATTAATTTCACACCATTTTCCACCACAAAGAATTTTTCTCCGCGCAAATCATTGGTCATCGCAAAACGTTTTTTCAGCCAGATCAATAATGGATTGTTTTCCATATGGATTTCTTTATCGGCCATCCACCACATTTTGAGACCGGTGAATAACAGGAATGCGCCGAACACGTAGAGCAACCAATGGAAATGGGTGATTAACCATACGCCCGCGAAAATCATTATGGTACGCAAAATAATTGCACCGAGTACGCCATAGGTAAGCACACGTTTTTGCAGTTCCAATGGGATCGCAAAAAAGTTAAATAACATCAACCACACAAATACGTTATCAACGGCAAGTGATTTTTCAATTAAATAGCCGGTGAGGTACTCCATGGTTTTAACGTTGGCGAATTCGCGTGTGTAATGGGCATCCAGATACCACCAAAGGCCGGCGCCAAAACTTAATGCCAGGCTCACCCAAACCAGTGACCAACTTGCCGCTTCCTTTAGCGATACGCGGTGTTGTTTACCGCCGCCGACAAAAATCAGGTCGATGGCTAAGACCACCAAAACGATGCTGAAGAATATGGCCCACATCCACCAGGTGCCTATTGATGTCACGGCAGTTGATTGGGATGCGAGGGCTGTGGTGCTGGTGGCGAGAGAAGTTTCTGCGGCTTGCAGTGCCGAGGGCACGCCTGCAGAGAGGGATAACAGGGAATTAATCATGGATAGCTCCGTCATTGATAAATTAAATACGCAATGACGTGCGAACGAAGTGGAAATAGAAGCCTTTGTCATTGCGACAAAGGTCTCGTTCACAAGGTACTTACCATCAAGGTACTGCCTTGCCCGCGCGACCGGAGCTAAAAACTCGTATTGACGACCTGCGCGGCGGGAACTACTCCCCTTCGTATCGCGAAGTATAAAAGCATGAAAATTTAGGTCAAGGAGTTTTTGGCGCGATTTACTGCATGGAGGAATGAAGCATCGCTTTTGCTGTCATATAACGTACTGTTTGCCAATTTTCCGATGTCGTATGAATTAACGCTCAAGAAAGTAACAATAACGCCGATAAATTGACTGTAAACATGAATTCAGGTGCAGCATATGGTTTATTTAGGTCCCATCACCCCTCGCCCCCAGCCGGTGAAAACTCCCACCAGGCCGACGAGTGTCACAGCTGTGCAGGCCTATGCAAGCGATGCCCATGGGGCAGATGTGGACACTGCACAAGCTGTGGTAGCCGCTCCACCGAATGGTGTTGAACGTCGTAAGCAGGACAGGCGCAGTAAATCCACGGATCCTATGCTGGAAACCCGCGGCGGGCGTGACCGCCGCAAGGCCAAACAGGCACCGCCGATCAATATTTCTATTTAGTAGCAACTATCCTGACAGGAACTGATTTAAATGCGGGTGTCTTGCTGCGCGGGTCATGTGCAGTTGCAATTAGCACATTCGCTTCCGGGTAATAGGCCATTGCGTTGCCGCGTGGCAAATCAAATGCAAATACTTTTACCGCTTTCATTTCTCCTTGTGGCGATTGAATATCGACATATGCACCCGCTGCAATTTCCAAAGCATTGATGTCATCCTGATTCATCAATATCGACCAGCGTGTATCTGTACCGCGATAGGAATCGCTCTCTTCATAAATGATTGAATTAAATTGCCCTTCGCTGCGAATGCTGGCGAGCAAAAATGGATACTCGGCACTAGTGGCGGCCGCCGGTAAAGGGCTGGATTGGAATTGTGCCTTACCATTTCCGGTTTTAAATTCCGGTTTATCAAACAACCGGTTTTGGATGGTAAATTCCTGTTTGGTGTGGGCTATATCTTTTAATTCGCTCAACCCGGGAATCGTAGCGGCTATAGCAGCGCGAATAGAATCGTGTTGTTTGAGTTTGTGAAAATCCAACGCACTTTTAGGTAAGAGACGTTTGCCTAATTCACACAAAATTTCCACTTCCGGTTTTACATTGTGTAACCGGTCAATCCCGCCATCGCTCAAGCGCACATAATTAAACATGGATTCTTGCGTAGTGGGTTGCCATTCTTCGTCGCGTGCGGTAACCGGTAAAATTAATGCTTCGCTATTTTCCATACCGGTGATGTGTCCGGCATTTAAGGTAGTGGTGAGATAAACTTTAAAATTGATTTTATCCAGCGCTTCCTGTGCCCATTGGCTATTGGGTGTTGCAGAAAATAAATTGCCGCCCATTATCAACGCAGCATCTATTTTTCCTGCGTGTGCAGCAGTTAAACAGGCGATAGTATCCATACCGGGAGTGCGTGGTAATTGCGTGCCGGTATGCTGTTCCAATTGCATCAATACATCATCTGCCAATACCGGTTTTACACCGACGGTGCCTATGCCTTGGACATTACTGTGACCGCGCAGTGGTAATAAACCCGCAGCGGGTTTGCCGAGCATGCCGCGCAACAAAGCCAAATTCGCAATAGCTTCGACATTTTCTACTCCGTGTTGGTGATGGGTTATGCCCATGCCCCACGCAAAAATAGCGCGCTCGGATTTTGCATAGGCATTGGCCAGTGCAATTATTTTTTCTTGCGCAATGCCGCATGCTGCAACAATCGTTGCCCAATCGGTTAAGTCCAGATCCTGTTTGAATGTGTGGAAATTATCGGTGTGTTGTGCGATGAAATCAGTCGCAATTTGATTCGTTTCCAACAGGGCTTTTGCAATCCCTTTTAACAGTGCAAGGTCGCTGCCAATTTTTGGTTGTACATAATCTGACGCAATCCAGGTGCCGCCGCTCAACATGGATTTGGCACTTTTGGGAACTGCAAAGCGCACGAGTCCGGGTTCTTTGGCTGGATTAATCACAATTACCTGGCCGCCACGTTCGCGACAATTTTTTAATTGATGTACAAAGCGCGGATGATTGGATGAAGGATTTGCACCAATGACAAAAATGCAATCGCAATTGCCCACATCTTCCAGCGAAACAGTAGCGGTACCTGTGCCGTTTACATTTGCTAAACCAACCCCGGTCGCTTGATGGCAGTAATAGGAACAATTATTGACGTTGTTAGTACCATACAGGCGCGCCAGTAATTGCAATACAAAACCGGCTTCATTTGATGAGCGGCCAGACGAATAGAAAAAACTGCGCTCGGGATTAGTCGCGGCAAAAGCGCGGGCCATTTTATCCAGCGCAAACTCCCAACTGACGGGCGAGTATTTATTGCCGTCTGCAGATTTAAAAAGTGGATTGTTTAATCGCCCGAGATGTTCAAGTTCATAAGCGCTAAGCTGTTTAAAGTCATCCAATGTATGGGCAAATAAATCGGTCGGGATCGGCGCTTGAATATCCGTCGATTGCGCCTGAATGCTTTTATTGCAGACGGAGGGAAACTCGTCTTTCTCATTGGTCATACCGCCGCGTTGGCCGCCCATTCCCAATCCGCACGCTTTGCACGTGTTTTTGCTATTAAGCGCTTTGGCAGAATTGAGCAGGCCAATACGTGCAACCGTTTTTAAGGTGTAGAGAACTTTTTTAGGTCCGCCACCTACAATCGTAATGGGTTCGGCGGGAATCAGATCTTTGGTAGACATATGCTTTCAGCCAGGCATCAATATATAAACAGAAAGGTTAAGGGGGTAAAAACAAAAGGTTAGGGCGGATTCCGGTGCATTGCAATACGTTAAATGACCCGCTTTCTTGTAGAATCAGGCAACGTTAAATAAGTGTGCCGGATATTCTTATGCCTCAGATTTTGATTCTGGAAGATGAACCTTCAATCGCCGAGAGCCTGATTTTTGTACTTCAGGCGGAGAGCTTCCGCACGCATTGGGAAACGCTGGCAACCAAAGCGCTCGCGTATGCCAAAGAGCAGGCAGTGGATTTAATCATTATGGATGTGGGCTTGCCGGATATGACCGGTTTTGAAGCCTGCAAACAATTGCGCAAATTTTCTGACGTGCCAGTGATGTTCCTGACTGCTCGCGGTGATGAGTTGGATCGCGTCGTGGGTTTGGAGATAGGGGCAGATGATTATGTGGTAAAACCATTCAGCCCACGTGAAGTAGCTGCGCGTGTGAAAGCTATTTTGAAGCGCACGCAACCTGTTGCAGCGATCGCTGCACCGCAGGAACCTGTGCGCGAGTTTGTGATCGATGCAGAGCGCAAAACTATCCATTATCACCAGCGATTATTACAACTCACGCGTTTTGAATTTTGTTTACTGCAAACATTCGTAGAGCAACCTGAACGCGTATTCAGCCGCGATCAATTATTGCAAGCGGTAGGCGTATCGGCCGATGCGGGATACGACCGCAGTATTGATGGACACATTAAAACGGTGCGAGCAAAGCTGCGCGCGATAAACGCAGATGCTGACCCAATCAAAACCCAGCGTGGTTTTGGTTATTCCTACCAGCCGGAATCCTGATTATGTCATTGAGTCTGCGCATCTTTATTATCTATATGCTGTTTGTTGCGCTCTGTGGTTATTTTGTATTGCGTACAGTGATGGAGGAAATTCGGCCCGGGGTGCGTCAATCTACCGAGGAAACCTTGGTTGATACCGCCAATTTACTCGCCGAGTTTTTGCGTGAGCCTATGCTCAATCACAAGGTCAATAGCGAATATTATGCCGATATTTTTCGCGCTTATGGCCAGCGCACACCTAACGCCAGTATTTGGGGAGTGAATAAATTTTCGGTAAACCACCGCATTTATGTAACCGATAAAAATGGCATTGTTTTGCTTGATTCAAAAAACATCGCTGTGGGGCAAGATTATTCCCGCTGGAACGATGTCTATCTCACCCTGCAAGGAAAATACGGCGCGCGCTCATCCCAGGAAGTAGAAGGCGATGAAAGTACCAGTATCATGTATGTCGCGGCGCCGATAAAAAATGGCGAAGAAATTATCGGCGTAGTTTCTGTCGCTAAACCGAATCATAGTGTGCAGCCGTTTATCGAGCGCACCGAACGCCGGTTGGGAATATTGGGTGGCGGATTGATATTGTCAGGGTTATTGAGCGGCGCGCTTTTTTCCTGGTGGTTAAGCCGTGAATTGCGCAAATTGCGCGAGTATGCGTTGAATGTCAGCCAGGGTGAGCGCGCAGTACTTCCCGAAAGTAAAATTGCCAGCGGTGAGTTGCGGCAACTGGCGCAGGCACTTGAATCCATGCGTACCGAATTGGATGGCAAAACCTATATTGAGCGCTATGTGCAAACGCTTGCGCATGAATTGAAAAGTCCGCTGGCCGGTATTCGCGCCGCTACAGAGTTATTGCAATCGCCGTTGTTAATGGGTGCCGATACTGGTGAACAGCGACAGCGGTTTATTAATAACATCGATACGGAAAGCGTGCGGTTACAGCAATTGATCGAACGTTTGTTAAATTTGGCGCTCGTGGAACAGCAACAAACTCTGCATGATCCAAAACCTGTTGATCTCAATGTCGTGCTGGATGAGTTGCTGGATAACCAATTGGCGCGCATTACGCAGCAAAAGATACACATTGAAAAGGTGTACAGCGCGAGCGCGATAGTCAATGGCGAATTTTTTTTGCTGCGCCAGGCGCTTAATAACTTGCTTGATAATGCGCTCGATTTTACTCCGCAAACTGGCGTAATTACCCTGCGTACAGAGCAAGAAAATGGACGCATCATCCTGTCTATTATTAATCAGGGTGAGCCAATACCGGACTTTGCATTGGCGCGCTTAACCGAACGCTTTTTCTCGCTGCCGCGCCCGGCTACAGGTAAAAAAAGCACCGGTTTGGGTTTGAACTTTGTGCAGGAGGTGGCTGCTTTACACAATGGCAGTTTGACCTTGCGCAATTCATCTGAAGGTGTGATCGCGACCTTGACTTTCCCCGCGTTATGATAAGTTGCCGTTATGAGCCATTGCTAACGGCGACTTAATACTCGATAAAAGCTCCATCCACTTCACGCAAAGAGCACACAAACTCCATATTCCGCACACACTATTCCCACATGGAACACGCATGATTTCTCCTATCTAACCCAAGGAGAACATTATGAAACGCCCCCTGTTATTTAAATTCCTCGCGATTGGTTTGTTAATGCTTTTGCTGTTGATCCCTGTCGGCATGATTGGCAATTCAATCGATGAGCGCCGCAGCTACAGCGAAAAGGTCGTCCGCGATATCGCCAGTAGCTCTGCCCGCAGCCAAACCTTTACCGGGCCGGTATTGGTAGTGCCCTATAGCAAAATTGAACGCACCTGGACGGTGGATGCTGAAAAAGGGCGGGTGGCAGAGGAGCGGACAATAACTGGCGAGTTCCATTTTTTGCCTGACTTGTTCCGTGTAAATGGTGATGTCACTACGGAGCTACGCAAATTGGGAATTTATTCGGCGCGCCTTTATCATTTGGATACACAAGTAGATGGGCATTTTTTGGTTCCGTTAAATTATGGGATCAAAACGGATGTAGCAGATTACACTTTCCAAAAGCCTTACATCGCGGTAGGCATAAGCGATATTCGCGGAATCAAAAATTCATTGCAATTGCAGTTGGACAAACAAACTTACGAGTTTGAACCCGGGTCAGAACTTAAAATCCTGGGGGATGGCGTTCATGCTGGTTTTCCGTTGGATGTCTTGCAATCTGTTAATGAGCAGCCTAAAAAATTGGATTTTTCTTTTAAGTTGTTGCTGGATGGCACCGAGCAGTTACATTTTTCCCCTATAGGCAAAGAGACCCATGTTGAACTGCAATCGGATTGGCCGCATCCGCGCTTCTCCGGGAATTTTTTACCGGTGGAACGTGGTGTGACCAAAACAGGATTCTCTGCCCGTTGGCAAACATCGTATTTTTCTACCAATTTTTCTGAATATTTTTATTCCTGTGTCAGTGGTATCCAGTGCGATCAAATCCAGCAGCGGAATTTCGGCGTGAGCTTGATTGATCCGGTCAACCAATATGTGAAAAGTGACCGTGCCATTAAGTATGCTTTGTTATTTATTGCGTTAACTTTTGCCAGTTTCTTCTTGTTTGAAGTGCTTAAACGTTTGCAAATTCACCCGGTACAATATGGTTTGGTGGGCATGGCATTAGCCCTTTTCTATCTCTTGTTGCTATCCCTTGCTGAGCACATTGGATTTGCGTTGGCTTATGGAATTTCTTCGGCTGCTTGTGTGTTCTTGATTGGTTTTTATGTGTCCCATGTATTGCAAAGCATTTGGCGCGGCATTGGATTTTCTTCTGGCTTGGGTTTTTTATATGCGTTGCTTTACGGTTTATTAAGTGCGGAGGATTACGCGCTCTTGATGGGCTCGCTGTTGCTGTTTGTACTGCTGGGGGTATTTATGATGCTGACTCGCAAAGTGGATTGGTATGCATTGGGGGCCGGTAAAGCAGAAGCGGCAAAGGAGTGATAAAACCATGAACTTTGTAATTTCGGTGTTACTGTTATTCTTGCCCTGCGTAATAGGAGTTTGGATGATCTATTGGTTGTGGCAACAGGGGGTATTGGGGCGCGCTTGTTTGTTATGTTTGTTTTTCCTGGGGGCGACGGAGGCGCACTCGATTATGTATCCGCAAAAACAACTGAAGGAAAATTATGCGCGGATCATTGGTTAATGGTTAATGGTTAATGGTTAATGGTTAATGTTGTAAATCCTAAAACGAAAAAGGGTTGATCCACTGTTGTGAATCAACCCTTTTTCATGCAAATGGGACGAAATTTTATTTCAAAATTGCATCAATGTCGGCGAGCTCTTCAGCGCTGAACGCAAGATTATTCAATGCAGCAACGGAGTCATCAATTTGTGCCGGGCGGCTGGCGCCGATCAGGCAAGTGGTGACTGCATCATTATTCAGTGTCCAGGCGATTGCCATTTGCGCCAGCGATTGGCCGCGGGCTTCTGCGATTTGATTTAGTGCCTGCACTTTTTTAATTTTTTCCGGAGTGATGTCTTTATCGCCCAAATAAATTTGTTCGGCGCGCGCTGCACGCGAACCTTCCGGAATGCCGTTCAAATATTTATTGGTCAACACACCTTGGGCCAGCGGTGAAAACACAATCGAACCAACCCCTTCGGTTTTTAGAACATCGGTCAGTCCTTTTTCAATCCAGCGATCAAACAGGTTGTAGCGCGGTTGGTGGATCAGCAGTGGTGTTCCCAGTTCGCGCAAAATGCGTACCGCTTCTTGAGTTTGTGTCGGTTGATAATTGGAAATGCCTACATAAAGTGCGCGGCCGGAACGGACGATAAAATCCAGCGCTTGCATGGTTTCTTCCAGTGGCGTTTCCGGGTCCATGCAGTGGTGATAGAAAATGTCGAAATAATCGAGGCCAGTTCGTTTCAAGCTTTGATCACAGCTGCTCACCAAATATTTGCGCGAACCCCCAATTCCATAAGGGCCTGGCCACATATCGTACCCGGCTTTGCTGGAGATGATTAATTCATCGCGATAGGGTAAAAAATCCTGTTTAAAAAGATTACCGAAAGTGGATTCCGCGGAACCGAAGTTGGGGCCATAGTTGTTGGCTAAATCGAAGTGGGTGATGCCCAAATCAAATGCGCGGCGCAGCATAGCGCGCGCGTTAGCTTGCGAATCGACCGCGCCGAAGTTTTGCCATAAGCCCAGCGACAAACGCGACAAACGTAAACCACTATTACCGCAGCGTTGGTATTTCATAGTGGTGTAGCGTTCGGGATTGGCAACGTACAGTGGATTGGGTTCGTGGGTTATCATTTTTTGTCCTGGGAATATTTTGAGAGGAGATGTGGAGACGGCGCGCATTTTACCTGAAAACGGCTTCAGGCAAGTTTGGTCGGTGTGTAAAGAAAAGTAGCTGTCATAAAACGAAAAATCCCCGCCTGTTTGCCCGGCGGGGATTGGTTTGGTCAGTGTTTGTTGTCTTTGCCCTTTCCGTTATTGCCATTCCCTTTGCCGTTATTGCCATGACCCTTGCCGTTGGACTTTTTGTTGTCATGTCCATCGTGGTCGTGGTCGTGGTCATGTGCGTGTTCGCGTTGATAACTTTCGTCGTATTCGGCTGACCTGACGAAATATACCGGGCGATTGCAGGCGTGGTATTTCTGGCAATGTTTATCCCAGTGCTTTGCATGGCCTGGCGGTACATGCAGGTAGACGGGTTTGTATTTGGCGTAGCGCGAATCTTTAACAATCACCATAGGCTGGGGATAGTAAATGTCCGGATGCGAGTTGTTTCCCAGCTCAACACGGCCATAAACTCCAGGAGCAACTTCGCCTTCCAGCATCACATTAATACCCAGATCGTCATCGGCCAGCGCCGGCAGGCTTGCCAGCGTACCGAAGCTCATCATTAGGATTAGAGCTCGTTTATTCATCATTATCACCTCTGATGTTCCTCTATCGGTAAAACACATAATTAGCATGGCACCCACACGTTCGTATTCAGTGCGCTAATGTCTATAGTGCGCCTGTTTACGCCAACGCCAGCTTAACGGGTTGCATAACTGGCGACTAAAATTCCCCAGATCACCAATACACACACATTGCCAAGCATGTAGGCGCGCAGGCGGTTAATGACATTGTTGCTGGTCAGGTGGATCCAACTGTGCGCACAACGTGCCAGCACAAAGATCCATGCGGTAATGACCAACGCTGGAATCTGAATCCCGAGCGCAATAGCGACTGCCCCGGCTGTATAGAACAATACAGGCACTTCAAACAGGTTGGTGTAGTTACGCGCTGCCTGGGCCATGGCATCAGGAGCTTCACCCGTGTTCAGCCGAAATTGGCTAAGCCGCATTTCGCCGGCTTTAACCGCTTTTACACGCAGGCGGAACAGGTGGATGGCCACCGCGAAAGTGAGGAGGATCATGGCAAACATAGGGTAAAGCATGGGTTAGTCCTTAAATGGGTTGTTATTAATCGGTTCTACTATAGTCCAAGAGTTGCGGGTATAGCCCAAGAGTTGCGGGATTCCCGTGCACTGGCGCTGGTTCATCGTGCAGGGGACATTCATAGCTTCAGGCACTATAATGGCCGCCTTTGTTTGCCGGCCTATTTGGCGCGCATCACTTTCTTCATTTTCCTAGTCAGCCATTACAAGGTAGATCCATGATTATCAAGCCTAAAGTTCGCGGTTTTATTTGTACCAACGCCCATCCGCAAGGTTGTGCAGTGAATGTCCAAGAGCAAATCGCCTTTACTAAAGCCAAAGGACCTGTAGCCAATGCGCCGAAGAAAGTGCTGGTATTGGGTTGCTCCACCGGTTTTGGTTTGTCTTCACGTATTACTGCCGCGTTTGGCGGTGGTGCAGCGACGCTGGGTGTGTGCTTTGAAAAAGAACCAAGCGAAAGCAAAACGGCGACCGCGGGTTACTACAATACGTCGGCATTCCACGATGCCGCCAAAGCAGAAGGTTTGTATGCCCATACCATTAATGGCGATGCTTTCTCTGACGCGCTGAAAGAACAAGTGATCAACGAGTTGAAAAACTCGATTGGTAAAGTCGATCTGGTGATTTACAGCCTGGCCTCACCACGCCGCACCGACCCTAAAACCGGTGAAGTTTATAATTCGGTGCTCAAGCCAATTGGCAAACAATACATTTCCAAAAATCTTAATACCGACACCTTGAAAATTGCCGATGTCACCATCGAGCCAGCGTCGGATGAAGAAATCGCTAATACCGTTAAAGTGATGGGTGGTGAAGACTGGGAGATGTGGATCGATGCACTTAAAGGCGCTGATCTGCTCGCTGACAATTTCCAAACCGTGGCTTACACCTATCTTGGCGATAAATTGACTTGGCCAATCTACGGCAAGGCGACCATCGGCAAAGCCAAAGAAGATTTGGATCGCGCGGCAAAAGCCCTGAGTACAAAACATGGCGGTAATGCGCGTGTTGCTGTATTGAAAGCGGTTGTGACCCAAGCGAGCTCGGCAATTCCGGTAATGCCCTTGTATCTGGCGATTCTGTTCAAAGTGATGAAAGAGCAGGGTACGCACGAAGGTTGTATCGAGCAGATCCAGCGTTTGTTCAAAGAATGTTTGTACTCTGCAACGCCGCGTTTGGACGATGCCAATCGCTATCGTGTAGATGAATTGGAATTGGCGCCCTCAGTGCAAACCAAAGTGGAAGAAATTTGGGATCAAGTAACTGAAGAGAATCTGTTTGAATTAACCGATTTTGCCGGTTACAAAGCCGAATTCCTGCGGTTGTTTGGATTTGGTTTGGACAGCGTTGATTACGACGCTGAAACAAGCCCGCTGGTGCAGACGAATTTTTAAGTTTGTGTAAAAATCCCTCGCCCCGGCGGGGGATTTTTTTATCTATCAATATTGAATGGGAGCACTAATGCGCAAACGTATTGCGATTGATATGGACGAGACTATTTGTGATACCTTGGCTCGTCATCTTGATTGGTACAACACGGAATTTAACCAAGCCCTCACCAAAGCGGATTTGTACGCAACCAAACTCCGCAATAAAGTTCCTGAAGCGCACCGTGCGCGTGTCAAAGCTTATCCGGATATGCCCGGATTTTTTGAAGACATACCTCCCTGCGAAAATGCGCTTGAAGTCATCCGCGAATTGCATGATTCCTACGAGATCCTGATTGCTACGGCGGCGATGGAACATCCCACTTCTTTCACACCTAAATATGAATGGCTGGTAAAGCATTTACCCTTTATATCGCCAATGAATTTTATTTTTTGCGGCAAGAAAAACGTGGTGCAGGCTGATTATTTAATTGATGACAGCTCGCGTCATTTTGAAGGGTTTGTGGGGCAAGGTATTTTATTTTCCTCGCCACACAATCTGGCAGAAGTGGAAGAGGTGCGCGTTAACAACTGGCTGGATGTGCGCACCTATTTCTTGAAGTAATGTTTTTAAAGTAACGTTTCTAAAGTAAGTTTTTAAAATAACGTTTTGTGTGCTTATTTGAGCCCGTGAAAAAACCGTTCGCCGCGCGGTAAAAAATAATCCTCGTAGTCGAGTGATAACACCACCGTGCGCGAACGGCCAACAAATTCGCTGCGCGGCACAAAACCAATCGCGCGCGAGTCGGCACTGTTGTCGCGATTATCGCCCAACATTAGATATTGCCCTTCGGGCACGGTGACGGCGTTAAAATTGGCGTAAGTTTGCGCGTTGGGGTTCAGGCGGACAATGTGATTGCTGCCAGGCAGATGCTCGATCCAATCCCCATTGCCGGTTGCGGTATAGCTGATGGCCTGGCCATTGAGATAGAGGCGGTTATTGCGCATTGCGACTGTATCGCCGGGGACGCCAATGACGCGCTTGACCAAGCGTTTATCGGCCACTTTGGAATCAAATATGGCTATGTCACCGCGTGCGGGATCGGCTATTTTATACAGTGATATATGGGTGAAAGGGACGCGCAGGTCGTAGGCCATTTTGTTCAGGCCAATTTGGTCGCCTTCAAGCAGGGTAGGTTTCATGGAAGCGCTGGGTACGTGGTTCCAGTCGGCAATGGCGCTGCGGAAACAGAACATCAGCGCTAAAAATAATAATAGTGAGCGATTTTCCATCCAAAAACGTTTCATCAGTTGTCCCTCGGGTTGATCCAGTCTGGATAATGCACAAGAATGCGCGCCTTTCCGGCTTCAGGTCAGACCCCTGGGTTGCTGACGAGTTTCATAGGTTGCATCGATGTCGATATTGAATCATTTACGCGGCGTACTGGTTACGGCCATTTTTTCACTCGCTATCATTTTGATCGCTTTGTTGGCTGTGCCCCTGGCATTGGTCAAATTATTGGTGCCAGTGCATGCATTGCGGCGCGCAATCGACCGGTTGCTGGATGCAGCCTCCAATCTCTGGATTACTTTCAACACCTGGCAGCAAACCTACACCTTACCCACCAAGGTTGAGGTTGAGGGGCTGAGTGATTTGAGTCGGGATGAGTGGTACATGCTGATCGCGAATCACCAATCCTGGACTGACATACTGGTGCTGGTGCGTGCCTTTAATGCACGCATCCCGGGGGTCAAATTTTTCTTCAAACAGAGTTTATTGTGGGTTCCGGTGCTCGGTTTGGCCTTGTGGGGGCTGGACTTCCCGCATATGCGCCGCTACTCCAAGGCCCAGCTGGCGCGCCATCCTGAACTCAAGGGCAAGGATGTCGAGCAGACGCGTAAAGCCTGCGAGCGTTTTCGCCATCATCCGGTCACGATTATCAACTTCCTTGAGGGCACCCGCTTTACGCCAGCCAAGCATGCGCAGCAAAACTCGCCTTATCGGCATCTGCTGATGCCCAGGGCGGGCGGGCTGGCGTTTACATTGAGGGCGATGAATGGCCAATTGCACCGCCTGTTGGACGTGACCATTCTTTACCCCGAAGGAATTCCCACCTATTGGGATTACGCCTGTGGCCGGATAAAGCGCATACAAGTCCATATCCGCCAGTTACCGATTCCGGCTGAAATGATTGGCGATTACACGGAGGATGCGGGGTTTCGCGCGCATTTCCAGCGTTGGGTTAACCAGCTCTGGCATGACAAGGATGAGATTCTGGAGGAAATGAAGAGCGGCGTGGGAAAATAAGTCAGGAAAAAATTAAGCTAGGAAAGTCACGATACTTGACGGTATTCTAGCTGCGGAACTTGCCCTTATCGACAGGCAAGGCCGTAAATGCTGACAGGAGGGCCGCATGTTTTACACGCTGAGTGATCTCTTCGCAAAATTAGGTCTACCCAACTCTCCCGCCGCGATTGATGCTTTTATCGCAAAGCATAATCCGCTGCCGCAAGCCGAACCTTTGGCCGCGGCACATTTCTGGACTGCCGAACAAGCGGCATTTCTCCGTGAGGCCCGTCAGAATTATTCTGATTGGGCCGAAGTTGTGGACGAGCTGAATTGCTTGTTGCGCGACTAATCCACGCTTTCTTTCTGCTATTAACGACCGGCTAAAACGCCGGTCGTTTTCATTTGGCTGTCGGTATTTCTATGTTATGGTTCGGTCTCCTATTGTGAAGTAACAGGACCATACGATGCATAAATTGACACTTGCAATGGCGCTTGCCGCGCTCACAACGACAGTCTTTGCCGAGGATGAGGAAAAACGTCCGTGGGAGGTTGAGGTTGATTTAGGTGCAATTGCCACCTCCGGGAATACCGAGACTACCAGCATGCAATTCAAGGTAGATGCCAAACAAAATCTGGACAAATGGGCAAACCAGTACATCTTCAGCTCGCTCTTTAAGGAGGATGAAGTCAAGCAAGATGACGACACCACCGAGACCGAGAAGACGGCGGAAAAATATTTCGGTTCGGCCAAGTTTGCGTATTTATTGGGGATTGAAAAAGCTTACCTGTTCGGAATCGGCTCCTATACCGATGACAAGTTTGGCGCCTATCGCACCTATTCGACGGTTGCCTTCGGTTATGGTAACTGGCTCTACTCCAGCCCTACATTGAACTGGTTTGTGGAAGCCGGTCCTGGTTATTTTGAGGGCGAAAAAGTCATTCTTAGCGACGACGAAACTATTCCCGATAGCATCACTGATGAGAGCGGTGCGATGCTGCGTTTAGCCACGGCATTGGAGTGGCAAATCACCAGCACTGCCGTATTTAAACAAGTAGTGAGTGTGGAAGCGGGTAGTGATAACACTCGTACCGTGAGTGAAACTTCGCTTGCATCTTCCATCAGTGAGCGATTGAAAATGAAAGTGGGGTTTGATGTCTCCAATGATACTGAGGTCGCACCCGGTAAGGAAAAGACCGATACCACCACTTATGTGAACCTGGTGTACAGCTTTTAAATCGTCAAACCTGTAACGGTAGGCGAATGATTAAACCTGCTGCAAAGTACCCAAGAGGATTTCCTGTTGGGTGCTGCGCATGGCAGCCGTTATAATTATTCATCCAGGTTTCTTCATCGCAGGTTTTCCTGCTCTATCCAGATTGTTAAATGACTGTTGTTAAATGACTATGGCCTCATCTCCTTTTCCGCGTGCGTTATTAGCTCCCCGTTACTGGCTAACCTGGGTGGGTTTTGGCTTGTGGTTTTTAATTGCACAATTGCCTTATTCCTGGCAAATGGGCATGGCGCGCGCGTTAACTCCCTTGCTGAATTTGAATAAAAAACGCGTGAAGATGGCGCGCACGAATTTGCAATTATGTTTTCCGGAAAAGTCTGCGGCAGAACTTGAAGCATTGTTGGAAAAAAATCTGGAATCAACCGCCATTGCGTTATTTGAAACAGGAATTGGTTTTTTCTGGGCAAAATCGCGGCTGCGCAAATTATTTACCATCACCGGTGTCGAGCATGTAGAACAAGCTAACGCTGAAGGGCAGGGCGCAATGTTGCTCAGTTTACACTTGACTACATTGGATATTGGCAGCGCGATGCTGGGTATTCATGTCAATTACGATGGCATGTACACGCCGCATAAAAATCCCGTATTCGATTATGTGCAAAAAGTGCGACGCGAAGCATACGCACCTGGCGGTATTGCATTTGCACGCGATAATGTGCGCGCCATGGTGTCGCAATTGCGCAAAGGGCGAATGATTTGGTACGCGCCGGATCGCGATATGGGCAGGAAAATTTCGGTGTTTGTTCCTTTCTTTGGTGTACCTGCGGCCACAGTGACAGCCACTGCGCAGTTCGCGCGCATGGGGCGCGCCAAAATTATTCCTTTCTCGCAATATCGCCTCGATAACAACAAGGGGTATGAGGTTGTGATTCACCCACCGTTTGAAAATTACCCTACTGGTGATGAATTGGCCGACGCGCGCCGGATCAATGAATATTTTGAGCAGGAAATTCTAAAAGTGCCCGAACAATATTTGTGGGCGCAGCCGCGTTTTAAAACGCGGCCTGAAGGCATGCCCAAAGTATATTGAGCTATTTTCTTTTTATTATTTGTTTTGTATAGGCTTGTTTTGGACGGGTTTGTCTGAGTAGTGGACTTGCCCGTTTTCATCAGTCCAGCGATAAATCGTTGTCGCTGGTTTTGAGTCATCTTCTATTACAGGATTATTGGCGGCCGGGTTTACATGGCTACCTGTAGTTGCATCATCCATATTTTGTACGCGATAAGTTCCCATGCCGTTGGCAGGCGTTGTCTCGCTGCTAAAAATAATTTCAGTGAGCTGGTTTAATTTCGAATTCATCATCAGAGGCAACTTGTTAGGTGAATTCAATTGTTGCTGAAACTCAGGGTCGCTGATAATTGCTATGACACGCGGATCGTGTTTGATCGTTTGTACACGATTCCATGCCTGCACCATTTTTTCTGCTGCCGCTTGAGAACCAACTTCGCTGTCAACGTCGGATTGCGCCATTAGTGCCTGTACACTGGGGTTGTCCATTAGTGACTGAAACTGCGGAGTGCGCATCAGCGCCTGGGTGTCGCCAGTAGTCAGAAGGGATTGAATTTTTTCGTCAGCCATTAAATCTTTCATTTGCCCATCATTCGCCACCTGCTGCACATGAGTGAGCATCGTCTGCGGGTTTTCTACAAAAGCTTTGGTGATTTGCGTGGTGGTTTTGTCATCCAGAGCAAGATCCACTGCAGTTGCAGCAGCATTGCCGATAAGCTTTTTAGCGCTGGCTTCGATAAACGAATCATTGCTCTTACCCAGGTCGCGGATATGAGGTACGCCAGCTGCGGGAGTGTTATTTGTATTTACAGTGTCATTAGAATTTACAGTGTCATTAGAATTTACGGCGCTTTCGGTATCCCCGGCTGATAATGCATCGCTCGCTATCGCTTGTTGCGAGGGTTGCGCTTTGGGAGTTATTACTAAACCTATGGCGTAGACGACGAGTAAACCCACCAACGCGCCCATTAAAATCCCTACGCCCGCACCGCCAATTCTGGAACCGGTTTTAGTGGCATCATTTTCTGGAATTAATTTGGCAAATAAATTGAGCAGCAGGCTTACTAAAAAGCTGACCAATAAAAAAATGGCGCTACCTGCAATAAAGTAAACAAGCAAACCATCCAGTGCAGTGTATTCCATTAAAAGTTTTGCAACGGGTTTGGTAAAGATAATTGCTGCTGGATAGGCTACTATCCAGCCTAATATGCGCGTGATCGAACCAATAAATCCTTTCTGGTAACCGCGCCAGGTAAAAAAGGCGAGCAGTGCAAAAAAGACAATAGTAGTGATATGCATAATTATTATTCCCTGTAGCGATTGCTTCTCTGAATGTTGTTGCTGTTAAAGGCTTAAACGCAGATGTTGTTTTATTTCGCGAGCAAAACTTGTTGGTACTTCGGCCAGCTGCGCATATTTTTCCCATTGGCTGATGACATCCAGCGATTGTTGAATTATCGATTTCGCTTCTTTAGTGAAATTGCTAATAAGCTTTGCTGCGGCCAGTAAATCCTCGCGGATAAAACCATCGCGTTTTCCGTTCAAGCTTAATTGATGAGAGTTGACCCAGGGCGATCCGGGTTTGTAGCTATAGGCTACATCGAAAGCAGGTGCCAGTTGCCATTGCGCACGCGGACTGGCCAATAGAAAGCCGAAGTTTTTACTGTGATCATCATGGTTGCGCGCAATAATGTTAAATACCATGCGGCGATAAATTTCCACTGCTTCCGCGCGTGTTAAACGCAGTTGCCGTGCGACTGCAAATAACTGCTCATAGCTATAGTAACCCGGCATTTTAAAATCGGCATGATCCATGGCGCACAGGGATTGGTAATGCAATTTATGATTGCCGATACGATCAAATCGCTGCGTTAAAAAATGCGCTCGTTGCCCGTCGATTAATAATTCGCAGGGCGTCATGTTAATGCCCGCATCTTTTGCCATTAAATAGTAAGCGTATTCCATGCGCCCGAAACCCTGCGGATCGCCAAAGGTCTCGCGGTTATTGCCGTGTTCAACAATGCCATCAAATTTTAACAGGTAATGTTCAAACCCTTCCGGGGCATCGACCTGCCCGGAACGGATTTCGGTGCGATTTTTATTGATCGCCACCAATGCTTTTGCACGCGCACCGCCTGCAGATGTGCCCACTTGCAAAATGGCTGTCAGGTCATCGTTGTATAACTGGCTACTCACGCCAGCGCGTTGGTCCAATACCTGTTGCGCCATGCCGATCAGCGATTCCAATTCCACTCTGGATGAAACAGATTGTGTTTGGCGCAGCGCAGGGGCATATTCCAATGCGCCCATGCCGCGTTTTCCGCTGTAGAGTAATCGCTCAAGCGGATTGAAGCTCTGTGGGTCGCGACCATTGCGCGCCAGCCAGGCATTGATCACGGCATTGCCAAAGTCATCGGGCAATGTGTCAGCAAAGCATGCAGGCAGACCTTTATAGGTGTCGCGATTCAGTTGCGGGAATTGAAAAATCCGCGCGCCCTCAGTGTGGCTAGGCATGTGCAATGGGGCGATTTGCACCCCGGTATTTATCCATTCAGGCGTGTATTCAAAGGTTGCCAGGGCGGTGTCCGGCGACCAGGCGAGGGCACCTACCATTTTGTCCCACAACCAGACTTCAGCAAGGTTTTGCATTACCAATCCAGCCTTGGCTCTTCCACGCCGTCTGTGGCCTGCGTTGCGCCGGTTTTATCCGGGCTGGTGCGCGCACGCTGGCGCTGCTTGCCGCGCAGCTTCAATTGTTCCAGCGGGCTGGGCGGTGTGGCAGGTAAAAAGTTGTCCAATTGCTGCAATGCATTCAATGCGCGCAGGGCAGCAATCATGTTCTCCAGTTTGCCGCCGCCAGCAACCAATTGTCGGTAGCTTTTGGCAGTTATACCAATTTCATCGGCGAGCGCCTGCTGGGTCATATTCTGTTCCAAACGCAGCCGCTCCAGACGATTACCCAGTTCTTCGGCGATGGCGACGTTAGTCATCATTTGGTAGTTCATAAGGGTCTTTAATTACCTATTAATGGTATTTTTCGCTAATTATAGGTTAATTTATACCCATTATTTAAATTAATCAAATTTAGGTAAAAAAATACCTAATAATTCGTATTTTCGAGCTTTATGGGTAATTTTTTATGTTTTATATTTTTATGTTAAGGGGTATGAGTCTTGAATGGCGTTGGTTTGGGTGGATTAGATGTTCTGTATCAATTCAATAAGCCGGGTAATCCGCTCGTTGGATAGCTGGCGGTAATCCGGGTAGGGCGCAACAATCAGGCGGTATTCCTTGTTAATGGCGAAATAGGCATCCACCCATATCAATGGCGGCAGCGTCAAATTTGCCGCATAAGTTTTCCCTGCGATGATATGGATTCTTGTTGGGTCTTGATCAAATTGTGGTGAGCTAAACAATAGCGCTTCGCGCGAATGCGATTGAAATAATTCGAGGTCGCGATATTCCTGCCATGTGCCAGGCAAATCGTGTCGTTGTTGCACTTGATACCAATCAAAGAGCAGTTTGGCGTAAACATTAAATACTTTGCGCCAGTGGTTGCTGGTGTTTTTGACAATATGCGTAAGCTCGCCCATCGCTAAACCACGCAGCTCATTTATGTCGGGGTAGTTGTCGATCGGCGGGCGATTGGCGATATAAAAATTGATATCGCCATGAGCAGTTCCCAATCCAACCACGCGCGCGCCTGTTGTCATTGCGCTTGTTGATTCATCACATGGCGTAAAGCATCAATCGCCAATTGGTGGTCTGTCTCCTGTGGCAAACCGGAAACCGTTACGGTGCCAATTACACCGCTATTTTTTATGCGAATGGGAAAGGAGCCGCCGTGAGCACAATATTCTTTCGGATCCAAATGGGGGATTGCTTCAAAATCGCGATTTTTGGCAGCGTTGTACAGTCCTTGAAAATAAGAGCTGTGACCGAAGCGCAATACCGTCTGGCGTTTGCGGCGTAGCCAGTCCTGGTGATCAATAGCCGTGCCTGGCATTGCATAACTAAATACTATTTGCCCAAAAGCATAAACTTCGATTGCAACCGAAGCCGACATAGCCTCTGCAGCAGTTTTAATAAAGTTGCCTAATTCCCATGCGCTTGCATTATTAAAATAATGCATTTGAATTTCGTCTTCCTGTATCAACAATGCTTTTAATACGTCGTTGTTCATAATTAGTTAACTACCCATAAAATTTCATAAGATTGCTGATCGCCAAACATTAATTTGGCACTTAAGTTTTTAGCTAAAAGATGAATGAAAGCGCAGCGGCAAATAACGTTTAAAAAATTGACGCTCGTTTTTAGCATATCGGGGAACATATTTGAATAGCTGTTCTCTACTATTAGACGAAATTAAATTTGAGGCTTCAAAGCGCTGAAAATTTTGACTAAATCCTCGATAAAGGAGCTGGAAATGGAAACGCAAGAATTGCATCGTGGTCGATTAATTGATCATATTCAGCTAGTGGTAAAAGATCTTCCTGCCTCACAAAAATTTTATGCAGCCGTTTTTGACGTGCTGGAAATCCCTATGGGCGGGACTGGTGAAGGATTTTTCTGGGCCGACGAATTATTTGTGTCCACTGCAGAAAGCGATGCCGCCCAAGGCCAACTGACCGGACGCCATCATTTAGCATTTCAAGCACGCGATGAAGCTATGGTAGATGCGTTTTACCAGGCAGCATTGGCAAATGGCGGAAAAGATAACGGCAAACCCGGCGAGCGTCCTTACCATCCGGGTTACTACGCAGCCTTTGTGATCGACCCGGATGGCAACAATATTGAAGCGGTTTATCACGGCATGGCAAAGCGTAGCGCGCCTTCAGTAACCGTCTTGTTTTGATTTGTGCGAATAATTCAAATGAGCTTCGGCTTATTTGGCTCTCAGGTTTTTGTTAAAGGGGGCGAATTTTATTCCAATTCAAATTTCACTACGCCATCAATAATGGCGATATTGCCTTTTGTTGAGATTTTCATTCCATCGGCAATTGCAAAATGATTTGTTGCGGATGTTTTCCGCTGGCCATTAGTAAGCTGGCCTCCATTTAACATCCGTAGAGAGACAAACTGACTGCTAAATTCTTTTCCGGCGCGCGGAGAAGGATCATGGATTACCAATTTACCTTGCTCATAACCGACCAATGTTACCCAATGGCCGCCTGCGCGTATGTAGTTGTCTCCTTCTTGCTTATACCAACCAAGGTTAATCCAGGCCGCACCTTTGCGATGGAGAGACTGGGTCATCCAATCTATTGTTGGTTTGTTCAGTGAGCTGCGAAATTCCGGCTGAACCTTGCTCCAACCACTGTATTCCAAACTTTTATATCTTCCCCAGCGCTCGTTTGCATATTTATGTACACCTCTGGTGAGTTCAATAACACTCGTTCCGTTGATGGTATTGGTATTCATATAGGCAGGCGAGCCAAGTTTATGCACCAGATCAATTTGGTATTGAACATCTTTGTTGCCTTCGAGCCATACCAAGGAATTGGAAACTGACACTGGAGCGCAAAATTGCTGTCCATCACCAGCAAAACCGGCACTATTCAAGGTTTGTAAAAGATCGGGAATCTCTTTGTAAAAGCTTCCGCTCGGGTTGGTCTTGGTTAACTGTTTGGTGTCTTTTTTATCCGCACAATTATTGATGTTGTCCGTAAACACCACTTTACCAGCGGCGTTTTTGCATTGAATGACCTGCGCATTTGCTGCTGCAATACCGAGTGAAAGCGTAAAGATTAACCCGCTAAAATATTTCAAATTCATGTTATAGCTATTTCCATATATTTAAATGAAGCGGTTAGGCCGCCGCAGCTATTATTCAATAATTAATAGGAAGAGTTCGGCGTGATGTCGGGATTGATCTCTCCATAAACTTCTTCCGGATCTATTCCGCTAATCAGTAATGTCTCTCTCACCGTTTGAATATGATCGAGCACGGTTTGGTATCTATCCCCGTATTCATACTTGTTTACTTCGATAGCTTTTGGCATGTAACAAAAGGCAATTTTTAACGCTTCAATCAGGTCGTCATGTGTTGAATCGGTCATGGTTTTCTCCATTTAAACATTTGCCAGACGAGATAATGTGTCAGGATACTTTTCTACTAATTTAATTAAGACCGCAGCTTGCGCATTGGGTTTTGCGCGGCCTTGTTCCCAATTTTCCAAAGTGCGTTTATTTATGCGTAGATATTGTGCGAACACGGCTTGAGATACATTCAATTTTTCACGTAGTTGCACAAGTTCACCGTTTTTTAATTCAGGTGCAGTAATTTTTTCAGCGGTATGTTTTTTTAACGTGATCTTGCCTTCGCGCTCATCGCGGAGTGATTGAAAGCCTTCATTTAACTCGTCGAATAGGTTGCGTTTCATTGGGCACCTCTGGCTTTTAATTCTTGCTTTAACATTTGAGAAAGTAATTGGCGTTGGTCATTGGTTAAATCTGTTAGTTCATCTTTGTTGTAGAGCGTGAATAGCCAAAACTGTGAACCTCCATCCCACCAATAATAAATAATCCGCGTTCCGCCGCGTTTACCTTTGCCTCTGATTGGGTCGGAGAAACGGAGTTTGCGCAAACCGCCAGTGCCCATAATCACATCACCTGCCAAAGGAGATTGCATTAGCTCCTGCTGGAGTGCGCTAAACGCTTGATCATCAAGGTAATTCTTTCTGTGCCGCTCAAAAGGCGGCAACTCCACAAAAGTCGCTTTCATAATATCCCTATACGTGAATTGCGTATGATTTGAACTATACGCTTATAGCGTATGTCTTGGCAATGTCTGAGTGGGTTGGCGCTGAGGAGCGAGCCCCAACGGCGATTTATCAGAGGGGGATGAGCTAAATATTTAACATTTGGTAGTTGAGTTACGGGCTTGGTTCAATTTTTCCAAAATCAATTGGTATTGGATCCCAATGCCGTTCTGATTGGATGTTTGTAATGGTCAGATCTTCGGGATCTGGCCTAAGAGGGGTTGAAATATCAACAAGTAACTTTTTTACATGGTTTGCATGGGCGATCTTAGTTGTACCGCCAAACAGCTTTAAATCATTTTCAAAGTAGTCACCCAGTGTAAACATGAATCGTGCAGTAATCTCCAATTCAAGGTTTACTGATAGTTCAACTGTAATATGTGTTTTTTCAATTCTTATAATCTGTATTTTTGGTATTAAATAGAGTGTTTGAATGCTTGTTGTACTTTCCTCAAGATGCCAATCTAAATGGGAGTCAGCATTAATTTGGAGTCTGTCAATTCTTGTTGTTTCTAAATATTCCAGTACTTTATTGCGTATGTGATTGTTCTCACTTCTGCATATGAATTCTTCTAGTTTTTCAGCGAATAAATGAGGTGTGTTTATTTTATTGAACAGATCTAAAGCTTGAGCGAGATTTTTTTGAAGAGTTAGTCTTTTTGAGTTTTTGCAGAAATCTTCCCAGTCATTATCGGATGAAACAACAAGTACCTTTTTCTTATTTTTCTTTGCCCAGTTTTCCGCAGTGAATAGGGCTATTGCATCTGGGAATTCATTTTTCTTGCTCCCGCTATCCTGAAAAGGGGGTTGGCAAGCGAAATAAGTTTTCAATATGTTTGAAATTGATAAGTGCTCATCAGCAATCAATACGTTTGCGCCAGTATTTTTAATAAAATTATCGATTTTTATTTTTGCAGATTCATAGCTGGAAACAGTGTTTATATGGTTATAGTATGCTTTTGATAAGTCGGGGTTTATATCGAGATACTCATCTGCATTTTTAAATTTGCTAAGTGATTCGGCTTTTACTTGATTTATTTTTTTGGTGAGGTGGTTTTCAATTTCGCCTTTTATTACATCTGGAAGTAATAGCTCAACAGGGCTTCGTTTAAATTGAGTCAGACTTGCAAGTAGTCCAGCATCAAACTTTAAGTGATGATTTTCAAAAGTTGATGTGTCTATGAGTATTGCATCGTATGGTATTTTTTTGGGTGCCACAAATATCTCCTGTATTAATTAGTCAAGGGGCTTTCACCCCTTGACTAAGCTTCCAATATTACTCCCCAGCCCCCGGCTCATACGCTAACACCGGACTCAACCAGCGCTCAATCTCTTGCACTGATACTCCCTTACGTTCCGCCAAACTCTCCACCTGATCTTTTTCAATTTTGCCGGTATTAAAATATTCCGATTCAGGGTGCGAGAAGTACCAGCCGGATACGGCGGCGGTTGGCAGCATGGCGAAATGTTCAGTGAGGGTGATGCCGGTGTTTTTCTCGCCGTCCAATAATGCAAACAACTGCGTTTTCTCGGTGTGGTCCGGGCAGGCGGGGTAGCCGGGAGCAGGGCGGATGCCTTTGTATTGTTCTTTGATCAAATCTTCGTTTGATAAATTCTCGTCGCGGTCGTAGCCCCAGAATTCTTTGCGCACGCGTTGATGCATGTGTTCGGCGAAGGCTTCGGCTAAACGATCTGCGAGGGCTTTTACCATGATGCTGTTGTAGTCGTCGCCGTTGTTTTGATATTCCTTCGCCAATTCTTCCGCGCCGACTCCCGCCGTAACTGCAAAGCCGCCGATGTAATCCTGTTTGCCCGTTTCTTTTGGTGCAACAAAATCGGCAAGCGAATAATGCGGTTTGCTTTCCATGCCCTGTTTTAAATGTTGCTGGCGGATGTGATGCAGAGTGTTGATTTGCTTTCCGCTTGAGTCATATACAGCGATGTCGTCGGCATTGACCGTGTTTGCTGGCCAGAAGCCGATCACGCCGTTGGCTTTAATTAATTTCTCATCGATAAGTTTGCGCAGCATTTTTTGTGCGTCGTCCCAGAGCGCGCGTGCGGCTTCGCCGACGACTTCATCATCCAGAATTTTCGGGAACTTTCCGACCAGATCCCAGCTGATAAAGAAGGGTGTCCAGTCGATAAAATCGACCAGTTTATTTAAATCATAATCTTCAAATACTTTCACGCCT
>DATIGS010000149.1:0-2054 GCA_035481425.1 Cellvibrio sp. | reverse complement strand
TTTATCAGTGATGATGAGTTGCAACACTATGCGGTAACTCATATTGATGGAGACTGATGAAAGGCCTGCTAATCGCCCCTGCAGGCCATGCAATCGCAGTGAAGGGTGATGGGGATTTAATTCGAGTAGTTCCAACGTTTTTTGATACTGGCCGCGTAATTCGGGATGCTTTTTTATGAATTTACTGGCTTTTTTGAGATAGGGTTCGGGGTAGATCAGCCTATACATCGTCGCTGATCCTGCGCATATGATCGGCGACAGGCTCGGTAATAAATTGCCCTGCGGCGACGGCTGCCTTGGCTTCTTGTACTGCCATTGCCAATTCGTATTCGCGTAGTTTGTTGTATTTTTCCAAATCCATAATGACGTAGCGGTCTTGCCCGCGTACCGAAATGATGACCTCTTCATCCACTTCCAGACGTGCTTCCACCGCAGAGATTCCTTTAGTTTTTAGATCGTTTGCCGCAAGTGCGCCCATGATGATACCGCCTTCTTAATAATACTATTAACAGTACTGTTAAGCGTATCATATTGCACACTATTTAAACAATGCCAGTCAACCCCCCCAAGGCTTACCTTTGGTTTTTTCCACTGCTGCCAATTTCAAATGCAGTGCAGCTTTGGCAACGATATGCGCGCTCACCGGGGCGGTGATAAACAGGAATATTGCGATAAGTAATTCGTGCAAGCTCAAGCCATCGCCGCGGGTGGAAAAAAATAACGCTGAAGCGGCGATTACCCCGCCCACCCCCAGCGTGGTCGCTTTGGCTGGGCCATGCAGGCGCATATAAAAATCTGGCAGTTTGGCAAGGCCAATGGAACCAACCAGCGCAAAGGTTGCGCCAGACAACACAAAAAATCCGACCAGGTATTCAGTCCACATAGCGGTCCCCATTCGCGGCTAGTTAATAAATAATCGTTCGTTATTCGATGATGTCGCCGCGCAGTAAATATTTGCTGAGCGCAACTGTGCCGACAAAACCCATGATCGCAATCAGCATTGCCGCTTCAAAATACAGCAAGCTGCCTTGGTAAATTCCGATCAAGACCAAGAGCGCAATCGTGTTGATGTACATGGTGTCCAGCGCCACTATACGGTCAGGTAAATTCGGGCCAACGACCAGCCGGAACAGATTCAGGGCGATGGCAAGCGCGAACATCAACATGGCAATACTGACGATGGTATTTAGCAATTGAAGATCTCCTTTAATGGGGCTTCATAGCGCATTTTAAGCAACTGGATTTCTTCCTCGATATCCTTGACGTGAAGGCAATGCACCAACAGGTAATGGCCATCCAGACTTAGGTCAGCCGAGACGGTACCGGGGGTAAGCGAGATGGTGCTGGCGAGCATGGCGATGGCAAATTCATGATCGGTATCCAGCGGGACTTTGATAAAGGCAGGTTGCAATTTGCCGCTTGGCCCGAGGATGCGCAGCATCAATAACAGATTGGCGATAATCACATCCCAGAACACCACAAACGCAAACCGGATCAGCACCAGTGGTTTGCGCACTACGAGTGGCTCCGGCCAAAAACCCTGGGCGAGCCAGGGAATCACCCAGGCCAGGAATATCCCAAGCACAAAATGACCAGCGCTGATGGTGTTATTCAGCAACATCCAAACTCCAACCATCCCGAGGCTAAACAAGGGATGCGGGAACCAGCGGCGCGGTTTGGGCGGGCTGGGGTGCGCTTGGGTAAGTGCGTTGTTGGTGAAGCGGTTTTTTAACTCACCGCTTCCCGCCGTGTTTTTGTCCAGATTGGTCTCTGCCATGGTCAGCCTCCTACCGCACCCGGAAATGGTGCATAGCCTGCAAGTAAAGCTCTGGCGCACGCAGCTGACCCGCCACCCGCTGGGTGTAGTCCAGTACCGGATCGGCGCACAGGCTGAGCGCGACGACGCACGCCAACAAGCCGATAAGCGCAAGTAACGCGCCCTTGTCCGCCGCTGCCGCTGGCTCGATGCGATCCTGCGTGCGCCAGAAAAAGGTAGACCCTGAACGGCTGAGTGCCATCAGCGAGATGAGGGTTCCACCGAGCATAATCAGCCA
>DATIGS010000148.1:0-18159 GCA_035481425.1 Cellvibrio sp. | reverse complement strand
ACTGTACTCGTCGCCTTGGAAGGCGCGCAGGCGCTTACCATTACCAAAAACATTCGCCCGGATATTATTTTGCTCGACGCCATAATGCCGAATATGGACGGTTTTGAAACCTGCAAACACTTAAAACTCAACCCGCAACTCGCCGATGTACCGATTATTTTTATGACCGGGCTAAGTGACACGGAACATGTAGTGATGGGCTTGACTGCAGGCGGCGTTGATTATGTAACCAAGCCCATTAACCCCGACGAATTAATTGCGCGCATGCGCGTGCACCTCGCCAACGCACGCATCACGCAAAGCGCACGCGCCGCGTTGGATACCGCTGGCCAATATTTATTTACCATCGATCTACACGGCCAATTAGTCTGGGCGACACCGCAGGTATATCAATTATTGGACGGCGCCGGCGCAACAGCCGATTCCATCGCCCTCACCCACAGCATTAGCCAACAATTGCGCGAGTGGATAAACCACAAACCTGAAACCGGCCGCCAATTGCCATTGCAACAAGTCACGCAAGAACTCAATGTCGAAATGTTGAATTTAATTGATGGCAAAGAATATTTACTCCGCCTCACCAACCCACCCAAACCCGCTGACGATACCCAATCCCTCAAACAACAATTTTCAGTCACCGGCCGCGAAGCCGACGTACTCCTATGGATCGCCAACGGAAAAACCAACCGCGAAATCGGCCAGATTTTAGAAATGAGCCCACGCACCGTGAATAAACATCTGGAACAAATATTTAAAAAGCTGGGAGTGGAAAATAGAACTTCAGCGGCAGCGGTAGCGATTAAATGTTTGGCGCGGGGGTGATAATTTAAGAATCAGAATCAGCACCTACTTGCCGAATGGGACGACTGAATGATTCAAGGCATCGAATTCAGTTGGTATTGATATCCTGGTTTAGGAAAGGTAACTTGCGTGGCCATATGCAACTAGAACCATTAACCTAGATACACTTTGATACAATTTGACTCTACTTGGTAAACAGTTTCGGCGCCTGGTTTCCTAAACTCTGCCATACGAACACTTAATTGGCAGGAACCTACATGAATTATTATCAAAACATAATAAATACGATCTTATTAAGCGCAACCATCATATTTCCAAGTGCGTATAGTTTTGCACAGGAAACCCCATCAAAAGATCAGCAACAAGTCGATAAAAATGACCGCGATGGTTATAGCCTGTCCATTGCACTTGGATATGCGAACATCGAGTCCCCCTTGTATGACGAAGAGAAGATGGATGGTTGGAAGCTCTTTATTGATGGCCGTTATCAATGGAAAGGACTTTTTATAGAGTTAGCTAACGATCCTGCCCGCGACAAAAATCTTCCTGCAGCGGGTTATAATTTTTACACTACTGAGCACTGGAATCTGGACTTTATTGTAGCGGCTGTTACCCCAGGCACTGAGTTTAACTATGAGATTGGTGGCGAGACCAAAAAAATATCTCGTGGGTCAACGAGGGGAACTGGAATAAGGGCCCAGGGCTCTTGGGGAAATTCCATTCTACAGCTAGTTGCATTACCTTATTTTCATGAAGACTTACCGTCAGATAGCGCAGTTGATTATGCATCATTATGGCTTGGTCATCGCTGGCAAATCAGAAACTGGAGTCTGAATGGTTTAGTCGGTGCGGTATATAAATCCAGCGGTTTAATAGACTACCAATTTGGCGTACCCGCGAGTGAAGCTGACGGAACCCTGTGGTCATACGAACCGTCGTCCGGGATAGACTACACGGCCTATATTGATTTGAGTTATCCCATTAGCAAAAACATACTGTTCCAAATTTACTCCCGGCACACGCAATATTCTGACCAAACCTTGGATAGTCCACTGATAGAGCTAGCTCGCAGGTGGGAAAATCGGCCCGAAAAAGAACAAGAGTTCGGCATTCTTTTGAATTACGTATTTTAAGGATGAGCTGAAATGAAAAATAAGTATCAGTTCATTTTCGTGATGTTGTTTATTTTTACTTTTCAATCAGGTTTTGCTGACGAACCGAAAAATGGTGATCCGGTTCGGCTATCGCTGAAGCCAAAAGAATGTGTTGTCTTTAAGGAAGGAGACAAATGTTATGCGAAAGTTAGTGCTAATTGGAGCACAAAAGAGCTAGGTTCATTTTGTCTTTTTCGTACACCAGATACCAAGCTGGAATGTTGGAACGGCTCCAATGAAGGCCGATATACTGAAGATCTGGTAATGTCCGAAGCAGTGGACTATTACCTCGTGCGCGTCGATAGTTCCGAGGTAGTTGTCCGAAAAACGGTAGAGTTATCCTGGGTGTACAAGAAGACAACCAGACTTGAACATACGTGGCGCCTTTTCTAAAGGTGCTTTAACCATTTTTAACCAAAAATTAAAATGAAAAATCAATCCCCGGTATCAATACTGATCGTTGAAGATGATCTCGAACTGCAACAGTGGATCGCTGATTATCTTTCTGGAAAAGGGTTTAACTGCATGTGCACAGAAAATGGGGAAGAAGCAGTTAAATTAATTTCGGATAAAAAGCCCGATGTAGTTTTATTGGACGGTGCATTACCGGGGCTTGATGGTTTTAAGGTTTGCAAAACGGTCAGGGCCTTTTATAAAGGCACAATTATCATGATCACTGCGAGGGATGAAGAAATAGATGAAGTGTTAGGTCTTGAAGCAGGGGCGGATGATTACATCATCAAGCCCGTAAGAGCCCGCGCGCTGCTGACTCGAATTCAGAAATTACTCGAAAAGAAAGAAATATCATCATCCTCCAAAACCCTCACCTTTAATGATCTCGTTATAGATCCCCACTCCCAATCGGTTTGCTTATCAGGTATTGAAATAAAGCTCACTTCCAAAGAGTTTGAAGTTTTGTGGGTCCTGGCTTCCCATCCCGGCGAAGTTGTTACGCGCGATACCTTGCTTAAAGAATTAAGAGGCTACGAATTCGATGGACTCGACAGATCAATTGACCTGCGTATTTCACGCGTGAGAAAAAAACTTAAAGACCGCACTGATGACCCTTATCGTATAAAAACTATTTGGGGAAAGGGCTATCTGTTTGTAAAAGAGGCTTGGTAGATTGCTTTTATGCTGACATTACGAACTCTTACAGCCTCCCTGTTACTCACGGTTATTCTCGCTTCTGTGGGGTCAGGTTTATTATTGGATAAACTTTATGCCGGCCTACATGCAGGCGAGCAGCGAACACAGGGGTTAACAGAAACGCAGTTGGAAGCCATGGGGGCTCAGCTTGCAGGCATATTGCACAAGCTGGAGCATAAAGAGGAATTTATACTGGCGTGGGAGGATGAAAACACACCTTTGTCTTTGGAAGTGATCAGTCAGGACGATATCAGGATGCCGGAAGAGCTTTTTCTTGAGCTACAAAAAACCGGACACATCACATTATCTTCGGCAACTAGTGCCAGCTATTATTTTCCTGGCGAAGGAACTAATTACTTCGCTCTCCGCGCGCCATTGGCGGGGGAGTATAAACAGAATAGTTGGCTCCCAATTGCGTTCACGTTCGCTTTTTATGTCTTATTAATACTTGTTGTATTTGTTTGGCTACTCCCTTTGCTTCGGCGGCTACAGAACATGCAACTATCCGCAAAAAAATTAGGTGAAGGAGACCTCGGCGCACGTATTATTCCCAGTGCCATTTCGCAGATTAAGGATATTGAACTTGAATTTAATCGCATGGCCCAACGGATTGAAGAATTGGTCTCCGATATCAGTTTATTGAGCTCAGCCATTTCGCACGAACTGCGCGCCCCTCTGGCCAAATTGCAATTCGGTTTGGATGCTTTGCGCGAGGAAGATAATATTGAGAAGCGCCACATCTATGAAAATCGCCTTGAAAAAGTGATAAATGATATGACGCACCTTATCGATACCTTGTTGAAATATGCTCGTTTGGATAAAGCCATAGCCCAGCTGCCGAAAGATGAAGTTGATCTTCTGACGTTGTGCGATAGCGCCGTATCATCAGTAAACCAAAGTCGTAGTAGTGATATACCAACCAATATTCCAGCCGATATTAAGATCAATGCAGACCAATCCTTTTACATCGTAAAAGGCAACGTGTTCTATTTGAATCTGCTGGTAGAAAACCTGCTTTCCAATGCAGTCAAATATGGCGCGGGAAAAATTTTGATTAGTTTATACAAACGTGAAAATGACACCCTGTTTATTCTTGAAGACAATGGCCCGGGAATAGACGAAAATTTTAGGCAAGATATATTCAAGCCGTTTATTCGTGGGGAAGAAATCCGGAATGGAGAGGAAACACCGCGAGCCTCACAAAAAGGTTATGGCCTTGGCATGGCGTTGGTCAAACGTATTGCCGATTTACACAATGTAAAAATAGAAATTGCTGAATCAGCCTGCTTAGGTGGTGCAAAATTTACTTTGACATTCATTGATCTTAACTAAGCAACGTCCGTACACTCCACAAGCTACAAATTGATAACAGATGATACAGTTTTAACTTGCTTGGTGCTTTAGGTTAACCCTTCCAATTAACCTAAAGGGACATCAATATGCATTTAATAAAGAGCTATTTTTTATCGTCAAAGTACATCGTTCTATTGTTTTGGTTTGGCCTGATACCATTAACAGGCTGTTCTGATGAAAAAAACCAGACATCAACCAACTCCTCTTCCTCAACACCTAAATCCAGCACGGCTTCCAGTTCTATAACGCAAAGCTCTTCTTCAATTGCTGGTGCGACTGATTCACCGTATACGGGAGAATGGCGCGCACCAGCCTATGGATATATTTTATCGGTAAGTAACCAGGCTGATACCGTTACGGTTAAAACATATAGCGTTACAGAAGACTATTGTTTATTGCAGGACGTAGCTTCCAATCTGCCTTTAGATAAGTTTAAGAAAAGTTATACCTATTCAAATAATGGGAAAGAATCGTTGCTGCAGAGCAAAGGGCATTATCCACCAGGGGTTGAATATGAAAGAGTGGACCACCTTCCAGAAGTGTGCAGAGAAAATCTACAAAATTTAAAAAAAGATGGCAGCTATCGCTTTGATGCTAAAAGAGATTTCGACATTTTCTGGCAAACATTTAATGAGCTATACATTAATTTTGAATTAAGAGAAATGGATTGGAGCAATGTATATACAGATTCGCTTAACGCTATAGAAAAAATAAAAAATGAAGACGAGCTGTTTGCATTTCTCAGCACAGTGATTACTCCTCTGGGCGATGGTCATGCTGCATTACTCAAAGCGCCACTTAGCCAAAATATTGATGAAAGCATAGCTAAGGCAATCGAGAATAACGATGGAATTTTTTTTGGTGTATCTACTCAAATAAACGTGCACCAAAAAATGGTAAATGAGTATATCCGTTTGCTTGAAGCTGAAGGCGCGCTTTCCGGTGAGCTAACTGCTGAACAGATATCGGCGGCAGACGAGTATTACTTAACTAATTACCTTCAAATGATGAACATTATTTTTAGCTATGCAACTGAAGACTCGGAAGTGAAAGTACGTGCTGCGGGTGAAATCGCATGGTTTAAAACAACAGACAATATTGGATACCTGATTATAGGCTCAATGGCCGGTTATGATGGCAAGTCGACACTAGCTTCTGATGTCGGGATTGATCTCGTTATAGCAGAAGCTGCTTTTGATGAGGCATTGGAAGATTTTGTTGATACCGAAGGAATTATTATTGATGTCCGTATTAACGAGGGTGGCCAGGATCAGGTAGCGCTTAATTTTGTTCGCCATTTTATCGATAAGCCTCAATTTGTTTACTCCAAGTTTTCCGGTCATGGAAACTCGAGAACAGCCCAAAAAAATGTAGTATTGGAACCTCATGTTGACAATATTTATTTAAAGCCAACGGCTGTATTAGTAAGTGGCGATACTGCAAGTGCGGCTGAATTATTTACGATTGCTATGGCTTCTTTGCCACAGGTAACCATTATTGGTGAACCAACGGCTGGTGAATTTTCCGATATTCTCGTTAAGCGGCTCACCAGTGACATCCTCTTTGGGATAAGCAATGAAACATACCTTGATACCCAAGGGAATAATTATGAACGCATTGGTATACCAGTTGATGTCAATGTACCTTTCGCAACACTTCAAGAACGTAAAGGTGCCTACGATGGCGGAATAGAGACGGCAATAGAGTGGATTAAGGCAACGCCTTAAGCATTTAAATTCAAGCTGGCAGCCACTTGAAAAAAATCAGTCGCTGTCAGCCCAGCTCCAGGCTAAATCACATTAATTATCGAAAAATGTCTGCGAATGATGTTACGAAGAAAAATCAGGCAATGACTATAAATTTTAATTTAGGCAACATTCTTTTCTGGGGTTCGCTGTAAACCTCACCAACTTTAAGCGCCCCTTTCTTTAAATAGAACCCTTCAGCATCAGGGTCGGATGTGATGTAGAAGTTGGATATTTCTAATATTTTACATTCCAAAAGAATCTGCTCGAATACTAGATTGCCATAGCCCTTGCCAATGGCTTTTGGCAATAACCAAAGGTGGTCAAGCTCATTACTATCGCCTTTCACTATGGCGAAGAATCCAATCAATTCTTTATCTTTTAAAATTAATTTGACTGTATTGCGGACAATATACTCTGCTTCAAACGTTAAATTAGACCGCCATTGCTCAAGTTGCTCTTGAGAATAGCCCCAATACCCCTTTGATGTGATTAATGTATCTCGAAGAAGCTCGGTGTGCTTTGCTTCGGCGTCTATAAAATTGAGCAATTTTTTTATACCTGATAACACTCGAGTCTGCCGCCGCTCGCCCAAGATAACCATAGGCGAGCAGGACTTGGTTTAGCTAACGAAAAACTAAGGTCGCGCCCTTAGTTGTCACAGAATATCTGCACTTTTTTCAGTGCGATATCCACTTCTGTCTCGGTTTTAGCGTGCATGGCCATTTCTTTTGCCGTGTGGCATTCAGCCGCATCTTCATAAGCAGCAGCGCGCACATAGGGATGCTTTAAAGCTTCATGATCAGGTGCCTCACAATAGACAGAAGATACGCGACGAATATTGGCAGTTTCTCCGCGCTCAACGGCAACACAGTCGCCTTCGGTTACTTCTTTGCTTTCAGAAACCAACTTCACCACCGAACCCGATGTCAATTTAACTTGATACTGATGGGCTTTGCGTTTGCCTTCTGCAATAGCGGTCAATATTGCTACCGCTGCTGCACCTTCAGCTGCATGTTTTGCCTTATCGTGCTTACTATCATGTTTACCGCTTGTAGCTGCACCTATCAAGCCGCC
Source organism: Cellvibrio sp. (assembly GCA_035481425.1). Taxonomy (GTDB): domain Bacteria; phylum Pseudomonadota; class Gammaproteobacteria; order Pseudomonadales; family Cellvibrionaceae; genus Cellvibrio. Next base: position 10,880 of record DATIGS010000148.1, on the reverse strand, counting down.
CGCGACAACACCCTTACCCATATTGGAATCGACTTTTACAGTTTCGACTTTCTCCACAACACCATAATCTATCTGGGTCAGATCGCCTTTTTTAGCCGCGACCACAGAAGTTGAAAGACCCGCAATAACTATTGCCACCGCCAATTTCGATTGAAGCAAGCGCATATACATCTCCTTAAGTTAATGACATTACATTGATTAAAGCCTAACCATAAAATTAAAGTTGTCCCTCAAGATGCTCGGGCGCTGTCATACCACGAATCCATTTGATTGATTTCACTTCCCATTTCGGGTTGCTCTTTTGAAGTATCTCGATTAGCCCCGGCAAATGGCCTGCACCATAAGTGATATAAATTTTATTATTAGTTTCGGCTTCGATTTGGCGGGCGAGATGTTGGTTACGAAAATCAATCAGCAATGGATCAAAGGCGCCAGGTTTTTTATGTGAATTGGTCTTTAAGACATATACAAAAAAGCCACGGCACAGGGTGCCAATCATATTTTTTTGATTCGGGCTGGCTTGTTGAATAAAGCTGAAGATTTTATCGGCAGTATCATCAGACATGCTTTCAGTTTTACTTTTATCCTCCATTTCTTTTGTTATCGCCGCAGCAAATTGAGGATCTTGTTTGAGCATTGAATCGTACTGATTCTTTAATTCGGAGGTAGTGACATCCACAGTAGCGTGGCGCTCCGGGTGCGCCTGGCTGTCGTGCACCATTAATGCGAAGTAATCGAGCTGGTATTTTACCCCGCAAACATCGGCCAGCTTCCGATAGTTATCCGATAATGAAACTCCACTGGAAAATGTATCAGCGAACCACTTATTGGCGTCGTCGGTTGATGGCGACACTCCCTCATAATAAAGTTTCTAGCCATCATCAAGCGCTTCTTCCAAATCGTAAACCACCGACTTATAAAAATTCTCGGACCCAACATGCACCATCCCCTGAAAGATGACAGTTTTATTACCATCGCTAAGCACTGCTTGCGGCAGCACCAATGGGTCTGTTTCACTTTTAACAGCAAGATAAAAATAGGGAAAAGTCAAAAGCGTAGTGAATAGCAGTATCAAAACGAGCCAGGCACCGTTAAAAAAGGGGACTTTTGTATGGGGTGGTCGATAGAAAAATACTTTATTAATTAGCCACGCAAACGGAAGTGCAATAATTCCGACAATTATAATAAAGCCGAAGAAAAGCCATGCAGACCATGAGATAAGGGCTAACGCCCCCAATGTGAACCCAAGCCCTAGTATAAAAAGCAGAATTGCCGCCACGCCGATTTTCAGCTTCTGTCCAAATCGGATCTTTCCCGTCACAAATTTCCCCCAAATTCCGGTTTTAAATCGGGTGAAATAGACTCAATAGTAATAATCATCACATTACTATAGCAGCGAGACAAACCGAAAAGGGTAAAGATATATCAATTCATAACAGCCAAAGCTGTGCATAAAACAACGATAACATTCATTCTCTATGTTCTGTACCCGCATAAACCCACATAGGTTCCGTCTTACCGGCGCGAATAAAACCAACAGATTTATAGAATTCTATAGCTTTTCCATCAGCAGTTAACATCGCTTGTTACACTTGTAGCTCAGCGTTTCTTTGAAAGAAATAACTCTTTAAATAAAAAAACAGTGCTACAAAGAAACATTGACGAAAAAATTGCAAGCCCTACAGATGCCAGGAATATTCTAAGGGTATGCTCACTGGATAATGAGCCCATAAACACCTTTAACGAAACTAACATTGCCAAAAGACTAATAATTGTACTTATTATTAGAGACAATTTAATATTCATAGTGACGCTCCATGTTATGTAACGAATCTAAAAATTGAGACGGAGGAATTGGTTACGATATTTTTTCCGCAATACCCGTCGGTTTTCCATCCAGACTCAGTTGGTTTTTTTCTTTCCAATAATTTTTAATTCCCTCTTCACCTTTATTGATTGCCCAATTGGTGAGTTGTTCGCGTTCATCTACATAATCGAAGAAAGGCACGGCCATGCCGCAAGAGGTTTGCACCAGATCGACCTGCAAATCAAAAATCTGCCGTGCACCGGGCGTGTCGGGAAACTGTTGGTAGAGTGCATTCCACTCGGGATCGCTATGATGGATCGCGCGCGCAGTGCCGTATAAACGCAAAATCATGGGCGCACCTTCGAAGGCGGCGAACATGATGGTCATACGCGGATGGGTTTGCAGGTGCGCGGCGGTTTCATTGCCGCTGCCGGTGACGTTAAGCCAAATCACGCGGTTGCTATTGAGCACGCGCAATGAGTCCATCCCTTTGGGGGAAATATTGACGCGGCTATCATCGGTGGCGGTGCCAACAAAAAAGAGTTTTTGTGCAGCGATAAATTCTTTTAGCTGTTCCGATATTTCATCAAAACGTTTGCCCATTACATAGCTCCTTATGAATTTTAATGTTGCTGTTGTTTATTCAGTTAGTGCACTGGTCATACTAGTAAGACCCATTTCGGTACGACCAATTTCGGTAAGACACATAAAGATCAGCGCAGGGTAATTTTCATCAATGTTGCTTCACCACCGCGATAAGATTCTTGCGCCATAAATTCCCACCCTAGACTTTGGTAAAAATTTTTCTGGTCTGGCGTAAATAAATACAGCGGACAGAACCCTTGGGCTTTCGCTTTGCTCACGACGTGCCTGACTAGTGCAGCCCCTACACCGCGATTGCGATAGTCAGGGTTAACATAAACACTCGCAAGCCAAGGTGATAGCTCTGGATGACTATCCATATCGCTTTCCACTAATGCAGCCGTACCTACCAATTGATCGCCATCTACACAGATATACATCGCCGGTACTGCATGGCCTTTTAAATATCGCTGCATTTTCTGGATGCGTGTTTCCACTGTAGTGCCCGGATTCAAATAACCCCACTGGGCGTGATGCCAGGCTGCTATTGTCGGGATATGCTCGGGGGCTGCTGCCAAATTGAGAATTTTCATGAGTGGTTATCCGTCATAACTAAGGTGCGCCAGTATCTATTAATAAAGCATCAGGATTTAGATGCTGAAGCAATACCAACCCAATGCGGGAATTTCATTATGGCTAGCAGCGCAATAAAATCATAAACGCCATGCCACACCATCACCATTAATAAGCTGCCGCTCAGGTAATAACCCACACCGAATACAATGCTCATTAAGGTCACGCTAATAAAATAAGCGTGGGATAAATAATGCAGCAATCCAAAAATAACTGAGGTAGAGATTATCGCGATCGTTATAGAACAATGCTGGTTTAACCAAACTTGCAGAAAGCCGCGAAACAATAACTCCTCACCAACCCCAGCAAGCGCAGCTAACATAGCAAACTGCCACCAGGAGAGACCGCGAAAAAGAGCCGTGATCCGGTTAAGGTCGGCTAATAGCGCTCGGGCAAAGCTGCCACCAAATCGATACACCAGCCAAAACATAAAAAAAGTGATGCACGCGAAAACAGTTCCCAGTCCAATCGCCGAAAAATTATCGAGTGTTGAGGCGGGTAAAGATATTTCCAATCCCCACAGCAACAATATGGCCAGTACAACCAGTGCGAACTGGGCTCCGGCCAATAAACCAAATCCGCTCAGGTTCCGTTTACGATTCATCGCCCACTCGCATCCAAAATAATTGCCAATTTGGTTAACGCATTGTCAAACGCATTAACTGCATGCCACCGATATCGGTGACAAAACCAAATTGCTGGTAATAGCTCTGCAATTCCGGCAAGCAGTACAACTCTATGTGTTTTACCCGTTGCACGCGCGGATGGTTCTTTACTGCGGCAATCAAATTCGAACCCAAATGTTGGCTGCGATATTGCGCATCCACAATCACATCAAACACCAATGCTTTAAAAATGCCGTCGGTCAACACGCGGGTAAATGCAATCAGGTTATTGTCATGGTCGACGAAAGCCAGGGTCAGTGATGAGCCGGACGCGACCAAATGCGTCTCTTCCAGCGTGCGGGTGTTGGACCAGGTTTGTTGCAAATAGAGCTGGTGCAATTGGGCAATGTGCCGCTCGGTTAGTGTTTCAATCAATTGCATAAAAATTTCCGGAAAACATTTTAACGCTTGCGCAAACGCAGCTGCGCTTTGTTTTGATCAATAACAAACTCAAAACGCCCGAGAATATCGATCCCTAACAATCCATCAAACTGATCCATATTGTCCATGGGTAAACGGGCTAGCATGTGTTTATTGAACGTAATGCTCTCGATAGTGAAGGTATCAACCAGAAACAAAAAACTATCGACGCTACCGCTTGCGGTATTCAACTGGATAGGTTTGGGCGATTTGACCAACGAATAATGGCCATTAATAAAATTGGACGTCAACCCGCTGATGGATGCGCCCGTATCCAATAATAATTTCACTTGCAAGCCTTCCACTGTCACCGGCACTAAAAACTGGCCGCCAAAACGGATCAAGGGCACGACAATTTCACGCTCATCCTGGGCGAGCGAACCTTCATCCAACTTTGCCAGTATGGCTTCGGCGTTTGCGCGTGTCTCCGGTTGGTTGGCAGCCATAAGCGCGTGGTACTGCGCCTGCTCTTTATCGTCCGCTTGCAAATGCATTTTGGCGAGCTGCAAATGCAATTCGCCATTGTCGGGCGTGAGTTTAATCAGGTCATTGATCTGTGCCATTAACCATTCACTGCTCTCGCCAAAAATTGAGGGGTTTTCGGTGAGACGAATTAAATATTTCGCCAAATACGCCAGCGCATTTTCCACTTTTTGCGCGTCGATTTCGGTATTGATATAGCGAAACCAAGTGCTGACAGATTCTTTGTGTTTTCCCTGCTGCTCATACACCCGCGCAAGCAACCAAAGCGCTTCGGCATTTTGCGGATTTTGTTTCAACAATTGGTTGAGCAACTGCGCCGCTTCAGCATAAGCGCGGTTGGCGATTAATTGGTTGGCGCGCTCCAGCGGTGTTTGCGGCCTGGTCGATACAGGGTCGTTAACTGCCGGTGCCGAGCTGACTGGTGGTGGAGTCGGAACAACATCGGGCACCGATTCGGGCGGAAGCTGGGTATTTTCGACAACGAGCTGCACATGGCCCGTCTGGTTTTTATGGCGATACTCACTGGCGTAAAAGCCCAGTGCAAATGCGCTGATCGCAACAATTATGGTTCTGGTGATATTCATCGTTATTGTGACTGGAGACTGACATTTAAAATAAACAGCGAGCTTGCACTACGACTGTTGCAATTGTGCGCGAATAAAATCCGCCATCTTTTCCGGCTTGGTAATAGGAGCAAAACGTTTGATGGGCCTGCCGTCGCGCCCAATTAAAAATTTGGTGAAATTCCATTTGATGGATTTCCCCAACCAACCTCGTAGTGCCGTCGTGAGCCATTGGAATAACGGATGCGCATTCGCCCCGTTCACTTCCACTTTGGCAAACATGGGAAAACTCACACCGTAATTAATCTGGCACGTCTGCGCGATTTGCCCGGCATCGCCCGGTTCCTGCTTGCCAAATTGGTTACAAGGGAAGCCGAGAATAACCAGACCCTGTGGGCCAAATTCTTTATAGAGCGCTTCCAGCCCGGCGTATTGCGGGGTAAATCCACATTGGCTAGCGGTGTTCACAACCAGTACCAGCTTGCCCGCATAGTCAGACAGGGCGACGGGGCTTCCGTTCAGGGATTCTGCGGTGAAGGTATAGAAAGGGCTCATGTGGCTCACCTGTGGGCAGTGGTGCTTGGAGAGAGCCCAGACTGCATGGCGAGAGCGATTAAATCAAGCCTCCCGCCATGCAAATGCCGGCTAGTATTCAGCGGCGGGTTTATCGAGGGTTTTAATCTGGATATTGCGGAAAAAGGTCTCGGCACCTTCCGATTGGATTTGCAGTTTGCCGCGCGTCAGCGGGACGTATTTGCCATCCACCTTTTCGCGTGAATTAAAACCGCGGAATACTTCATGGCCATTGACCTTGTGGATCAGGGTTTTGCCGTCGGTAATCACTTCCATGGTGTCCCATTCGCCGCTCGGGTGTTCATAGTTGCCGAGCTTGAGTACGCGCGCGGCTATGTCTTTGCGCAGCGGCAGTTTGGGATCGTAGCGATAGAACTTCCAATCGCCGAGGTTGGTATCGCCCGCATGCACATCGATAATCACCCCATCAAGGCTGTGATAGTCGCCACTATCGCCTTCCTGGATCTGGAATTCATGGCTGCGCATCCAATGGGTGCTCTGCGCGCCTTGCGGGCCAACGGCGAAGTAGAGAATGCCGTTATCGCGCGGGGCATCCAAACGTGGCGGCCATTTTTTGGTGCCCCACTTCACTTCAAACTTCAAATGGAAATTTTCGAATTCAGCCTGGCTGGTTAAACCGCCCCACTCCTCGCCGGAAACCCGCAATAAACCATCGACAACCGAGAAGACCTTTTTCGGGTCGTTATTAATGCCGCGCGGTTTGTGCTTGGAAACCAGGTTGTGTTCGTTGGTTTCTGGCTGGTAGCTCACATAGGGCTCCCAACCGCTGAGGTCTTTGCCATTGAACAGGGATTGCCATTCGCCTGCCAATACATGGGTACTGGCCAACAGGCCACTGAGTGAAAGTCCCAGAAGTAGTGATTTCATAATGCTCCTCGCGTCGTTGTTGTAATAGCCGCGAAGCCTAGGCCGGGAGCATCGATGAGTCCATATAGGCAGAATGACAATTACAGTCCTTTACCTAAAAGCGAATGGTGCTGAGCTGGTAAAGCTTGTCGCGCATGCGGTCGGCATTTTCGGTATCGCCCTGCTTGTCGTAAATGGTGGCAGCGAGGCGATAAAACCGCTCTTCCTTGTCTTCTTTATTAATCGCCGCTTTTATCAACGCCAGGGCTTTATCGTACTCGCCCTTGGCCAGCTCCTCGTCCGCGCGCTTGTACATATAGTAGGGATTGGCATTGCGGTGGGCGCGCACCCGTTTTTGGTAGTACTCACTCTGCTCGGTGTTCCCCATGCTTTTATAGAGACCAGCGAGATTGTGCATGATGGTGTAATCGCGGGGATTGATACTCAAGCCATGCAAATAAATCGCTTCAGCCTGCGGATATAACTGTTGGCGGCGATAAAAACTGCCGAAATTACTCCAGATATAACTGGGCTCCTGGCTCATCAACAAGGCTTTGCGCAAATACAAAAAACCTTCGCGCTTATTGCCCTCGGCGGCCAATTCCATTCCGCGGTTGGAGTAAAACTGGGCGGCGACCAGATCCTTATCGATCACATGCTGTTTGTAGTGCGCGCGATAACGCCGCATCTCCAGGTCGACCACTATATCGCTCACATCGGCTGTGCCGATCACCCGCGCAAAGGACTGGTTCGGGCGCGGCATAAATACTTTTGCATTCACATGACGCATCAGCAGATAGGTATCAGTCGCACGCATATCCCAGGTCGGGGGCAGCAACACTTCATTTACTTCTGCCTTCAAGCCGACATGGCGCGCCATGGCAACAAACAACAATGTATAGCTGATGCAATTAGCCTGACGCCGCTCGAATGCCTCGATTCCGGTGATGGTCTCGTAGGCGCTGTAGGTAATCCCGCGGCCGCCCTCGTATACAGAACCGATCAATGCTTTATGCAATGCCTCGGCTTTGGCGTCATTGCGGTTGATATTACTGGTCACAGCTTCGGCAAATGCCTTCATTTCATCAGTTAGCCCAAAGAGATCCGCGTCGGGCAATTCTTCGGGCAAATAGGGCCGACCTAAAATCAACTCGCCTGATAATTCCTGGGCTAATGGGCCTTTATCCGACAAAAAAGGAACTTTTTGCACCACTGAGGAACAAGCCGCCAAGGCAAAACAAGTAAATAAGACCAAAAAAACCGGGATTTTCATGGGTATCAGGCTCACAAGGGTCAACCAGTCCATTGAGTATAGGAGTTATTCATCGCCCTGCGCAGGTCATCAACCTATCACCAAGCCTGTGAAATCTAAGCATTTTTTATTTTCGTTGGATGTAAGACATAACAAAACAATATGTGTTCGATTTATCCATGGAGCACAGGCAAATCACCTTTGCGCGAAAAAAGTGCGGCTACCAATCCCTGCGACTTTTGCTAACGCACCTTCAACCCACATAAACCGGCACTAAAAAAATGCAGTGCTGTTTTTCATGTTCCAGCGATGTGCAAAAGCAAAAAAAATATGGCGATAGCTACAAAAAAGCTGCGCTGAAAAAGTGCATACCAGACGTTGGCACAGTGTTTGAATAACCCCTGTTGTACTAACTCAACACCACAACTTATTTTTCTAATTTTTTCGATCCAATTTATTTTTCGCAACATTTTTTATCGCGCGAACAAGACCAAAAAATTTTATTTTTTATCGATTTTTTTGCAGCCACAGCCAGGAGCTAGAAATGAAAGCAACCGCCTCTATAAAAACAACAACGCTGAACAGTATTTCCAAACTATTAAAGCCATTCGCAAAAACCACACTGGCCATTGCCACCGCATTTTCATTGATTACCTCTGTGCAAGCTGAGACCGGCCCTGCAGAAAAAACCGATTTAAAATTTGGTTTTATTAAATTAACCGATATGGCTGACCTCGCCGTCGCCTACGAAAATGGTTACTTCGACGATGAAGGCCTAACCGTAGAACTGGAAGCCCAAGCCAACTGGAAAGTAGTGCTCGATCGCGTTATTTCCGGTGAGCTGGATGGCTCACACATGTTGCTTGCACAACCGGTTGCCGCCAACATTGGTTACGGCACCCAGGCAGAACTGGTGTTCCCCTTCACCATGACGCAAAACACTTATGCAATTACTGTTTCCAATGAAATTTGGAAAAAAATGAAAAAAAATGTCCCCGTCGGTGCAGATGGAAAATTGGTTCATCCGATTAGCGCGAGCACACTGAAGCCGGTTGCCGACAGTTTGAAAGACGCTGGGAAAACCATGCAAATGGGCGTGGTGTTTCCAGTATCCACCCACAATATGGGCTTGCGTTATTGGTTAGCGGCTGGCGGTATCAAGCCCGGGTTTTACGCTCCGCATAAAGGCGATATCACCGGTCAGATTGATGCCGATATTTTATTGTCCGTCACACCGCCACCACAAATGCCAGCCACTATGGAAGCAGGCACGATCCAGGGTTATTCCGTAGGCGAGCCCTGGAACCAGCAAGCGGTGTTTCGCGGAATTGGTGTTCCGGTGATGGCCGTACACAACAAAATTGGCGATAAAGTGTTTGGTGTACGCAAAGATTTTATCGAAAAAAATCCCAACACGACTATCCGTGTAGTGAAAGCCATGATCCGCGCCGCCAAATGGTTGGATGAAAACAACAACGCTAACCGCAGTGCCGGAGCCAAAATGATTTCTGCCGCTCACTACGTGGGCGCGGACTATAAAGTTATCGCCAACTCCATGACCGGTGTATTCGAATACGAGCGTAAAGATGTTCGCCCAACACCGGACTTCAACGTGTTCTTCCGTTACAACGCTTCCTATCCACATGTATCTGATGCGGTTTGGTACCTGACCCAAATGCGTCGCTGGGGCCAAATCCCTGAAGCAAAACCCGACAGCTGGTACATGGAAATGGGTAAAAAAGCAGTGGCGCCAGAGATCTACCAACAAGCGGCAGCAGATTTGATTGCCGAAGGAAAAATGGCGGCGAGCGACTTCCCCGATTTCAAAACCTTTAGCGGTATTCGCGCACCGAACGAAACCGAGTGGATCGACAACGTGCAGTTCGATGCAAACAAACCTAACGAATACCTGACGAAATTCAAGATCGGCCTCAAAGGCGATGAGAAGATTTAATCGCGCCCAATCTGTTTAACCATTAGTGAAATCATAAGCCCGCTTATTTAAAAGCACACAGCAAAACCTGTGCGGATAAGCGGGCACTCCAGAGGATACGATCATGAGCAATAAATTAGCTACATTGAAATTTGAACAGCTAAAAGCCATCAAATGGCGCGAAGTCCTGATTAGCATTTTGATGCCCATGATCGGAGTCCTCGCCTTTATTTTGTTATGGCATACCGCCGCACCGAACATTAAAACGTCACTGGGTGATTTCCCCCAACCCAAACAAGTAGTTGAACAATGGGGCAACCTGGTAGACGAATACAAAACCGAACAAGACCGCGCCGAACTCTTTTATGAGCGCCAGGAAAAACGCAATGCTGATTTGCTGGCCAAAGACCCAGCAGCAAAAATTGATGAGCGCGAATTCAGCGGGCGCCCGACTTTTTTTGACAAGATCAAAACCAGTTTAGTCACCGTGCTTTCCGGTTTCCTGGTTGCCTCTGTCATCGCCATTCCCATCGGCATACTCATCGGTTTAAGCCAACCGCTCTACACCGCGATCAATCCTTTAATCCAATTGTTTAAACCTGTATCGCCTCTCGCATGGTTGCCATTGGTGACGATTGTGGTCAGCGCCGTATACGTTTCCGATTCGCCGATGTTCTCCAAGTCCTACATTATTTCGCTGCTGACTGTGAGCCTCTGTTCACTCTGGCCCACCATGATCAATACCGCAGTAGGCGTTGCCGGCGTGAGTAAAGATTTGATTAACGTGAGCCGCGTATTACGCCTCGGCTGGTTCACCCACGTGGTAAAAATTGTGCTGCCCTCTGCAATCCCGATGATGTTTACCGGCCTGCGTATTTCACTCGGCATTGCGTGGATGGTGTTGATCGCCGCGGAAATGTTGTCGCAAAACCCTGGCCTCGGAAAATTTGTGTGGGACGAATTCCAAAATGGTTCATCCGATTCACTGAGCCGCATTTGCCTCGCGATTTTGGTAATCGGTCTGATCGGATTTTTACTCGACCGCATTATTTTGATTCTGCAAACCTATGTGAATTGGGATAAGAGCGCGCTAGTCCGTTAA
>DATIGS010000147.1:0-20310 GCA_035481425.1 Cellvibrio sp. | reverse complement strand
GCGGACTGGACTTCCTGCTCGGCTACGCCCAAATCCACTTCCAGCGAAAACTGCAAGGTGATGATGGAGGCACCGGTAGAGCTGGTGGATGACATCTGCTTCAAACCGGGGATTTGCCCGAGGCTGCGTTCGAGCGGCGCGGTCACGGTGCGCGCCATCACATCGGGGCTGGCGCCGGGGTTAAAGGTAAATACCTGGATGATCGGATAATCCACTTGCGGCAGCGCGGCAACCGGCAGCAGGCGATAGCTCAGCAAACCGACCAGCAGCAGCGCCAGCATCACCAGCGAGGTGGCGACGGGGCGCAAAATAAAGGGGCGGGAAATGCTCATAGGGTACTCTCACCTATTCAGCCAGCGGCTGCTCCATCACCCTCACATCTTTGCCTTCCCAGAGACGGTCAATGCCCTCCAGCACTACCTCTTCACCTTCAGCCAAACCTTCCAGCACCGAGGTGCGTGCACCTTCCAGCGCGCCCAATTTAATACTGCGCATAGTGGCTTTGCCTTCTTTAACCACGTACACATAGGTGCCTTTGGAACCATATTGCACCGCATCAATCGGGATGGTCACGGCGCCGTCGAGCGTGCTCAGGTGCAGGCGGGCATTCACAAACTGGTTGGGGAAGAGGCCATCATCGTCATTGTCGAATTGGGCTTTCAAACGCAGCGTACCGGTCGCGGTATCGATCTGGTTATCAAGGGTGGTGAGTTTTCCGGTTGCCAACAAACTCTGTTCGCCGCGGTCCCAAGCCTCCACCGGCAGCGTGCTGGATGCTTTTTCCGCAGCGCTATAGGCTGCACGCACCGCAACCAGCTGGTTTTCCGGAATGGTGAAACTCACGGCAATGGGGCGGGTTTGGGTGATGGTGACCAGGCCATTGTTATCACCTGCATTGACCAGGTTGCCGACATCCACACGGCGTAAACCCAGGCGACCGGTAATCGGCGCGGTGATGCGCGTGTAAGACAACTGCAAGCGCGCGTCATCCACTTGGGCGCTGTGGGTTTTCAGCGTGCCTTGCAATTGCTCGACCAGTGCCTTTTGTTTATCGAACTGTTGTTGGGCGATGGATTTTTGCGTAATCAAACGTTCGTACAAACGCAAATCGTCTTCAGCATTTTTCAGTTGCGCGCGGGTTTCTTGCAGTGTGCCTTCCGCTTGCGCGAGGCGAACCTTGTAACTGGCCGGATCGACTTCTGCTAACAAATCGCCCGCTTTTACCTGCTGCCCTTCTTCAAACAAAATGCGCAGCAATTCGCCATCTACCCGGCTGCGTACCGTCACTGTATTAAGTGGTACAACACTGCCAATAGCTTTGATGTGTACTTTTAAATCTTCCTTGGTCACCTTTACGATATGAACCGGCGTTGGCCCCATCCAGGGGTTAGGTGGCGGTGGCAGTTTTTCCTCTGGTTTGCGCAGGCCAAAAAACCACACCAGCAATAAAACACACACAAAAGCGATAGCCACTAACCAGCGCTGCCCGCGCGAAAGGCGATGTACAGAAGCAAACATGAACACATCCATTAGTTGATTAATTTGAAGCAGTTTTTTTATAGAGATCGGTTAATCCGACAGGGCAACTGTTTATAACCCAATAAAAGAAAGGGTGGCGCATTAATGCGTGAGGCTAGTATGCAGGGAATAAGCCCGCAACGGGATTTACATTTCCCGACGTTTGGTTACAGGTATCGATTAAAGGTGCACGTGCAGGCGGGAATGCCGAATATTCCGGGCTTAGGTGTTAAGGGGGTGGTGCCCCATTAATCACCGCGTCAAAGGGTCAAAGAGATAGTGTTCGTAATCGTTGGGCAGGTTGGTAATAAATGGATTTTCCAGTTTGATGAGATTGCGCTCGCTGAGTTTGGCGCGTAGCAAATCGCGCGCATAAGCCCTATTCCATAATTCCAGGTAAGAACCGTCTTGATAGGCGATATCAATGCCGTGTTTGATGCGGTCAAGTAATGCCTGATTGCTCTTGTGGCTAAATAAAAATTTTGGCAATGGATAATAAAGTGCAAGCTTGTTATCGAGTTGCAGATTGGAAATTTTTTCTGCTGCTAATTCATGAAAATATTCACTGGGGCTTGGGCAAAATATATCGGCCCGGCCTGCCTGGGTCATACGAAATAAACTGGTGATGTTATTCCCTTCTACGGTCTGCAAACCGGAGTGCTGCAATATTTTTGCATCCAGCCAGCCAGCTCCGATTCCCAATTTATATTGCTTCAGCTTTTTTAGGTCATCGATAGTTTGGATGGTGCCATCCAGATTTTTATTGGCGTAACAAATCCGGTAGCTGAGTGCCCCTCGCTCCACCGGAAAAGGAATGTAGATAAGGTTGCCGCCGTCCAGCAATGTGTCTTCATAGCTGAGGGTGGTTATGAAATTCTGGTAGAGGTTTTGGCTCAGCGCGGCGACCGCGTGGGTGCGGGAAATCACATTGACCGACGCCATCTCAAAGCCACCGGTTTTGCCTTGGGTTTTCTGCAACGCCAGTTCGATCAATTGGTGCTCAAAAGTTTTGCGTTTAAGGTCGCCAAAATCGGGGAGTTTAAGGGTGATGACCAGTGGTTTGGTTGCGGGATCAGTAGTGGCACTTGTGGCGACATCGGCATGGGAGGATGCAGCAATAACGGCAGATATCAATACTCCAAAAAAGCGACGCATGCACTAAAGCCCGGATGTTGTTATTGAAATAGGAAATCATCGACACTGAAGTGTAGGCCAAAAATGGATTTCAGCCAGCGGCATGGATAGGTTGTGTGAAGCGTTGAACCTTTCGTGAAAAGGCCGTAGGTCTAATAGTGATTGACTCGTGAGTGGCGCAGGACATTTGTCACAGAACAATTATTTGTATGAATGCCTATAGGCAATTTTCTCATTATGGCGCTACTTTTTAGCCTAATGCTTTCTTCTGGAGGCAAATCCGCAGTGATCGCACATAAACTATTCGACTTCGGAAAAGATAAATGGAGTTGTTTGGTGGATGGAATAGAAATTGCCTCATTCAAATTTACATAAATGTTTGTATATTTGTTGGCCCGCCGAGCAGGGAATATCTCAATAGCGCGAAACCAGCCAAATATGGAAAGCACATGTGGGTAGTTTATTTTTTGTGCGGATTGATGCGAAATTGGCTGCGCTGGGATTTGTAGGATTTACCAATTTTTTAACAATCAGGGAATGAGCTATATGCCAATTCGCAATCAGTGAGAAATTTTAAGGAGAGAGATCATTTAACGCGGTAGTAATAGATCGCCGTTAAAGTTAACAGCACGCAGAACATTAAATAAGGAAAGCCTATTGCGCAAAACAGCTTATTAACAAGCTGTTAAATAGATAGCCAACGTCATCGGGCTAACGAAGAGCATTAGCCCGCTGTGTAGTGAAATACAGATAAGTTTTAACAGAAGTTATGGGCACCGGGATTAAAAGTCCTTGCGCGCATTTTCTGCTTTTTTAAGTTTTTTTGCGTCATGTTTTTCCTTCGCTGTTTTGGTGGCTGGCTTTTTGGATTCTTTTTTGCTGTCTTGGGATTTGCTCATGATGATGCTCTCAAGTAGTGATCCGATCATGCTCAGTAACGATTAATAGCGATTTAAAAGATACGTGGTGCTTTTAAAGAGTAGACCAGTTTCGGCACAAATACCGCATGCCGAATTAAAAATTCACTTTTTTTACAAATGGAAAATTGCATGAAAAATATCACTAGCTATATGCCAGCTGCCAAGGGAAAGATTGTGCAAGGAACTGCAGAAAATTATTCTTCCTACAGCAACGATGCCCCTGCCCAGATTGTTAACACGCGCGCTGTCGGTGCCTATGGTTTATTCCAGGTGTACGAACCGCAAAGTGAATATACCCAAGCTGATTTCCTACAAAATCCCGATGTGTTTACTTCAGTTTTTGTGCATTTTTCCAGCGTGGAAAATGCGCGTGGGGTTATCGACAGCCTGCGTGGTTTCGCTGTGCGCTTTTACACGCGCGATGGCAGTTTCGATTTGATTGGAAATAATATTCCGGTCGCCTTTGTTCAAGGCAAGCGCCCGGTATTGACGGATGTTTCAAGTCAGGATGTGCATTTCGATTTGCCGCAAACCGCATCGGCCCAGGATGTGTTTTGGAACGGAGTAGCAAGCTCACCCGAATCCATGCATGCGCTTATGTGGGCTATGTCCGACCGCGCGCTGCCGCGTAGCGTTGCCATGATGGAAGGTTTCGGCAGCAATAGTTTTCGCCTCACCAACGCGCAAGGTAAGTCGTTTATAGCCAGGTTTCATTGGAAGCCCGTCCTCGGTGTGCATTCATTAGTATGGGACGAAGCCGTAAAACTTGCGGCGAGGGATGCCGATTTCCATCGCCAACATTTATGGGACCTGATTGATCAGGAGCACTACCCTGAATGGGAACTGGGAGTACAAATTATTCCAGAGGATGAACAGCACACATTTTCGTTTGATTTGCTTGACCCGACCAAGCTGATCCCTGAATCGCTGGTGCCGGTGCGCATCATTGGAAAATTGGTGTTGAATCGCAATCCGGAAAATTATTCTGCCGAATCTGATTTGGTAGCGTTTCACTCAGGCCATTTGGTGCCGGGGATTGATCTGGCTGTCGCGGATATTGAGCGCACAGAAAAAATGTCTGCTGATGGCAATGCATTTAACGATCACTATTCGCAAGCCGCATTGTTCTGGCGCAGCCAGTCAACCTGGGAGCAGAATCATATTATTGCGGCCTTTTGTTTTGCATTGGCTAAAGTCAGTGTGCCGGCAATACGCGTGCGTATGCTCGCGCATTTGATTCGGATAAATCCTTCATTTGCCCAAGTAGTGGCGCGCGGCCTCGGTATGGAATTACCTGCGGTGCCGGAGCAAAGCGACAACGCTACCGACGCCAATACCCTGGTGATGGACCCATCGCTGAGCATGAAGGATTCGCGCAAGGATTCTATTGTCGGGCGCCATATTGCGGTGCTGGTAGAAAACGGTTTTGAAAGTGAACGTTTTGTGGTGTTGCGCGAAAGTCTTATCGCTGGGGGGGCGCGGGTAAAAATAATTGCGCCGCGCCTGGGTGAAGTTACCTGCAAACACGGTCGCAATTTCCATATCGACTACAGTTTGTTAACAGTTGGCTCCGTTATGTTCGATGCGGTATTTATTCCGGGTGGACACCTTAGCGTGGAAGCCTTGTGTAAAAACGCAAACGCGGTCTTGTTCGTGAAAGAAACTTATAAACACGGCAAGGCAATTGGTGCAAGTGATGAAGGTGGAATGTTGATTACCCGTGCAGCGCGTTCATCTATTATGTCCGATAGCTTTAAAGGTCCCGGTTTGGTTATTGCACCGCTAGGTTCCGATTCCAAGGTGTTCGCACAACGGTTTGTGGATGCAGTTGCCCAGCATCGGTTTATCGAGCGCCCGGATTTGGATGCTGTAGTTGCATAAATCTACAGTTGCATAAAACTGTAATTGCACAAAATTGGTGTATAAAAAAATGCCACCTGCAAGACATTGCAGGTGGCATTTTACTTTCAATAAGATTTTAAATTCCAGGATGCTTAGCCAATAAAATTATCAAATGGAATGACGTTAACTTTTTCTCCCGCCGCCACTGAACCTTGCTCTGCTTCCAAGCGAATATAACAATTTGCTTTTGCCATCGCACTTAACACCCCGGAACTTTGTAAACCCGCACTGATAACTGTGTTGATGCCATTGTTATTGGTAAGAATGCCGCGTTGAAAATCGGTGCGCCCCGGTTGTTTTTTAAATGCATGGCCAGCGATGGCAGAAAGCATTTGCTGCGGCACAATTTTTTCACCCGCCAGATAACGCAATCCCGGCACTACCAACTGGTGATAGGTAACTGCAGTAGATACAGGATTACCCGGTAGACCAAAAAACCAACCTTGTCCCAAGCGGCCAAAGGCAAACGGCTTGCCCGGCTTCATCGCGATTTTCCAAAAATCAATCGTACCTAACTCCGCGAGTACATCTTTGGTGTAATCCGCATCGCCGACGGAAACACCGCCGGTAGAAACCACAACGTCGGCCCATTGCATGGCTGTATTAAAAGCACTACGCAGTGCTGCCGGATTATCAGCAATAATGCCCAAGTCCATTACGTCGACCGGTAAACGGGTTAAGAGCGCGGCGAGTAGCGGGCGATTGCTATCAAAAATTTTCCCGGCTGCGGGTTCGGCTCCTACGGGTAATAATTCATCACCTGTCGTGAGCAAAGCAATTCGCAGGCGACGCACAACCTTTACTTGTGCAAATCCGAGTGAAGCCAGCAAACCAATATCCAATGACGACAAACGCTGCCCGGCGGCATAGACCTGGCTGCCAATTTGTATATCTTCGCCGGCTCGACGAATATTTTCTCCAACTTGGGGAATTTGCGTTAGCGATAATTCATCGACATTGCGCTGTGTATTTTCTTGTATGACGACTGTATCGGCGCCGGCCGGAATTAACGCGCCGGTCATAATCCGCACGCATTGCCCCTGCTGTATTTCCCCTGCAAAGGGATGCCCGGCGAGCGACTGGCCTACTACCTGCAAATGTAAATGTTCGGTAGTTTGCAAACCAGCAGCATCTTGCAAACGCAGGGCATAACCATCCATCGCTGAGTTGTCGCCTGCAGGCACATTAATTGGCGCTGCAATGGCAGATGCCAGCACGCGATCCAATGCGTCCTGTAATGGGATCTGCTCGCTTTCTTGCACCGGATTTAATTGAGCGCAAATGCGCGCGAGGGCTTCTTCGATTGGCAACAGCCCTGGTTGAACACAGTAATCCACAATGTCTCCTCGCGATTTTTTGTATCGGAAAATACGAACTTGAATTGAATTTTGTTGCCTATTTAAATAAGGCTGCCTTTAGAAGCGCAGTATAAATGTTTGGGTTTTCAACGTGGCATATTTTTTCTTTTTCTTCTTCTATCAACGTTTTCTTCTTATATTAAAAGGGACAATGCTATGAGCACATTTAATCAGCAGCAACAAACAGATCAAACAGATAAAGAATTGGAAAAGGTGACGGGAAATATTCCGAGTGTTATAGCGCCAGAGAATCCTGAGCCGGATATCAAGCCGACAACACCGCAACCGGAAATTCCTGCGCAACCGCCGCAAAATCCTGTCCAACCAGAAATTCCCAAGCAGCCGCAAAATCCCGATATTGCACCGCCTTCGCCATCGCCCATTAACCCGACTTCACCGACGGAATTACCTCCGCATATAGATCCTGTTCCTAAGGAAATTTAAGTGATAAATAAAGCCTATCACTTATCTTTTTAAATACGACTAGTTGTTAAATACGACTAGTTGTTAGATACGGCTAGTTGTTAAGTGCGGCTAGTGGCGCCATAGATCGAACGATGTTTTTTGATAAAGGAAAATGCAGCCTGTACTCGTTTAAATCGCTCGGTAGCTGAATCGATTTGATCTTGCGGCAGCTCCTGACTCATTAGCTTGTCGGGATGAAGTTGGCTTGCAAGTCTCTTATAAATGCGGCGAATTTCATCATCGGTCATATCTGCAGTTACGCCTAATATTGCATAGGCTTTTTGTAAGTCCTGATTGTGATTACTTGTTTGATTGCCTGCTTGATTATTCGACCGGCTGTGGTGGTGATTACCCGAATGGCTGTTTGAATTTTGGTAAGTTTTTCCTTGGCCCTGATGGGGCGCAGAGTGTTCCCTGTAAGATGAATTGTAAGTGTCTTGCTGCGCCGGCTTTGGTGGATTGCGGCTGAGCGCAAGTTGATCTTGCGTATAAATTATTTTTAGCAGTTGGTTAAACACAATACTTTTATAACCAAGCTCCCGCGCAATCCACTGGATTGCATGTAGTTCCTTTTCCATTAAATAGCCATCGGCACGCGCCATTGTAATCAGGTGCACTAATAATATTTGAATTAATTTGGGTGTTGTTGCTGCACGAAATTCTTGCAGCGCCTGGCTAGCATCGAAGTCAGGTGCAGTTCCGGATTTGAATAAATGCAGCGCTTGTCGTTGTTCCTCCTCAGGTAAATTCATTTTTTTCATATGAACTTTCAAACGATGGATTTCACTGCGGTTTATCGGCCCGTCGCAATGGGCGATATAACCCAGGAAGCGGAACGCTGCAGTTAAAAAAGCCTCACGAATACTCTGGCGCTTGTCGGGCATAGGTTTCCACTACTGGTGTGTCACTTATTACATGAGACAACAGCATAGTGTTTTTTTGCGGACTGGTGGGCGTTATTGCGTAATCTTCAGATTGGAAAAACTCCCCGACACAAGAATGGGGGCGGGGAGTGTATGGTGACGAGTTAGTAAATCATCAACGTCTGGAATCAAAACCCTTTGTGTTTCGTCACCCAGGGAGCGCGGCATAGACGGCAATTATTTCCGATAAACATGCCTTTGCCTGATGTGCCCAGGTCATCTTTCAATTGCCAGTTCAACCAGCCCACCGCAACGATTCCGAATTCGCCACCGTTATCTTGATAATAGGCATCACCGTGGCCTTGCGGGTAATTCGCGTGATAGACAGGAACATTATTCACTTCGCTGTATTCCTGTAATCCCGGATTATAAGCAACATCGCGTGAGTCGCCATTGAATATAGCGATGGGTGATTGGAAGCGAGGATAATAATTGAATCTGTCTCCGTAAATTCCAAGGCCGCTATTTAATGCAACGGCGGTGTCCACGCGCGGGTCCACCGCGGCAAAGTGGGCCATCCCACCACCACAAGACCAACCCATAGTTGCGATTTTCTCGACATTCAACTTGCCGTAATACTGGCTGCATTTGCGGTTGTTTTCTTTCACGGCCCAATCAATGGCTTTTACCAATTCGGTTTCATGCTGATCGTTGGAGCCAGAGCCGAACGGACCTCCATTCGCAATAACCAAATAACCATTCGAGGCAATTTGCAACAGGAAATCCGCTTGCTCGGTGCCCACGTTCGAGCAGGCACCGTTGCCCCAGACCACAATCGGAATATTATTTGCGCGGCTCAAATCCGGGCGATAAATAGTGTGATTGGGTAAGGTTTGTGTTGCATGCTCAATGGCGTAGCCGAAAGCACCCGATGGCGGATTTTTTTGTTCCTGCCGGGTAACGGCGCGGTTGTAATCAATAGCGGTCGGCGTTTGGCGATCAGCAGTGCTACATTCTTGTTCGGCTGAACCAGTGAAGGTCCCGCCATCGCTCGAATAAATTGCAAAACCACTCAGGGTCCCGTTATCAATTTTCGATGTGAGATTGATAGTTAATTTGCCATCCGCCACCGCAATATTATCAATGCGTTGCTCGTAGGCCACGTCATGTCCGGCCATTCCGTACAAGTCAAAATCGGAAAGCACTGCTTGTCCTTCAATACTCAGATTGAACGAGCGCGCGCCCGCTGCATTGTGATAGAGCTCCGCAAAATGCAGAACAACATTATAGGTCGCATTGCTCACCGGAATGTCGTAACTATAGGTGCCGTAACGTTCAGATTGATAGACCGCATCTTCTGTCGTACCGGCGATGCCGTCAGTCACGGTTTGTGTGGTGCCTCCCGAAGCAAAGCGATCCGGTTGATAGACAATTCCGTTTAAAGTAGCTGCTGATGAATTTCCTGCGTTAATCGCGTACACAAATGTTTCAACCGCGCGCGAACTGCTTGAGCGGCTAAGGCTTGAACTACTCATCAGGCTGGAAGAACTTATGGCGCTAGATGAAGAGCGTGATGAGCTGACACTCGATGAACTAACACGTGAAGAACTTTGGAGAGAGCTGGCGTTATTGCAAACTAATCCACCTTGATTAGTTGGTTGGCTATTGCACGTGGTATTGCTGATGCAACTTTTATTATCTTCCCAGCCCCAACCACTTTGGGTGGTTACACAACTTGGATAAAAAGTACCGTACCAATTGCATTGGCATTGGCCTCCAGTACTACTAATCGCGGTACTGCTAATTGCAGCACTACTACTGTTACGTACACTGCTTGCGACGCTAGTGCTGCTGATATTGGCATTGCTACTGGAGCTGTTTGTAATACCACCGCAATTTCCGCTGAAGCAATCGGTGGTAGAACCAAATCCAATGACTCCATTACAGTGCATCAATTCACTGCTACCGCCGCCACCACAAGAACCGTTGGCGTAAAGCGCGGTGTTGTAGGTCATATCTTCTGCTTGGCGAGTTTCACCATTCACCTGGATGTAATCGACTTGTACATCGCGACTACCAGAATCATTGTCGTACTCGATGTTGATATCACCCGACGCCGTGCCGGTGTAAATATAATTTTGATAACTGGTGGTCAGGGTCCAACTACCAACGTTAACACCGCCCACTTTGAGATAAATATGTTCCGAGCCAGTAACGCCGCGGGCGCGGACTGTAATACCACCGGAACCATTACTGGTGGCTGTGCTGCTTGTGCTTGACGAGTTGGTCGCGGTGCTACTGCTGCCGCCATTGATAGTGCCTTGGCTAACGGTGATGTCAGAACTACCGGTACTTTGATAACCCTCAGTCGCCACGATCTGGTAATCATGGTTACCCAGGTTTAAACCCTTGCTCGCCCAGAAATTCGCATGGTTGGCAAACGTGATAGTGCCGGAAATATTGCCAAAACCCTTCTTGGGATTTCTTACGCTGAAATATTGATAAAAGGTTTGGGTTCCGTCAATCGAAGGCTGTTGGGTGCGCAAGCAGCGGCGAACATTGTAAGTTGCTCCATCACTTTGAAAACTTCCGTAGTCAGTCCCACCGGAACAACTGGCAGGATTGTAAGAGCCGTAACTTTCAATTACGTAATATTCGATGAGCGGGCTGCGCGTCCAACCGTACAGCGCTAGATAGGTATTTTGACTATTGCTCCCGCCGTAATTTCCGCTGTAGCTAATGACTCTTGAACTATTGCCAGGATTCCAGCCCTTGCCGCCAACCCAGTTATTGGTGCTGTTATTCCATTGCGACGCATAACGCCCGCCGCCATACAGTGTCATGGTTGCACTGCCTGAGTCTTTCCAGAAGGAATAGAAAAATCCGTTATTTGTACCGGTGGAATTACTGCTCAGCGTTTGGGAATTTGCCGCTGTTGAACATAGAGCCGCAAGACTAAACGCGGCAATTCCGGTCAATAATTTTGTAGTGAAAAATTTCATTGGCGTTTACTCCTATAAAGACAATTTTCGCTAAATTGCACAGGACGGGATTTCATTATTTATCTCCAAATAGAGCTGTGTTCGAGACGAACGAAAAGTAAGTTGAGATGCTGGAATGGATTGTTACCAACCGGAGTGCCGTTATTTTAAAAGGGAGCGGGCGGGCGCTACTGCAGGCTTGCCGGGCAACAGAAATTTTAAATATTGTATGTTTATATGGATATTGTGTTTTCTGTTGATTGAAATCATTTAGCAAACTGGTTCTAGAAAATGATGTTGCGATATCGTTTTTTATGACGTGCTTCTAATATTTTTCCGTAAATTCAGTCATGTTTATTTCACTTGAAAATTTATTTTTAAATTTAAAAATTTTTGCGTGATATTGTGTTTTAAAAAATGAAATTATTTTTATAGGTGTTAATTGTTAGCCATAAATCTAAAATTATGATTTTTTGGCGGTGGGCTTATGTCGGATATTATTAGAAAATTGTTTATGGGGGAGGGATTGTTGATGGGATTTATGAGGTGGAAAAAGCAGATGGAATTTCTCAGTTGGGAATTGAGGAGAAGTCCGCTGATTTAAGTGCGGACTTCTACAACCTGCTACAGATAGTTTTGGATAAACAGGCTTTAGCCGAGCAGGTCATTTTTTGGATGTAAGAAATCCATTAACCTCAAGCCAGTAGATAAATGAGTCGAACCATTTATTACTGGTGCGATCCGGGTTGCCCAAACCAAAACCGTGTCCGCCATTCTGGTAGAGATGAAATTCCACCGGAATCTTGGCGTCGTACCAGGATTTGATTAATCCGGTTTCACCGTGAAATAAAAAATCGTCCACTGCGATGGCCGCGAACATTGGCGGTGCATCTTTGGGTACATCTACTGCATCCATGCCGCCGTAAATCGGCGCAATAAATGCCAGGTCAACCTTTTCCGATTTCAATGTCGTGGCCATCGTCAGGCCTGCACCGGCAGAAAAACCCATCATGCCGATTCGGTTCATATCAACGTTCCATTCTTTAGCGCGGCTTTTAATTAATGCATAAGCGGCTTCTACATCTTCCAACTGATTGGCAAGGTCGCCCCAAGGTCTTTTGGGTTTTGTATTTTTATTGTCAGTACTTTTCGCCGCTTCCGCAAAACGTTGGTTCATCTGTGTTTCAAATGCGTCCAATGTTCCGGCAGTGGGCTGTAACCGATACTTCAATACAAATGCATTGATTCCGCGTGCGGCAAGTGCCTCGGCCACTTCCCAGCCTTCGTTGCCCATGGAGAGCCACATAAACCCACCGCCTGGCGCCACAATAACGCTGGTGCCATTGGCTTTTTTAGGGTCGGCGAGGAACGGGGTCAGTGTTGCGGTTGAAATATTTCTTGCCATTGGATCGCCCCATTGGCGAAACCAGGTTTCTTTTTCTGGTTGATTATCCACTCCACCCGTGTCCAAAGGTATGGCACCTGTCTCTTTTGGCGGATCTATTGGGTACATTTTTCCATCCTGCGCAAAAGCAGTGGCATTGATAAACCACAAGACGCCGAGAACCATGACCTTGAACAACATATTCACTTGCCGATGCATACACATATCTCCTGATGATTTTAGTTTTTTGGTAATACTTCATCGTCCCCGATAAGGGGCCGCGACAGGTAGAAGTTGATTTACCGTATTTGTGCAAAGTTCGACGATTTTTGGTTTAAGGTCGTGTCGATTTTTTTTTGCACAGAAAAAGGGAGTGTTTGCTTTTTTATTTTGTTAAATGCATTCGCTCATAAGAGCTGCCAGCGCATGAGTAAATATTATATTACAAGTGACCGCGCCGGCAGTAAAAGCGAGTGATTTTGATGTAAAGAATTTTTAAGTTGTGTAGGAAGAGATTATTAATTAACGAGTCTCATATTCGCGGCGAAAACGTGACGCATTTGTCCCGCCGTTTTACAAAAGTGGGACAACCTGAGTAGTGATTTTTTTGTAAATTCCCTGTGCTTGTATGGTCAATAATCCCCACTACTCGCATCCACAATAAACATAAGGAGTTCATCATGTTTAACTTTCTATCCATCTGTCGATCTATCTATCGCATATTGAATTATCGAGTGATGAGTTACCGCTTATTAAGTGCGCTGGGTATCGTCGTGCTCAGCTCCAGCTATGTATCGGCCAAGCCCTATAAGGGCGCCGAAATTTATAGCGCTGATTCTACAAAATACGGCCGTTACGTGATGCGCATGCGCATGGCCGAAGGTAGCGGCATTCTTTCGACTTTTTTTACGTACAAAAATGGTTCTGAGGTGGCGGGCACTGTCTGGGAAGAAATTGATATTGAAGTCCTGGGTAAGAACGATGCCTATCAGATGCAAAGCAATATCATCGTGGGATCTCCGCGCCAAACAACAGAAGGGCTGCATACTCTGGGGCAATCTCTCGCGGATGATTACCATACCTATACATTGGAGTGGACTCCGGATTATGTCGCCTGGTTTATTGACGGCCAACAAGTACGCCGAATTAACGGCAGCAGTTTTGTAACCGGTCTCGTCAATCCGCAAAGTATGCGTTTCAATATTTGGGCATCAACGTCGGAATCCTGGGTGGGGGCATTTAATCCATCCATACTGCCGGTCTACCAATTTGTAAATTACATGGAGTATTACGCGTACAACACCAGCACCAAAAATTTCACCCTTGCCTGGCGCGATGATTTTAATAATTTTGATACTAGTCGCTGGAGCAAAGCGGATTGGACTTTTGATGGCAATTATGTGGATTTCGATCCAGCCAACGTGGTTATCCAAAATGGAACATTGATCCTTGCGCTGACGACCGAAAATGCCAAAGGTTTTTCCGGCACGGTTCCGGTTGATGGCAACGCGAGTAGTCAATCAACTAGCAGCGCGATTTCGAGCAGCGCGATTTCGAGCAGCAGAGCAAGCAGTCTGGCCAATTCATCGATAGCGTCGAGCAATTCAAATATGGGCGGTCAATGTAATTGGTACGGAACGCTTTACCCATTGTGCGTGAACACCAGTAGTGGCTGGGGTTATGAAAATAATAGAAGTTGTATCACGCGCAGTACCTGTGCTGCGCAACCGGCGCCATTTGGAATTGTCGGTGCGTCGAGTTCAACAATCTCAAGTTCAATGCTTTCCAGCTCAAGCCAAAGTTCCATCGTCCCTTCTTCCTCAAGCCGAAGTTCCAGCAGTTCCATCGCATCTTCTGTTGCCAGCTCGAACAACACGGGTGGACTAAGTTGTGTGGCAAGAGTCGTCAATAATTGGGGAAGTGGCTACCAATTGGATGTGGTGATTAACAATAGTGGAAGCTCCACCGTGAACGGGTGGAATGTAACCTTAACGTTCAGTGAAAACCCGATGCGCACGGGTGGTTGGAACGCAACAATTGGCGGCTCGGGCAATGTGGTGACAGCGAGCAATGTCAATTGGAATGGCACCGTCACTCCGGGGCAATCTGTGAGCTTTGGTTTGCAAGGCAATCACGACGGTTCTTTTGTCGTGCCTGGCTGTAGAGTGAATTAATTACCAAGTAGTACCAACAGTTTAATGATGGCTTCGAGTAGGTAAGTTGCCCTCATTAAACTGTTGCCGTGCGATTGGTTTTGATTGATGCGGCAGATAATTTACGAAATTCCGTTGGTGATACACCCACCAAGCGGCTAAAAAACCGATGAAATGCCGATTTGCTGTTGAAGCCAGCCTGGGTATAAATTTCATTGATGGATAGGTTAAATAATTGCGTATCCGCGAGTAATCTTTTGGCTTCATTGATGCGATGAAGATTAATGAATTCATTAAAATTCATCTGGAAGTATTTGTTAATAAGCGCAGAAACTTCACGATAAGGAACATCGATATGCTCCGCCATTCGTTCAATGTTCAAACGCGGGTTGAGGAATAATTTTTCCACCTCCATACAGCGAACAATTTTCTCGACGATCTGCTTCTCTATAGTTAACTCGATGAATGAATCAGCTGATTTTTTATCAGTGCGATCAGCGGAATCCACCTTCATCGATAATTGTTTATTGGCATGTACAAGGCTATAGACCAATAGGGCACTGATAAGCCCCGATGTAAAATAATTATCCAAAATACCAAATTTATCCGCAATGGACGCACCCAGGTAGAAACCGAGCACATGGGTTCCCAATGACCAGCTCCAATTAAACAAGGTGCCCCATACCAAAATATCCACCCATAAAATGCTTGTTGAAAAGTGTACGGCCCGATTATCAGTCTGCTGATGATATTGAAGTACCTTATACACCGCCATGAGCGCATAGATTAATGGAATTATTTTGAGCGAGTGCCATTCATAAAGGGAAAGGGTGCGTATGACCTTATCGCTGTGTGAATGAAGTGCACCCACGTTATGGCTGGTTAATGCGAGAAGTGAAAAATAAATAACAATGGGTAGTAGATGAATCGCGTCAAAAAAGGTGAATCTATAATCTGGTGTGGTAACAGCACAGACATAGCCATACAGTAAAGGCCCTTTTAATAGCAGCGAACTGAACAATAGGTAAGGAATCAGATAGCTATCAATTAACGGATGTATTTTTATAGCAGGTTGCCAAAGCATCAGGATTGCGCCAATACCAATAGCAATATCGAGCAAAAAAATAAGCAGGAAAAATTTCGCGATTTTGTTTTTGTCGGGATAGAGAAATTGGAACATGGCCAGCAGCAAGCACAATGTGACCGTAATCAATAACGCAACATCATGAATATTAAACAGGGATAGTTTCATGTCGGAATACCCAACAGGGCAGGCAATCCTTGCCCGCCCTGCTTAACCATTAAATGGGCTTAGAGGTTGCCATAACCAATAGCGCCGTTGCAGTGAAGCCATTCGCTGCCACCATTGCCACCGCCGCACGCGTTGTTTTGATAAACACCGGTGTTGTAAGTCTGTTGTTCGGACTGACGAACGGAACCGTTCACACTGATGTAATCAATTTGCACATCGCGGTTACCACCATCGTTGGTGAATTCCACCAGGCTACCGCCCGAGAGGTTGGTTGATGCGGTGTAATTGTTATAGCCAGTAGACAGTGTCCAGGTTTGTACTGCCTGGTTGTTTACTTTGAGGGTAATGCTTTCACCTCCGGCAGTTCCGCGTGCGCGCACCACAATAGTTTTGCTTCCGCCGGTTGATGGTGAAGAGCTGGAGCTGCCTCCGCCACCATTGTTGTTACCGCCTTCGCTCACAGTGATATCAGAGCTACCGTTACTTTGATAACCCTCGGTCGCCAATACCATGTAATTATGGTTGCCCAAATTCAGGCCTTTGCTTCTCCAGAAATTGGCATGGTTAGCAAACGTAATAGTGCCGGAAATATTTCCAAATCCTTTTTTCGGATTTCTCACGCTGAAATATTGGTAAAACGTTTGGTTGCCATCAATGGAGGGTTGGTTAACGCGCTGGCAACGACGAACATTGTAAGTTGCACCATCACTTTGGAAACTGCCGTAATCAGTTCCACCAGAACAACTTGCCGGATTGTATGAGCCATAACTTTCGATAACGTAGTATTCAATCAGCGGGCTTCTGGTCCAACCATAGAGTGCGAGGTAGGAGTTTTGGCTGTTGCTCACGCCGTAGTAACCGGAGTAGCTCACCACCTTTGAACTATTGCCAGGGTTCCAGCCTTTACCGCCTACCCAGTTATTGGTGCCGCTATTCCATTGCGATGCATAGCGGCCGCCTGAATGTAAGGTCATGGATGCGTTGCCTGAATCCTTCCAGAACGAATAGTAGAATCCGTTATTGGTGCCGGTTGAATTGCTGGTAAGTGTTTGTGCATTCACGGCAGACACGCCCAATGCCGCTGCACAAACTAACGAGGAAAGAATGCTTTTTTTGATAAAAGCTTTATTACTGAGTAATTTCATTATTAGACTCCAGATTGTTAGCCTTATTACCAATGCTACTGGTAGAGGAGTAAAGACCGATTGATAGTGACTCTGTCGTGATGCCGCGACAACAGAGGTATTACCGGAATTCCAGATAGGGGGTCATTGTTGTAATTAAATCGATCCGCAATTTCGATATTTGGTGACCCTGCGTAATGCAGGTTGAATTCTTTTTTAGGTGGTTAAAAAGAAAAATCTATTGTTATTGTTAAGGCTTTTGTTTCTAACGCGTTTATATAAATAAGCTGGGATTATTTTTTTTGGCAAGTTTGGCAAATGCTTCAAGGGTGATGGCCATTTCGCAAATCGCTTTAATGGACTTGTCGGGCGCTGCCGATAGCAAGCCATCTAAAACCCTTCGGTAAAGCCTGGCGATGGTGATGTAATCGGCCCTGCGCCCAACGGATAACCTGAGCGTTCTATCAATGTTCAATTTTTCTTTGAAAATAATTTTGTTCAAGCGCGGGAAGCCATTTAATCCGGATAAGGTTAGATAAAAATGATGGTCCGCTTTAAAAAAGTCCAAATCAGAGAAAACCGCACCACTTTCGATTGTTAATAAACTATCCCTTAGCTGCGATAAGGTGAGTTCCTTTTCAATATTCTGTGAATGCACATCTTTAATAACGGCAATTAAAATTGACCTGACAATAAAAATGGAATCCAAAATATTTCCCAATTCGAGTTTGCATATGGTGGTGCAGCGTTGGGGAATAATTTGAATAAGGTTATCTTGCGCCAGGCGGCTGAAAGCCTCCCTTATTTTAGCGCGCGGCGTGCCTAATTCTTTAACCAAATCCATTTCAGAGAAATTGCTACCTGGTGCATATTCCATGGACGCTATTTTTATTCTTATAAAATCGTAGACCGATGTGTTTAACATGTTGTTACCAGATAATAAGTCGACCGAAAAAAAGCACATGAAAAATGAATATTAAAATAATAAACAAATCCAAAATTGGTAAGGAGTTGTGCAATCCAACCTTGTTGTCAATTTTACTATAATAAAAACATACAATATTTTTTTTGGGCTTTCAATCAAATAACCTATTAAATTTCCTCCAGTGGAGAACTAGTATGTAAGTATTATCAGGTGAGTTCGGTTACATGTTTTTTTAAGTGCTATTTATGTAAGCCTGGTTAACATTTTCTAATGGCGTACCGATTTTTTATTTTTAACAAAATACATTTTTAATAAAAAAAATATTTTATAAATACAAAAAGCCCGACTGGCAAAAACGTGTTTCTTGCCAGTCGGGAAGTCCACAGGAGAATTTTTATATCGCCTTAAAATTGGCTGATGAAATTCCAGGCCTCTTTTGGAATCCAGGATTCAGGTTGTCCCGCGTCGTACAGATTTTTTATCACTGTTGCCTTCGCCTCATGGCAATTAGAACCGATTAAAGAAATTCCAAGCTCCAGAGCTATAGAATGACGGTTGGGTATGCCCACCGTTGAACGAACACCAGACAACAGGTTTACCCGCTGCGCAGTTTTGGTACTCCACACAGGGAGATGGCTGCACCGGCACAGTCGTGTTAGAGCAACCATTGGCCCTGAGATAAGCATCACGGGCTTGACTACCTGAGCTATGGCTTACCACGTTGTCGCTAGTGCCGTGCGCAATCCAGGCCGCCGTCGCCGAACCACTGTCCACATGAGGCGTTAAGAAGGCACCTGATACAGGCGCGATAGCGCGGAAGGTGGTTGGCAACTCGCGGCCTACCGCAAATGACATCATGCCACCGTAACTCCAACCGGTAGAAAAGACGCGACTTTCATCGATACACAATGATGACTTCAATTGGGTCAACATCGACCGCAAGAAAGCGATGTCGCGGCCGTTTTCATTCGTCCAACCGTCGGTGCCGGCGGCACGATCAGGCGCCACAAAAATCGCACTGTTATTAGAGAGGCTTTTCATGCCGTAGTAGCCTTGGCCTACAACATCGTTCGCACTACCACCACGCCAGTGCCAACCGAAGACCAACTTGTAGGGATTGTTCTGGTTGTAGTTGCTCGGGATATCCAACACGTATTCGCGGTTCAAACCATTAACGCTAATGGTACGACGGCCATTCGTTAATTTAGCCGGGGCACCACAGCCAGCAGAACCGGCACGAGATGACGAACTGCTAGAGCTCGATGCGACAGAACTGCTTGAACGAGGCTCGCCAGTGACGCTACCGAAATTGATGTAACCTTCGCAATGCAACCATTCGCTGGGCGCACCGCCACCGCAACGGTTATCCCCCCAAGCTCCGGTGTTTTCTGTCTGCTCTTCTGCTTGACGGGTTACACCGTTAACGTTGACGTAATCGATACGTACATCTGCACTGCCGCCATCATCATTGGCAAAGGTCACAACCAGGTCGCCAACCAGAGCCGTTTCTACAGTGTAATTGTTCATGACGGTGCTCAACGTCCAGGACTGCACCTCAGTACCACCTACGCTGAGAGTGATGGATTCGGTCGCTGTTGTGCCAAGTGCACGCACGGTAATAGCGTTACGAGCACCTGTCGGAACAGATGATGTAGCTAGCGATGAAGCTGGGCGCGACGATGAACTTAATGCAACCGATGAACTGATTCGTGATGAAGACACAACGGCTACTGATGAACTCGAATGTGCCGAGCTGACTGGCGAACTGCTTGCGACAGAACTTACTGGAGCCGCTGAACAGAGGGTTCCATTAATTTGCGGACGCTCGGCCGTATTGCCGTTTTTAATTCCCTGAAAGCCAAACGAAACCGATTGGCCTGCTGCAATGCTGCCATTCCAGCTCATGTTGGCTGCCGTATAAGGATTGCTGCCCGATAGGTTTGCATTCCAACTATTGGTTACGCGGTTGTTAGCGTACTGCCAATTCACGCTCCAATTATTTACTGCTGAGTTGGTGTCATTTTTTATAATAATGCTGGCAACAAAACCATCGCTCCATTCATTATCAATTTGATAAGTACATGCAGCTGATGCCGTTTGTGCTAACACAGCGAGCGCAGCACCCATCGCAAGATTTAGTAATGGTTGTTCACTTTTTTTTAACCGCTGCGGGTCGCGGTAATTCAATAAGTTCATCGTTTTTCTCCTTAACAAGAGGTATTGGAAAATCGCGACAGCGAGAAAATAATCGCGATACCGAATTTGGGGTTAGCTGACGATAGATAATTTTTTATTGTTATTCGTTGACGAGCACAAACAACTGACAAGCTC
>DATIGS010000146.1:0-3033 GCA_035481425.1 Cellvibrio sp. | reverse complement strand
CAAAGTGGTACAAATGGGTGTAGACAATGTTTATCAACGTTTTATTTCTCTGGTAGCCGATGCACGCAAGCAAGAAGTAAAAGCGATTGATGAAATCGCGCAAGGTCACGTATGGACCGGCAACAAAGCCAAAGAGATTGGGTTGGTTGACGAGCTGGGAACATTGAGCGATGTGATAGTCGCGATCGCGCAGCAAGCCAATCTCAGCAGCTACGATGTCGAATTTGTGCAACGGCCGCTCTCGCCCAAAGAGGAATTCCTGCGCTCACTTGTCGCAGGGCAAGCGGGAACATTCTCACCCAAATCACTGCTCGCAGAATTTTCTTCACTCAACCTGTTGAACGATCTCGCGCCGGTATTAAAACCTTTAAGTGATTTGCAAAGCATGAATGATCCGCAAGGCATTTATGTGCAATGTCTGGATTGTGTAGCGCCTTAACCAAGGCGCTACGCGAGTCGCTGCCCAATGGAGCTGGTCTTACTGGTTAGCTTGTTAAATGCAAGCATACTGTCGATAGCGGTGCTGGGCTGTTTGATGTTTATCAGCACACCCGCTTATCGCGGCCTATGCGCTTTACTTGCCCTAGTCAGCTTTTCCGCGCTTGCCAATCTGTTAGAGGATTTGCACCTATCGCGCGACCTGCATTTAGTCTCGCCTGTTTTTGTGCTTGCTTACGGACCGGCATTTTATTTTTCCACCAAGCGGCTGATCTCGGGGCCTATTGGTTATAAAGCTGTCTGGCATTTTTTACCCGTGCTATTTGTGCTTCCCTTCACCGCCTATACACAGACCATTATCGCTATAGGCACGGTTTGGCGTATTGCCTATGCGATATTAACCATAAAGTTGATTCTCGAATTTAATCGGCAGCTGACAACTCAGCGCTCCGACGCCAGCGAAGTATCTTTGGCGTGGTTTGGATGGTTAATTGGTATTTCAACCTTTTTCGGGGCACTGGATTTGTTCAGGCTTAATTTTCAGCCCGAACTGGGGCTGCAATTGAATATGCTGGGTTATGCCGCAGGCCGCGCCATTTTTTTCATCATCCTGTTGTCTTTGATACTTATCCTGAACAACCGTCGCGCCGCGCTCGAAACAATCGGCAGCGCAGCTATTAATACGAATGATGCAGAGTTTGCCGATTCATCAACCCAGCCTGGGAAAAATGAAGAATCCGCGGCTGATTACCAAAGCCTGTTTGCCATTCTCGATAAAGAAATTCGCGCACAGCATTGGTATAACCTGCCCCGTTTAACCCTCAGCCAGCTCTCTGAATTATCCGGTATGTCGACGCGCGATATATCCAGATGCATTAACCTCGTCGCAGGCATGTCATTTAATGATTACGTTAATCTGCATCGTATCGAGCAGATAAAATCCACACTCATTGACAATACTAACGGGAATACCAACCTTACCGATCTCGCCCTCGCGGCCGGATTTAGTTCAAAGGCAACCTTTAACCAGTCCTTTAAAAAAATCACCGGCATGACGCCCAGTGAATACCGCAGTATGAAACAACACATCCAGAATCAAGATTCTGGCCGTTTAGAATCAGGACATTAGACGAGGAAAACGATTGTTCATGAAATAGTGCTTTCAACCAATAACGAGGAAGCACACATGAACCTGACAACAGCCGTATTTACCTTCTGCATATTGATTGTATGCGCAACCTTCCACTTGCCGTCCCACGCCCGTGATTCAAATACCACACAATCGATTTATATCGACAACTTGCACATTGTCGATATGAAAACGGGGCGCATCATTAAAGACCGCCAACTGCACTTACGTAACGGAAAAATCATCGCCATAAATCCGGCGCTAAGCGCTATAACAGAGTCCAACTTTACCCATCATGATGGCAAAGGACTTTACGTGATGCCCGGGCTGATTGATATGCATGTGCACGCGTTTGATCCGGCAACGTTTACTATCGCGCTGTCCCACGGCGTTACCCATTTACGGCTGATGAATGGTGTGAAAGAACATTTAATATGGCGCAAAGAACTTGAGGACGGCCGCAGGATCGGCAGCACAATTACGGTAAGTAGCCCGATTATTTCCGGGTTTAAAAATCCACATATGCACTACCCTGCGCACAAACCCGCCGAGGCGATTAATGCGGTGGTCAGTGCAAAACAACAAGGATACGACCTGATAAAAGCCTATGGCAATTTAACCGCGCCGGTATTGCAAGCGCTATTAAGTGAGGCGAAGAAGCAGAATATACCCGTCGCAAAACACGGCCCTCATCCCGTGGATGGTATGGAGTGGAATACGCTAAAAGGATTGCAATCACTGGAGCATGTGGAAGATATATTTCAGGGACCACTGAATTACCAGGAAGACAAACAACATCTGGCTAAAACCATAATTCAATTAAAATCCCTGGATACGCCGATTACTCCAACGCTAAATATTTTTTGGCATCTCACCCAAATCAGCGAACATAAAGAGGCTTATCTTAATAGTCTGCCGCAAGACTATATCTCGCCCATTATCGCGTTCGAAGAAAAACAGAATCAGCTAAAACGCTGGCTAAATAGTCCGGTAGAAATGATTGTGCACAACAAAAAAACCTTCAGCTTCCTTCAGGAAATTACCCACGAACTATACAAAGCAAACCTGACCTTGCTAGTCGGTTCCGACTCAGGCGTATTGTTATCACCCCACGGCCTCGCCACCCATAAGGAGATGGCGTTGCTGCAACAGGCAGGCCTGGCCAGCATTGCAATCTTGCGTGCAGCAACCATGAATGCGGCCAAGGCATTGGGCAAGGAATCCCGACTCGGGCTCATCGCTCCAGGCTACAACGCTGACATGATTGTGTCTGAACAAAACCCGTTGGAAAATTTGCGGACGTTACAAAATCCAGAATGGGTGATTAAAAATGGTCGCGTTTTTTCTCGCACAGAATTGGAAGAACTACGGAAAAAGGCGATAGCTGAACGCAGCCTATGGCAAGAGTTAAAAACCCTCGCCAATGCTGGCGAGGGCGATTAGCCTACCTAATTATTGGCAAGTGG
>DATIGS010000145.1:0-15521 GCA_035481425.1 Cellvibrio sp. | reverse complement strand
GAGGTTTGGTGGGTTTTTTGATGTATAACTGAAGGTGGTTCTAATTTTTAAGGTTAAAACGGAATTAAAACGCAGTAAAAGTGCTCTTGGCCTGAAAAATGCTTTATAACTTGCGAAGATTTGTAACGCAGCAAATTGCTGGTGTACTTTAGTAACTCGCATGGAGATAGCAATGAGCGAATCAACTGTTGAAGGGGCTTTGGTTAGTCCTGCCTCTTTATCCAATGAACCACCTGTCGTACGTTTCCACCATTCCAAAATCCTTGCGCTTTTCCGCGCTTTTGATAGTGCGCTAATTGTGTTCATGCTGTGGGGCACGCTTCATTTATTGGGAATGGAGTGGACTAACCTCTACACTGCATTTGCCATTAGTGCTGTAATCATTTTTGGTTTTTTTGCCGAGAGTAATGAGGTTTATTACCTTTGGCGCGGCCACTCCATGACGGATTTGGCTATCCGTTTATTACTCGCCTGGTTTGCTACCCTGCTGTTCATTATGTTTGCGGCCGTGCTCGTTTATCCTTTTGCGAGTCTTGGTCTCTTAGCCATC
Organism: Cellvibrio sp.; assembly: GCA_035481425.1. Classification (GTDB taxonomy): domain Bacteria; phylum Pseudomonadota; class Gammaproteobacteria; order Pseudomonadales; family Cellvibrionaceae; genus Cellvibrio. Next base: position 14,971 of record DATIGS010000145.1, on the reverse strand, counting down.
AGCTGTTGGTTGCTTGCTACACCCGGCGCCATGGTTGCAATGCACATCGGCCGCCGTGTTTTGTTAGCAAAACTGCGCGCAAAACCGACGGAGCCGCGTCGCGTGGCGATTGTTGGTGCCAATGAACTGGGGCTGCGCCTGATTAACTCTATGGCTGTTATGCCTTGGCTGGGATATAGGGTCATGGGCTTTTACGATGACCGCGCACCGAATAACGATGTTGGTCGCCGCCTGTTCGGCCAAAACATCGAAGTAAAAGGTGGGCTGGAGCAACTCTATCAGGACGCCCACGACGGCAAGCTGGATATAGTGTTTGTCGCATTGCCGATGCGCGCTGAATTGCGTATGCATTCTGTAATTGATCGACTTGCGGATACTACCGTGTCTCCTTATGTGATCCCCGATGTATTCAGTTTCGATCTTTTGCATTCACGTTTAACTTGCTTGCAAGGAATTCCAGCATTGAGCATTTATGACTCACCATTGGTTGATAATGGATGGGCAAAACGTCTGGAAGATTTGGTATTGGGTTTAGGGATTTTGACCGTATTAGCAATTCCAATGTTGCTTATCGCAATCGGTGTGAAATTGACTTCGGCTGGTCCAGTGTTTTTTAAACAAACTCGTTACGGTATGGGCGGTGAACGCATTAAAGTGTGGAAATTCCGCTCCATGACGGTATGCGAAGATGGTCCTAATGTTGCGCAGGCAAAACGCGAAGATCCACGCATCACTCCCTACGGAAATTTTTTGCGCCGCACTTCGCTGGATGAGTTGCCGCAATTGTTCAACGTTATCTCCGGTAGCATGTCGTTGGTAGGGCCGCGTCCTCACGCCGTGGCGCACAACGAATTCTATCGTGGGCAAATTAAAGGCTATATGTTGCGCCATAAAGTAAAACCCGGTATCACCGGTTTGGCCCAGGTGAACGGTTTCCGTGGTGAAACTGAAACTCTCGATAAAATGTCAGGTCGTATAGCTTACGATTTGGAATACATTCGCAATTGGTCGGTTATCTTGGATATTAAAATTTTGTGGAAAACTATTTTTAAAGGATTCGTCGGGCAGCATGTCTATTAAAAAATGGATTAAGCCTGTCAAACCCTGTGTTGTTGTGCCTTTGTGGTTGCTCTGTGCAACTGCAACGGCACAAGATCGTTTTACAGTAGGATTCGGTGCGCGCGAGCAGTGGGACAGCAACTTTGCCCGCAGTCCCGACGTCGATTCAGAGCGATATACCGTCGCATCTTTATCGCTTGCAGCGAACCAGCGTTTTAGTAAGCAACAATTGGGATTTAGTGTGCGTGGCACCCAATATGCGTACGACCAGCGGGATGAGTTGGATACAGATTTTTATGAGGGAAGTGCTGGTTGGCACAGCGATTGGACTACCCGAGTAAAAACCGATATCACATGGAAACGCGATGCATATCCGGTCGACCAGTTGGAATTTACCGGAAACGACGTAGTCTCACGAGATGACACCAAGGCGCAATTGACCTTAGGTACCAGCAAACATATCAGTATTATCACTGGCGCAAGTCAGGCCAACCAAACCCACTCCAATTCAACGCGCCAATATCTGGAATTCGACGATAAAGAGGCTTTTATCGAGCTTTCATATCGTACGAACAATAACTCCAGTTTAGGTATTCGCGTACGCGATGGTGATCGCGTCTATCCTGTTCCTGATCCGAATGAACCACTATCGCTGGATTTCGATTATCAACAACGTGAGATCGAAGGCGTATGGGCCCTTACAACGAAAACCCGTATTACGGCCACAGTCGGGCGCTTTGAGCGTGATGGTGAGGTCAACGCGGGTGTTGGTACTCAATCCCTATTAGACGCTAATTGGGCAGTCAGTGAAAAAGTCGAATTAACGTTGGGTTACAGCCACAGTGAACCAGCCGTGGGTGAATCATCTGACTCTCCATCCGATATTCGCGCTGGATTCCTGCGAATGACCTGGGAACCCAGCAGAAAATGGCAGGTTAGGATTGAGGGCCGCTATGGTGAGAACGAGTATGTGCAGCGCGATCAGGAGCCAGCGCGCGATGAAACTATCACTAGTTTCACCCCGCTCTCATTGGTCTATCGTTTTTCCGAATCAATGTCGATTCGTCTCGACAGCCAGTGGGTCGATCGCGAATCTCCAGTAACCTACCGCGATTATGATTATGCGTTGGGGAGTCTTGGATTTAGTTTAACTTATTAAATTCCGCCCCCCTTCCTTATCTTGCAGCTTTTGCCCCTTCCAGTTTTACGCCAGCCTTAATAAACGCTGCAGTTTGCTAATTACTGGTTTAGCTTTGGCGGGGGCCATTGCGGCGCTCTCATTCAAGAAATGTTTTGTTTCTTGTCGAAAGATGCACGTCATAATCAATGAGTAAGCCACAGCTCCTATCGCTGCAAGCAGTGCCAAACGCACAATCAAGTGGAGGTCGTTTGGCAGCGCATATTTTACTAACAAGACTATTCCAAACATCATGGCAGCTGCTGCTAAAGTCGGTGCAACAGTGCGGAATTGGGTTGTCATGCTGACGCCAAATATTTTCTTGAACACAAACATGGTGTAGATGACACTCAAATAATTACGCAGCGCAAAGCCTGCTGCTGCGGCAACTATCCCGTAAGGCACCAACAGTAATCCTAATAAGCAATTAAGGCTGAAGTTCATACAGGCCAGAATCATTGCTTGTTTTGATTTCCCGCTCGCAGTCAACGCCGAGTGCACCTGAATTTCGACCACCATAGGTGCTATACCTAGCGCCAAAAAAGTCATGACCTGTCCGCTCTGTGCCCATTTGCTGGTAAATGCGAACTCAATAAATTCCGGGCCCAATGCTGCAGCACCAAAAAAAATCGGAAATGCGAAATAGGCGGCCATGCGAATTACTCGCAGAGTGCCCTGTGCACGCTGTTCTCGTTCGGTCATGCGCGAGAGTGCAGGCAACAATGTCTGCTCAAAGGGTTTAAGTACAATTTCCTGGAGGATAAATAACGCGCGGCCGCCAACGCGGAAAAAGCCCAGTGCGGCCGGCCCGAGTAAAACACCCACCAGCATTTCGTAAATTTTAGAGGCGAAGTTGCTGATCATTTGCGCCGCCGTTAGCGGCATGGAGAAGGCGAGCAGGGCACGTGCATCAGGAAGTGAAAAGGATAACCCGGGTAACCAGCGAGCACTCTTCACCGTAATTATCAACACAATGAATTGGTTAACCAGTTGCTGGCACACCAGAGCCCATACACCATAACCTTGAAAGGCGAGTATGACACCGGTGAGTCCACCTAAGAGGCTGCCAGCAATTGTGCGGAGTGCCATGGCGCGGAATTGGAATTCGCGGCGCAGCTTACCTTCGTGGACCGCTTTTAATCCCTCCAGAAAAAAGCCTATCGACAACGCTTGTACTAATAATTCTGCGCGTGGGTCGTAGTAGTGAGCTATCACCGGCGCGCCGATAAAAAAAACTGTCAACGTGACCAGGGTTGCCAGCAACAGGTTGAGATAAAAACAGGTTGCAGAATAGCGTTCGTTCCATTCGTGATGGCGAACTATGGCATGCGGTAATCCCGCGCTCACCATGATTTTGCCGAGTTCTACAATGATCAATGCGAATGCGACCAAGCCGATTTCGGCTGGTGCCAGTAAACGCGAGAGAATAATAAAAATCAGAAAACTAATCACGCTGTTGCCGCTCGCTGCGGCGCTCATCCAGAGAGTGCTTTTACCAAAACTTTTTTTCAGGCTCATGAGTTACTTATATTTGGAGGAGGAGAATTGGGTGGATAGGGAATGGCAGCTGCAATGAAGATCAATGCGAGCTGCCAGTCTCTGGTAATTCGGCCGGGTTGGCGGGGGGAGCTATAAGTTGGCGATAAAAATCCAGCGTATTTGCAGCAAGCTTGTCCCAGTTGTAATTGTCGAGTGGGCAAATGGGCTGGCGGTCACTTTGCTCCAGCGCGATTAATGCCTGTTGCAAATTGTTCGCGGTTAAATCGCCGGTGTATCCATAAATCCATTGCGATCCCAGGTTTTTTTGCATGTCGATGATCGCTCCCATATGCGGTGCTATCACAGGGCGATTGAACGACAGCGCCAACAACAGGGCGCCGGAATTGAGGATCGCCCGATAAGGCAATATCACGACTTCCGCTGCGCTCATGTACACGTTCAATTCGTTGTCGGGAATAAAACGTAAAAATAAACGTGTATTCGCATCTTTGAGTGCTTCCAATTCCGCGCGCAATTCAGGCGTGTCGGGCGTGCCGGCAATAACTAATTGATAGTCTGCAAGCTGCGCTTCGTTGAACGCTTTCATCAACGCGGGAATATTTTTGTAGGGTTTAATCATGCCCACAAATAACAACACTTTTTTATTGGTGTTCAGTTCCAATAATTGTTTGGCGGCCAGGCGAGTTATCTCGGGCGGATAACTGTTGCGATAGTGGCCATGGGGAATGATGGCGTAAGGGATATTTTCCGGCGGCTGATAGCGTTGGTAAAAGGCAGCCCTGTTTGCCTCACTCATAAAGATAAAACCATCGCAGCGGCGAATAAACCAGCCCATAAACAGTTTCGAAAGCCGCGGCCGAAACGCATCATGCGGTGCGGTATTGTGCACTGTATAAACCAGTTTGCGGCCTTTGAGTTTGAGTACACACACCATAAACGCCAACAGCAATATACGCTGCCAGGTTTTTACCAATCCCTTTGGGTTGGTGTAGTCGTCTGGCCAGTGATAATGCACCAGGTCCACTTGGTCCTTCAGGGCTTTGGCGTGTTGATACTCACCTACATCTACCCCCAGTTTTTGCAGTTCGCGGTAGAGTAATGCATTGTAGGGATTTACTTTTTCGTTGCTGAACGCCGGAGCAGCGAGAATACGCATGGCATTAACCTTCGTTGGAGCTGATGTCAGTTCGCTTGCCTGTGCGCAGGCAGAGCGCAAGGAACACGCCAATATCCACTGTATAGCGGCGTGCGAGGCGAGCGGGTTCCAGGCACAAACGGTAGAACCACTCTAACCGTAAACGCCTGACCCAATCGGGAGCGCGGGGCTTATCGCCCGCCAGGAAATCCAGCATTGCTCCCACACCCAGCAACAAACTCGCATTTAGATATTGACGTTGCTGCAATATCCAGCGCTCCTGAAGCGGATTACCCATGGCTACCAGCAGTACATTGGCACCGCTGTCGTTGATTCGCTGGATTAATGCAGGGGTATCTTTTCCTTGTTCGTAGCCATCGCTGGTACCCACCACATTCACCCCGAATTCGGTGCGCAGTGTTTGCGCAGCACGCAAAGCGATGCCCGGTTTGCCGCCGAATAAATAGACACGGCCCTGTGCCTGGAGGTTGTGCAGAAATGTGGGAATGAAATCAGTACCGTTAAGATTTTCCGGAAAGCGGGTGCGATGGACGAGCCAGGTCGCTATGTCAACGCCTATGCCGTCGTTAATGATGATCGTGTCCTTTGCCATCGCCTCCTGCATCCCTTGGCACTGGACGATAAAGTTGGTATTGGCGAAAAACAGGGCAGTCTGCTCACGGTGTTCCAGACACTGTTGCAAACGCTTTTCGAGATCGCTTCCGGTAGTGCATAGCAGTTTGAAGCCGCCGAGGGCGAGGTTATTTTCAGCGTGCTGGCTCATAGCACCAGCTCCGTGTCGGCGAAGGCTTTGGGCCGAAGCATACGCTCGGTTACCTGCTCCCAATTAAGCACTTGCTGATTGCGGATTGGCTGTTCCGGGTGAAGTGCGCGATTTATTGCCTGGGCGATGGATTCCTCATCGCCGAGGTCATAGCCGAAGCGGTTGCTGTAGTCCGCAGCGATAAAGTGCGGGCAGATTGCAGGTACACCAAAAAACGCATACTGGATCAGTTTCATCGAGGTATCGCGCAGGTATACCGGCAAATTAACGCTCGAGTAGGGGGCTATACCCAGTTGCGCGTGCTTGATGTAGGGCAGAGTTTGGGCAAATGGCATTTCGCCGTAGAGGTGCACATTGGGGCCATAGTCGGGGTGACGCGGATGCCCCGAACCTATCACATGGAATTGGATTTCCGGGAAGCGACGTGAGGCAAGTACAAAGAACTGAGGATCAAACAACATTGAACCAACTGACACCGCATGGATTCCCCCATCATAAGGGGATGGATCGGCCCGCTCTGCAACGGAATGGTCGATTCCGTGGGGAATGAATGCGAGGTTATGGCGGCTGGGAATGCCATCGGCCAAGGCTTTTGAGGGTAGGCCTATGGTCGTCATTTGCGGCGCAGCACGGACGAATGCTTGATTTACATACTCAGCGACATTGATGGTGTCGAGCGCGTCCGAGGCGCGATAGAGTACCTTGGCATTGGGATTGAGCTGCTTGATCAGGTCGAAAAAAATCGGCGCGACGCCGCTCTCCAGCAGGATGACATCCGCTTCGCTGATCCAGCGACGCAAGACCGGGTTGCTGCCTCTGCTGTACAGGCTATACATGAGGTTTTCAATTGGGCGCAACCATGGGCGACGGGTGTTGAATGGGTGGTAAAGGGTTTTCCACAAATAGCATTCCACCCCTTGGTGCAGCCCGATGCGATTGGCTTCGCCGTCCAGCGACAAGCGTGGATCATGGGTATAGCGGGAAAGTTTGCTATAGCGCAACGAGAAAAACCGGGTCTTGCCCATTTTGGCCAATTCACGCGTGATGAAATGGATGCTTGCCTGGCGCGGAGAGCGGTAATCGTGTGCGGAGAGCACTAAAAAGACTGGCTTGGTAGTGCTCTCGTCACTTATGGACGGCAAGGGTGCAGGCTGGTTCATAGGTTAAATCCTTCAGGTGATCAGCAATTATTGCGTTGCGTTCTCGGGGGGCAGGGGTCGGCTAACGTCTGGCTCCCGGTAGAAATAGGTTTTCAGGTAGGACCACTGCGGTGATGGTTCAGTAGCGCTTGAATTAAGGGCAAAAGGATAGGTTCCCCACCAGCTGCCAGCCGCCCAGTAAGTCCAACCTTTCCATTCATCGCCTGCCATTAATTTCAGAAAGCGATCCAGTGTCGCAAGGCAGGGAGCTGTTGTGGCCATCCCAAACTCGCCCAAAAACAGCTGCAGTTGGTTGTCCTTTGCCCACTGGCCAATGCGCTCGAATTTGGAGTCGAAATGCTCAGGCGGGTAGCAATCCAGTTTGGTGCCCGAATAATAGGTGTCGGCATATTGATGGACCTCAATGACGGTGCGTTTTAATGGATCGCTCAGGCCGGCAAATGCCTCCGCGTTGTTATTGCCTTCCCCGCCTTTAAACCAGCTATGAAGGCCATTCCAACTGCCGCCGCCTACCAGAATGAGATTCTGGGCACCCGCTTTACGCAATTCCGCTAAGGTGCGTTTCGCTAACACGGCCCAATCATTGAGGGGCATGTGTGCGGGTTCATTCATCAGTCCAAAGGCGACATATTCTGCATCCTTCATTTGCGCCGCCAACGCGATCCAGAATGCGACAAAGCCATTCTGTAATGGCGCCGTGGTCATTGGTTCGCCGTAATATTTGGCGTAGTTATGTACATCCAGTAAGACACACAAACCTTGGGCCTTGGCTTGGTCAATAGTGGTTTGCAAGCGCTTGAGTTCGGCAGCGTCCAGTGGGCCGTTAAGTTCGCGTTGGAGGCGTTCCCAGCGAAATGGCAGGCGGATGACATTGGCGCCTTGAGCGGCGATAAAAGCCAGTTCGGTGGCTTTGGGATAGGTGTAATCCTTGAAGACGACACCGGGTAAGTTTTTGGTGTTGAATTCGGCACCTGCCAAATTCACGCCCGTGAGGCGCGCTGAATCCAGACAGTTTGCCTGGGTGGTGCAGGCTATTAACAAAGCGATTAAAACGAAAAGGAACGAGCGGAAGCTTAACTGTTTCATGATCGACCTCCTAACTTGGCATAAAGTGCCAGATAACGGTCAGCGACTTGTGGCCAGGCGTAGCGCTGGGCGAAGTCCATTGCGGTGGCTCGCCTGGATTGATAGGCGGAGTCACCCTGTTCATGCAATTGCAGTAGCTGGTCGATTGCTTTATCCGGTGCGGCTCCCAACGGTGTTAGGAAGCCCAGGCCGGAGTCATCAACTAGCCGGCGAAACGGTGGAATATCACTCAGTACTGGCGTTAAACCAGCACTCATAGCTTCAATTGGCGCTATACCAAAGCCTTCGTGGCGGGACAGGCAGAGAAAGTAACTCGCCTGATTAATAAGTGCGCGTATCTCTGCATCACTGGGGTTGGGCGCCAATGTCACAGCGCCTTGCAGTTGCAGTTTGTCGACTTCCAATTGCAGTTCGGCGCAACTGTGGTCGTATTCTCGTCCTGCAATAATCAGGCGCCATTGGGGATGCTGACGATGCAATTGGGCAAACATTTCTAACGCGGGTAACAACCCTTTGTTGGATGACCAACGGCCGAAGTAAATCATGGTTGGCTGAAGGGTAGGCGATGCCTGATTGGCGTATTTCTCGATATCAACGCCGTTTTCGATCACCTGTAATTTGTTCGGTTTCATAATGCGTCCGAACAATTGGCCGTCGTTGGCGCTGGTGGCCACCACTTGGCTGTAGGCGCTGGAGGAAAGCCGGGTGACAGTATTGAAATAGGCCATTTTGCTCCGCGAAGCAAAGCTGGTATGAAAAAAACCACCGTGGGTCGAGAGCACCAGTGGGCGCTTATGCAGCCATTTGGTGGCGGCGAGGAAATCGTAAAAAAAGTCTACGCCATGCACATGAATCAGTTCGCTATCACCTAAATGTTTCAGCACGGATGGACATAGTGGATAGCGAGTCGACCCGCGATAAGGCAGGCGGATGACTTCTACACCATCAAGGGTGTCGCGCGCCGGTAACTGTTCGTCGGTATTGCGGAACAGGCGGTCGAGCGTGATTATCCGGGTCGCCTTGTGGCCCTGCCGCACTTGATGGCGGGCAATATTACGCACCACTTCTTCCATCCCGCCAATAGACGGCAGGTATTGGCGTACTACATGGGTGACGTTAATAGACATGGTTTACCTCAGTGCGGACGATTGGCGCAGGTCTGGGGGCCGGGTTTTGCAGCATGCAACCGAACAGGCACCAGAGCAGGGCGGATGTTTTGAAGGCGAATAGAGAGCTGCCGCTAATAGTCAGGATGAGCGCGATATAAAGCGCTATGAAAGCGCGAAAGCGGCGGCCGCGCTCGTCGGGCATTGGTTGTAGCCAGAGACTAAACCAGAGCAGTAAACATAGCGGCAGGCCAAAACCGGCGATCGTATAGGCGTATCCCATGTCGCCGTAAAAGCGGGGTACAGTCATGCCCAGCAGCAATTCGGTATTGAAGTCCATCAATGCCCAGCCACTCAGGGCCACTCTCCCTATAAAACTATCGCCGTACTCGGTTGTGACGGCGCCAACCAGCAAGACGAGGGCAATTCCCGCAAACGGTGCAAAGAAGGTGATATTCAGCGCGGCGCCATGTAGTGCCAAGCGAGTGATAAGCATCAATGGCACAAGCAACAGGGCGAAGCGGGAATCGCAAAGCACGATTAGCACCAGCGCAGAGACCACAAAAAACGCGCCCTTGCGCCAATCTTTGGTGTCGCGCGCCAAGCCCCAGGCAACCATAAGTGTCGCGAAGTTACCAAGCGATACCGGCTCTAAAAAGATGGAGGAGACCCGGTGGCTACCGATCAAGCCGGGCAGCAGGGTCCGGCCAATACCTTCAGGGCGGGTTCCATTGAGTTGGAGCTTGCTCTCGCGCACATAATCGGTGATAGGCGCGAGATTGCCAGTGCTGACGTAGTAGCTAAAAATGTCAAAAAATTCGGTATAGGTATCGAGCATTAGCAGCTCAAATAAACCGACACTAATGATCACCGCAATAATCCAAACCAGTGCGCGATCAATCAGTTCCGGTCGTCCAAGGTTGCAGCCCAGCCAAAAAAAACAGAGGGGGATAAGTAGATCGCGGAAGGTTTTGGGATTGAGTTGGCCGCTGACCAATGCAGCCAGACAAAAATAAGCGCCCGCCAGCAGCATGATGACGATCACCCCTGGCAGGAAACGCCGCACAAGGATGGGCACACAAGCGAGTAAAATCAGTGCCTCGGCCGCCCCAACAATCGCCACCGATGTGCGAAAGCCAAAGGTATTGGCCATGCATAACAATGCCTGATAACCCACCGCCGCCATCAGTATGGCGGTAATCAACCATTGATCGCTGTCGACGCCAGTTGCGCGATTGGCATTGGGCAATGCTGTAGCTCGGTAGACTTGTCCGTAACTCATCCGTACCTCTCTTTTCATATACCGGATAGCGGTTCGTCCATCACCCTTGCAAGCTGGCGCCAACCAGGCGCACACCCAATTCACGTAAACGGCTGGTGATTGCCGTGAGCGCTTTGGTAGAAGTTATATGAGTGCGAGCCAGCAAAAGTGCAGCACCTGTTTGTGCGGCTACCAGTTGTGCGTCACGGTTGGAGTCCATAGGCGTTGTGCTGATCAGCGTGACGTCAAAACGCAGCGCCAAAGTGCCGATCCGCTCCTGAAAATGCTTGCTCGCCAATAGCTCCTGGGGATTAGGTGCACGTGTACCTGCGGGCAAAACCGACAGACCGCGTACCGAATCTATGGCCGTGGGCGCTACTGATGTGCGTTCCGCTAACCAGTCGGATAATCCCGGCGAATGTTCAGGTAAATCGAATAACTTGTTCAGTTGCGGGCGGCGCAGATTGCTATCGATCAATAAGGTGCGTAAGCCGAGCTGGGCGAAACTGATCGCGAGATTAGCGGCTGTAAGTGCGCTCCCGGCGGCATCTTCCGCGCTCACCAGCGTGAGCGCCCGGTGCGGCTGCGGGTTGAAGTAGCGTAATTGCAGTTCACTGCGCAGGCTGCGCAATGCTTCGGCTTGCGCGCTATCAGGTTGGAAAAGAGCACTCAGGCGACGATCAAGCTTGCTTGATGCGGCGGGTGTTTGCGTATAAGCAAATTGCTCGGCAAGGATGGCATTGATATCTTCATCCTTAACCAACCCCAATTTGAGGGCGGCTTCGCCAAAGCGAAGGCCATGTTTTTTCTGGGCAGCCAAAATCATGCTCAAGTCCTTGGGATTAATTTTGCCTTTGGCGACCAGCATCGGGCCCATTCTGGTCGAAGTGGCGAGCATGCTGTCGCTATTGCCTAATACTTGTGCGAGATCGTTCATGCCTTGGCCTCCTTATACACGGCGGATATATCTGCCGGGATTTGGGCGAGTACTACAAGCCCCAACCCCTGTTCCAAATCTTGCGCACTGCGAATACGCTGGTCCAGCCATTCCCGACACAGGGCAATGGCGGTGCCCAATAATAGCCCGATGATTGTTGCAAGTAATGTGGTCATCACCGGCTTTGGTGAAGTGGGGCGCCCGGGTGTCATAGCGCTGTTGAGCACCGCCACGTCGGTTGCGGCGATCTGGCTTTCCAGCCGCGATTCGGCGGTGCGGGCAAGTGCTGCATCGTAAGCGGCCTGGGCGTTATCAACCTCTTGTCTGAGCAGGGTAATTTCGTTGCGGTTGCGGCTAAGTTGCAAGACCAATTCTTTTTGATGCGCCAGTTCGGTTTTGAGCTGCTCTTCGCGCGCTAGCGATAGCTCGATTGATGATTTCAAGCCACTGCTGATTAACTCTATCTGACGATTCATTTGTTTTTTAAGTGAACCTACATCGCTCAGGGCCTGGCGGTATTGCGGGTGATTTTCGCCTACTTGTGTGGCCAGCTCGTTCAGGCGTTCCTGGGCCTGGGCTATATCCGTAGCCAGCTTTTGCACCTGGGGATTGTCCAATGCGCGGGTTTCTACCTGGCCGCGTTTGGTATTTTCGATTTGGTCACTGCGGCTTTGGGAATTCAAACGTTCACTTTGCACGGCAATTAACATCGACGAGAGTTCTTCCAGCTTGGCTGACTCAAGGTCGAGCCGATCAGACGACACGATGATGTTGTGCTTTTCCTGATAGTTGGAGAGCGCATCCTGCTTGTCAACGAGGTCGGTGCGCAGCCCTTCCAATTGCAGGTTGTACCATTGGGTGGTCTGTTTAGCCGGCTCAATACGCAGTTCCAGATTGGTCAACATATAGGCCTCGGCATACGCATTGGCGACTTGTGCGGCTAGTGCAGGATCCTTCGACTGGAACGCAATTGTCAGGATGCTGCTTTCACGTTTGGGGGTGACAACCAGCCCTTGGGCGAGAAAGCCAAGTATGCGGCGTTTATCCCTTTCGGCATCGCCGGTCAGTTTTGCTTCCTTGATGACGGTCGCATTAGTCTCCAGCTGTACCTCGGTCATTACCTTGGTGCCCACATTGTGGCTGCGGATGATATCGGCCTGGGTAGAGAGGTACGCGCCGGTCGAGCGGATAGGCTGGGCTTGGCCGCTAATAGGATCGAGCCCGCGGCTGTCTACCAAGAGGTCGGTAGCGGCGGTATAAGTCCTGGGAGTGAATAAACTTACGACAATGGCAATAACTATCGCCAGAACAGTAGTGGCAATAATTGAAATTTTGCGCGCTAGCAGAATGCTTATCAGTGCGTTGAGATTCATGTATAGCTCCCGTTAAAAAATACTTTCCTTGACCACCAGCACATCGCCATCCATCACTTGCTCATCGGATTTGGCGCGTAGTTCTTTGACCGACCCATCTGCCTGTTGGCGAAACAGTTTGACACTGCTTTCACTGGCGCGGGAGGTTGGTCCACCACCGGCGCTAAGGGCTTGCATGACATTTAAAGGTCTATCGAGCGGGTACATCCCCGGAGAGTGCACCTCGCCATTGACATAAAAGCGTCCGGCGTTGGGTACATAGAGGGTATCACCATCTTGTAACCAGGTTGTTTGCAATTCGTCGGCATCGTAGTTGAGCAATTTTTGCAGATCATATTCAGTGCGCTCCTGCCGACCACTTTTAGTGATACGGGTCAGGATGAGGCGTTCACTGCCATTGGCGGCGATGCCTCCCGCCCACGCGAGCGCTTGGGTCAGGCTTGTCGGCCCCTCAAGCACCAATTTACCGGGGTTGTTGACCTTGCCCAGAATGGCCACGACCTGGCTGCGGTATTTAGTGACCAGCAGGTTCACCTGCGGGTTTTTAAGAAAATTGCCTTGCTGGTAGCGCTCGGCGATGAGATAAGCGGCTTCGGCACTGCTTTTACCGGCGATCGATAAATTGCCCAGTAGCGGAACCACTATCATTCCCGCGGCACTTACCTGACTTTCTGCCGTGAGTTCGGGTTGTCCATAAATGGTAACCCGGACTTCATCCCCCGCTCCTATGATGTAACTGCGCTGGTACCCTCCCTCAGCCTGCGCCTGTGTGTAAGTAGCTACTACGGCCAAAGCCAAACAAAAAACACCGTTCACCAATCTGCGAAAACCCAACATCACTCGAATCCTTAATGATCAATAACAACCCATTATCGGGTAGGAACCCCAGGTTTACTTTTGCTGTAGCAAAAGCGAGGCCTATTTGGCAGGAATTGAAAAAAATCCATTAAATCTGGGAATTGTTTCTTTTTACGACAGCAATTTGTCATTGTTAACTGTCTTTTTATCACCGAAAAAAGAAGTTGTCGTAGACGCAATGCCTGTTTTTCATCACTTTTGCGCTCTCTTGGTGCGGCTCCTTCGGCAGTCCGGCAGTAATACATTTTTACATGAATAGTATTACCGTCTTGCATGAATTTTTTGCGTGGAAGCTTTTTAGGCGCCTGGTGTACAATGCGCGCCTAAAATTTTCCCCTTCCCACCCATCACCTCGGCCAGTTGCTGTGGCTCGCAGGTCAACTCAGGACTTATCTATGTTTGATAAAAACCAAACTATTGCTTCTTTTGATCCCGAAATCTGGGCTTCAATCCAGAACGAAGGCCAGCGCCAGGAAGAGCATATCGAGTTGATTGCCTCTGAAAACTACACCAGCCCAATGGTGATTGCAGCGCAAGGCACCAAGCTTACCAACAAATACGCCGAAGGTTATCCAGGCAAGCGTTATTACGGTGGCTGTGAATATGTGGATGTTACCGAATCTTTGGCGATCGAGCGTGCAAAAGAGTTATTCGGCGCCGATTACGCTAACGTACAGCCACACGCAGGTTCTCAGGCTAACCAAGCCGTTTACGCTGCACTCTGCGCGCCGGGCGATACCATCCTGGGGATGAGTCTCGCTCATGGTGGGCATCTGACTCACGGCGCTAAAGTGAGTTCATCCGGCAAGTACTACAACGCGATCCAGTACGGTTTGAACCCTGCTACTGGTTTGATCGATTACGAAGAAGTAGAGCGTTTGGCGGTGGAGCACAAGCCTAAAGTGATCGTTGCTGGCTTCTCTGCTTACTCACAAGTAGTGGACTGGCAGCGCTTCCGCGACATCGCCGACAAAGTAGGCGCCTATCTGTTTGTGGATATGGCACACGTTGCTGGTCTGGTTGCCGCTGGTCTTTATCCTAACCCGGTGCAAATCGCCGACGTAACCACCACCACCACCCACAAAACCCTGCGCGGTCCACGCGGTGGTTTGATTCTGGCAAAAGCCAACGAAGAGATTGAGAAGAAGTTGAACTCAGCGGTATTCCCTGGCGGCCAAGGTGGCCCATTGATGCACGTGATTGCTGCAAAAGCGATCAGCTTCAAAGAAGCGATGAGCCCTGAGTACAAGGCTTACCAGCAACAAGTTGTAAAAAATGCAAAAGCCATGGCAAAAACGTTCATCGAGCGTGGCATCAACATCGTATCCGGCGGTACTGAAAATCACTTGATGCTGGTTGATCTGATCGGCAAATCTTACTCGGGTAAAGATGCCGATGAAGCACTGGGCAAAGCGCACATCACTGTGAACAAAAACGCTGTACCAAACGACCCGCGTTCACCTTTCGTGACCTCCGGTATCCGTGTTGGTACGCCAGCGGTTACTACACGCGGTTTCAAAGAAGCTGAGTGTGTG
>DATIGS010000144.1:0-10220 GCA_035481425.1 Cellvibrio sp. | reverse complement strand
TTGCCCAGATATTTATTAATGGTTTTCGCTTTGGCGGGCGATTCAACGATAACTAAGGATTTACCCATGGTGGTTAGAAGCATCTCTATAAAAGAAGGTGGAGTTGTTGTTTGTAGAAAAATGCGCCAAACAGTTACAACATCCTCCCTAAGACGGGTTAAACTGCTGTGAAGGTGCGCATATATAAGTCTTGAATCCCAAGGGGTCAAGCTATAATTTCCTCGAAGATTTATAGTAGAACCCGCCGATGAGTGCAAAACTTGGGGTTAATTGAAATGATGTTTTACTTTAAAATAATATATTAACTGTTTGTTACATATTGTTTTTTTGTTTTTAGATTGCTTAAGGATAAGAAAGGGATAAAAACTTGAAACCTAATTTACTCTGTTCTTGTAGATTGCCGCATGACCTTGATTGTGATTCTTGTTTTCTTGATGCTGATAACACTTTTCGCGGTGAGCTTGCTCAATCGCATGCAGCAGCGTCAACGCCAGCGCAGATTGGAGCAGCGTCGATTGCGAATCCGGGTGGAAGATCTCAATGAATTGGTGGGCTGTCTGGAGCATACGTTGCCAAATAGGGCTATTACCAAGCATATCAATGACATGGTTATCGCCTTGCTGCATCAAATGCTCGCGCTGGAAGATAAACATCCTGAGCATCTTGAGGCTGCGATTCTTAAAAGTGAGCATTATTCAGAAGAGTTGCTCAATCCTAAAAATCGACAAAATATTAGTTACCAGCAAGATAGCGATGCCCAAATAGCTAAAACCCAATTGCATCTCAATGAGGCCATGCATCTCATCATGCAGCTTGCCGCGCAGGGCACTATTAATGAGGTCGAGTTGGAAGCGTATCAGACGGAATTACGTTGGGCTTATTTAATGGTGTCAGTGATGTCTTATATCGCGCAGGGCGATAAATCCATAGCGATCAGCGATCGGCTGGCGTTTTATCGCAAGGCGCAACAGTTGCTTATGGAATCAATGCACCAGGATCCCCGCCGGCTTCAAATGATCAAAGAACTCAGCGAAATGATTGATGGGGAGCGCGTAGGGCTTAGCTGCGATTTACGTGAAACCGCGCCCGCAATCTAGGCCTGCTCATCGGATTGGCTACTCGCTTGATCCAGCTTGTTCAACATATCGATAAGCACATCCAGGGTTTCCGTCCCCTCTTTTTCTGTCCAGAATACGCATGTCCCCAGCGCTCCCCGGCTTATTGCCGACACCGATATTGGCAATTGCGGCAAATAGGCCTTGAGTAGCTCGCAAGTCGCGGCATTTGGGCGCGCATTATTTTGCCAGTCCCATTCCTGGTGAAAATTCCCTTCATGGACGTAGCTAGTACGCATCAGGATCCATTCCTGATTATCCCGTGTCTTGGGCGGAGGTAAGTAATACACCGGCGTGGAGGCGGATTGCTCTATATCGGTTTTTAATGCAGGCAAGCGCCGGATGCTAAAACGTACACCCTGTTTGCTTGCATGCAGGCGCAACTGCTCCTTACGTTTTTGGGCGGGATTTGGCCGAAGCATTGAAATAGGCCCCAAGACAATCGCGAATGCCAAAATTAAAATAATAAAAAACCAGATACTCATGGAAATCCCCAAAACTTTATACGGAAGCAACTACTCTTAGGTTAATGATATTCACGTTTACCGAGGACAGGAATCATGACAGAAACCATCAGTTACAAGCACATTATTGTCGGTGTAGATCTTTCCGACGAATGCCCCCCAGTAATCCGCCGCGCAGCCGCCATTGCACAGGCCTGTAATGCCAAGCTAACCCTGGCCTATGTATTGGAGCCGATTGCGTTTGCTTATGGTGGTGATATGCCGGTGGATTTGAGTGGTGTGCAGGATCAGCAAGTACAAAAAGCAGAAGCAGATTTGGCCCAGCTTGCGAAGACAACCACCTGCCCCATCCAACAACAGCATGTTCTTGTCGGACAACCGGCGGCAGAATTACATTATCTTGCCGAACAGGAATCTGCTGATTTGATTGTTGTTGGCAGCCATGGGCGTAAAGGCTTTGCATTGCTGTTGGGGTCTACGCCCAACAGCGTGTTGCATGGAGCGACCTGTGATGTTCTGGCTGTCTTGGTGAAAAAACAAACTACTGAAGTTTAGCGACCCAGTGGTTATTGGTTCATTTGCAGGTCGTTAATTACTGCTCTTGCTGCATGTCTTCCAGCTCGGCCCAGCGTTCGAAACAGTCATCTAATTGTTGTTGTACCTGGGCAAGCTCCTGCAATTTTTGCTCAACTACTGCCGGTGCCTGGTTGTAGAAATCGCTGGCCGCTGCGGCTGCTTGCAATTCATTTAATTTGGTTTCAATTAATTCGATTTTTTGTGGCAACTCGTCGAATTCTTTTTGAAATTTGTAACTCAACTTTTTGAGTTTTGTTGGTGCCTTGGTGTTCGCTAATTCTGCAGTTTCTGGTTTTTGGGGTGCGATGGTTGGTTTGCTGGCGGGAGCAGTTGGCAGCTCATCAGCTTGCGTCCATTTACCGCCCTGGCGAATCCAATCATCGTAGCCGCCCACATATTCAAGTACATTCCCTCGCCCTTCAAACGCGATAACACTTGACACTATATTGTTCAAAAATGCTCTATCGTGGCTCACCAGTAATAAGGTGCCGCTGTACTCGGTGAGGATATCTTCCAGCAGTTCGAGGGTTTCCACATCCAGATCATTGGTCGGTTCATCCAGTACCAATAAATTGGCGGATTTGCTGAACAATTTTGCAAGCAACACGCGGTTGCGCTCACCGCCCGACAGGGCCCGCAAGGGGGTGCGAGCGCGTTCGCCGCTGAATAAAAAATCGCTCAGGTAAGAGAAAATGTGTTTCGATTTGCCGTCGATATCAATAAATTCACGCCCGCCAGCAATGTTATCGACTGCATTTTTATCGAGATCAAGTTGATCACGCAGCTGATCGAAATAAGCCACTTCCAGATTGGTTCCGAGCTTTACGCTACCTGATTGGGGTTGGAGTTCGCCGAGAATTAATTTGAGTAACGTACTTTTTCCGGCTCCGTTGGCGCCGACCAAACCAATCCGATCCCCACGCATAATGCGCGTAGAAAAATGGTTGACGATTTTTTTATCGCCCCGTGAATAAGAAACATCAACTAAATCGGCAACTAATTTGCCGGAGTCACCACCGGTAGTCAGTGTGAAATTGGCTTTGCCGACGACTTCTCGTCGCTGGGAGCGGACTTCCCGCAATGCTTTCAGTGCGCGTACACGACCTTCGTTACGTGTGCGGCGTGCTTTAATTCCCTGGCGAATCCATACCTCTTCTTGTGCAAGACGCTTATCAAACAATTCATTGTGCCGCGCCTCATCGGCCAGGGCCTGTTCGCGATACACCAAAAAGCTGGCGTAATCCCCTTCCCAATAGCGCAGATGTCCGCGGTCCAGTTCGGCGATATGAGTCGCGAGCGCTTGTAGCAGTGAGCGGTCGTGGGTGATGAAAACCAAGGCCCCGTTGTAATTCAGTAATTGTTTTTCCAACCATTCGATAGCGGCTATGTCCAAATGGTTGGTGGGCTCATCAAGCAATAACACATCGGGTTCGATTACCAGGGCGCGGGCCAAAGCCACGCGGCGACGCCAGCCACCCGAGAGTTCGCGCATATAGCGCTCGGCCGGTAAATCAAGGCGGGAAATAATTTCATCCACTTTTTGTTGCAATGCCCAACCGTCATTCACTTCAATTTGATGCTGCAATTCCGCCATACGTGCCAACTGCGCATCGTTAATTTCCTGCGCGTGAGAAAGCAGGCGGTATTCTGCAAGCAATTCACCAACGCCCTTTGCTCCGGCGGCAACTGCATCAAATACCAAACGGTCATCCGCCTCCGGCAAATCCTGCTCCAGACGGGCAACGCGAATGCCGGTTTGGCGAATTACTTCGCCCTTGTCGAGATCGACTTCGCCATCAATGACTTTTAGCAGGCTGGACTTGCCCGTACCATTGCGGCCGATGAGACATAAACGCTGGCCGCGTTCAATTGTGAGGTCAACACCATCAAGGAGTACTTGCAGGCCGTAACTAAGCCCGGCTTTTTCAATTTTAATCAAAGACATAGAAGGAATAATTCAGGTAATTTTGCAACGAAAATGATACTGGCAGAAGCGCCAGTGGGCTGGTATTCTCAAATCAGCTTTGGCGATTGACCAAGGATTGTTAATTAATAATGACGACGACATAAATACAGCGCCCGCGTGGTAGGCGCAAAAGTGCCGCATCATATCCCACCAGAAAGGCATAACCAACCCGCTTGGGTTTGATAACACTCTGAGGTATCCATGAGGTTTTCGAAAATACTTTGGCCGATCACCCTGAGCGCCAGTGTATTCGTTGGCAGTATAACCTTGAGTTCTGCGCACGCTGCGACAACACAAAATGCTGGCACGACAAAAACAACAGCAAAAACAGTGTCGACCAAACCTGATGCTCGCCAAATTGAACGGCAAAAATATGCTCAGGCACAAAAAGCGCTCAATGCAAAAAATATGGCGGAATATAACCAGTTGGTAAAGCAACTGCAGAAGTATCCGCTTTTGCCATATCTTGAATATCAGGAATTAATTGATCGCCTGATCAGCCTGCCCAAGAAAGATGTTGAAACATTCTTCGCGCGTTATCCGGATTCATTTTTATCAGAACGTTTAACGCATCGTTGGTTGCGTACTTTGGCGCAGCGCGAGCGTTGGGCAGATTATCTCCACTTCTACGACAAACGTCTTACCGACCCCGAATTAGCCTGTTTAAATTTGCGCGCACGTTTGGCAACCGGCGATAAAAACGCACTCAATGATGTTGCGCCTTTGTGGAATATAGATAAGGCACAATCCAAGGCCTGTGATCCGGTATTTGATCAATGGAGAAAAGCCGGATTCATGACACCTGAATTAATTTGGGAGCGTCATTTGAAAGCCGTTAAGGCAGGCAATAAAGGAATGGCTAGCTATCTAACCAATTTGTTACCCGCCGCTGATCGGACGATGGCGACGTTGTTACAACAAGTTGATGCCAATCCGCGCTTGTTAAAACAAACCGGAAAGTTTTCCAAGCAATCCCCCAAAATGAAAACCGTCATTTTGCATGGCCTGGAAAAATTAGCCCGCACCAATGCTAAAGAAGCCCTTGCCCTCTGGCATGGTTATGACGCACAACAGTTATTTGATGATAACGACAGAGTTGAAATCAAATATCAAATTGCCTTGCGCTTGCTGTATCAGGACCATGAAGTCGATGCAGAAAAACTCGTTGCTTCTACACCTAATTTGACGCGTGTTGATTTGCTTGAGTGGCTCTTGCGCGAATCCTTGCGTAAACAAGATTGGGAGCGTGTCAACGAATGGCTTGCACGCCTACCGGAAGATGCACGCAAATCCGAGCGCTGGCGCTATTGGCAAGCGCGCACCATGGAAGAGCTTTCGATTAAAGACATGAATGGTGAAACGCCTGCCAGTATCTATTCCAGCGTGGCACCAGCCAGAAGTTTCTACGGATTTTTGGCCGCCGATAAAACCGGCGTAAATTATCATTTGTTAGATCGTCCGATGACATTTACGGATGAGCAAATCTCGTCGGTGGAAAATGCACCCGGGATTCTGCGCGCACGCGAATTTTTTGCGCGTGGTGAATTGGGTGCTGCAAACCGTGAATTTTTCTTCACTACTCGTCGCATGCCACTGGAGCAAATGGTTATCGCCGGGAGACTGGCAGAAAAATTGGGCTGGTATCGCAATGGTATTCAGGTGATGGCGGATGCACAGTACTGGGATGATTTACAGGTACGTTTTCCGATTGTCTACCAGGATCATGTGACGAAAGCGGCAAAACAAACTTCGGTAAATCCTTTGTTTATTTTTGCAGTCACCCGTCAGGAAAGTGCGTTCGTGCACGATGCAAAATCGACCGCGGGCGCAGTTGGACTTATGCAGTTATTGCCGGCTACCGCAAAACAAACGGCGCAGAAAAATGGCTTGAGTTTTAGCCCGCAAGACTTGATAACCCCGGAAAAAAATATCGCGCTCGGTAGTCGCTATCTGGATCATTTGCTTGATGTGTTTGACGGAAATCGGATTCTTGCTGCAGCTGCTTACAATGCAGGGCCGTCGCGAGTAAAAAAATGGTTAAATAAAGATAAGGGCACACAATTGCCGTACGATGTCTGGATTGAAACCATTCCCTACAAAGAAACCCGTGGTTACGTCCAAAACATCCTTTCCTATTCGGTGATTTATGCCTATCGGCTGGGGCAAGAGACTAATTTTGTGACGCCAGCTGAAGCTAATCGCCAGTTATAATTTTCCGATCAGCACAACAAAAAGCCGCGCCTGAATTTTTCAGTCGCGGCTTTTTATATCGCCACACCAATTTACTTTTTTAAATATTCTCGCAGTCGTTTTTGCACCACGGCCGCTAGCTCATCAGGTTGGAACTTGGATAGAAAATCGTTGCAACCGACTTTTTCAACCATCGCCTTGTTAAAGCTGCCGCTTAGTGAGGTGTGGAGCACCACGTACAGGTCTGCTAACGCAGGGTCTTTGCGCACTTCTGCAGTTAGGCGATAGCCATCCATCTCCGGCATTTCGGCATCAGTCACCAACATTAATATTTCATCGCTAACCTTGCGCCCTGAGGCTTTCCATTGTTGCATCATGGTCAGTGCTTGCAAGCCATCTTGTACAGACAAAACTTCTATTCCAATATTGCTGAGCGTCTCCCTCACCTGCTTCACTGCTGTAGGTGAATCCTCTGCAAGCAATATTTTTAGCTTGCGCCGTCTCGCCTCCGCAGCTAAATCAGAGTCCAACACCTTATCGGAAACGGTTGTGTTATAGGGGATGATGTCGGCAAGTACACGCTCCACATCGAGAATTTCTACTAGTTGATCATCAATTTTCGTGATCGCCGTTAAAAAATGGCTGCGTCCGGTTCCTTTAGGGGGAGGCAGGATGAGCTCCCAGTTCAAGTTCACAATCCGGTCTACGCTACCAATTAAAAATGCCTGCACTGAACGGTTATAT
The DNA here is from genome assembly GCA_035481425.1 of Cellvibrio sp. GTDB lineage: Bacteria > Pseudomonadota > Gammaproteobacteria > Pseudomonadales > Cellvibrionaceae > Cellvibrio. The sequence continues at coordinate 3,165 of DATIGS010000144.1, read as the reverse complement.
TCGGCAACGATTAAATTGGCATTGTCCATGTCTTTCAATTCACTCATCCCGATTGCTGCACGCAGGTCAATGACGGGGACGGTTTGATTGCGTAGATGCACCACTCCGCGAATATGTGGATGACTATGCGGCACATGCCTCAAGGGTGGAACCTTAACCACCTCTTGCACTTTAAAAACATTAATGGCAAACAATTGCCGCCCGCCCAAACGAAACATTAATAGTTCGAGGCGATTTTCTCCGACCAAACGGGTGCGTTGATCAATAGAATCTAATAACTTGGACATGCTACTTCCATCAATTTCTGACAATCGTAAAACAACAATGAGGCCTCATTAGTATAGGCATTATTTGCGCGATAGCAGATATTTCAACGGTTCCAAGGGGCGCGAGTAAATTATCTGTTGTAAGCTGGCTACCGAGGGCTACACTTTCTAAAAAGTAGCGCGTAAATTGGGAGCATTTCCGTCTTCCTCATACATAATTAATTAATCCGTTTATTTTATGACTGAAGCCATTCCTCTTCTCGCCCGCCAGCCGATCTTTAATGGCAATATGCAAGTGGTTGCTTATGAGCTTCTCTGTCGTAATAGTGATTTAAAGTTTATTACCTCAACCGATGGCGATGCCGCCAGCTCACAAGTTTTGCTTAACGCATTCACTGAATTGTCTATCGAACAAGTGGTTGGAAAGCACAAGGCCTACGTTAACTTTACCCGCACCCTACTCGATTCCCCCCCGCCCTTTAATCGCCAGAAACTGGTTATCGAAGTGCTCGAAGGGCAGCAGATTGATGCCTCCATGTTGCATTCCCTGAAGCTCCTGCGAGAGAAGGGTTATACCATTGCGTTGGATGATTTCGAGCTGGATGAAAACAGCGAAAGCCTGGTAGCCTATGCCGATATTATCAAGCTGGATGTGTTGAGTTTGTCGCCGAAGCAACTTCATTACCACATCGATTATTTGAAACCTTTTGGTATCACGCTCGTGGCGGAAAAGGTCGAAACCTATGAAATGTTTGAGCAGTGCAAAGCCTTAGGGTTTGATTTGTTCCAAGGTTATTTTTTGGCAAAACCAAGAGTCATAACCGGTCGCAAAATTTCAGAAAACAAACAATCGGTGTTGCAGTTGCTGTCGGCCCTTCACGATCCCGATATCGCGATTGATAAAATTGAACGTATGATTGCGCGCGATACGCTTTTGAGTTTTAAATTGTTGCGCCTTGTTAATTCCGCCGCATTTGGGTTGCGGCGCAATGTCGATTCGCTGCGACAGGCAATTATGCTATTGGGGCTTGGTAAGCTCAAAAATTGGGTGAATTTATTAGCGCTATCCAATTTGAGTGGCAAACCTCACGAGCTAAGTGTTGCGGCGCTAACACGTGCGCGCATGTGCGAAATGATATCGACGCAACTTAAGCAGCAAAGCCGGCCTGATACATCATTTACCGTGGGATTGTTATCAACCCTGGACGCGTTCCTGGACATGCCGCTGGATGAATTGTTGCGCAACCTTTCGCTTAGTGAAGCACTTAACCAGGCGATGTTGGCTCACGCAGGGCCAGAGGGAATGGTGTTGCAGTTAGTGCAGGCACATGAGCAAGGACATTGGCAGGAAATTGATTGGGCTCACCTGGAAACACTGGGGCTCACACCGGAAATTTTAGCGGAAATTTATGTGAATTCATTGCACTGGGTGGCTGAAACTATGAATAGCCTTGGTGTTGCACCCAGCGAGAAATAATATAAAAAATCACACCGAAATACGCTTGAGAAAGCTGTCGACTTGCGCAGAATCAAATGGCCAGCCTAACTCATCAATATGTTTGGGGGATTTCAAAACAGGAATCCGCACCCCATATCGCTCAATCAACTCATCCGAATCAGAAATTTCTATTTCTTCCAAACGAAGTGAATAATTATTGAGTAGTGGTAAAACAATTTCCTTGGCCATCTCGCATAGGTGACAGCCAAGGGTTGAGTAAAGATAAACTGGTTCCATAACACCACCTCAGGAAAAGCGGCAGTGTATCAGCTCTTCGCAATTGCTTTGCCGAAATCAACCTAAATTCAGCGCAAGGATTTGTTCCATAAAGTCGCTGAAGCGCTTGCCCTGTTGTTGGTCCGCATTGGTTTCGCCGGTAATGCGCTCTGCGATCGCAGGTAAAAGTGATTTTGGCTCATCAAACTCGGCAGCCTGAGTCAGGCTATCGAGCAGGTCGCGAATAAAATTACCCATCGACAATAATTGGTCGGCCAACAGTTGAGGGGCTGAATTATTCCCACCACGGTTTGGCTCGAACGCCATATAGGCTTCGGTTACTTGTTGGATTTCCGCCTGTGCCAGGTTCAAAGAGAAACTACCAATTTGTTCTGCGTCATAACCCAAATTCAGGGCCTGCTCAAACGCGACATCCAAATCGCCTTCAAAGAACTGGCTGGCAAGATCATTCACGCGCCCGAGCAAATCGTTAATTGCGCTTAGCTCGTCTTCGTTCAGTTCACCGTCAATCGCCAGTGAAAAAGATTGGCTGGAGCTATAGCTGGCATTTAGTGCACTTGCTGAATTATTACCGCGCCCTGTCCGGCCCGCTTCAACAGCTAGACCTTCACTGGAGGTCGCTTTGATGGTGACTTTATCGCCTTCTTTAGTAGTGAGTTCAAAACTGAATTCACGCGCGCGGCCATACTCATAATTGCCATACCCAAGGTAAGCGCTGGTTGCCGGAAGGAAATCCGGCACATCGAGTTCTCCTGAGGAAGCTTTGGAATCTGAGGTTTTGATGGTCTTGGTATCTGGGCTTTTTACGTCAGTGGGCTGAGCAGCTTTGACTTCGGCATCTGGCGCAGTCGATTGGATAAATTTGGAGCGTAATTCGTCTACACCTTTCAGCACCAAATCATAAGTAGTGCCTATGTCTTCTTTCACTTCGGGTGACAACAAACTCAAGGCTTCCAATTTTTCACTGGCTTCCGCAAACCCCTTCTTAAAGCCCGACAATCCGGCTTCCAACCGGGACTGGAGTTGTTCTTGTGTGGCGCCATCTGCCACATCTGCCTGCAAGCGGCGCTCGATAAAGCCGAGGATATTGTTTGCCACCTTTTCCGCCGTTAAAGGTTCGAAGGCCTTGTATTCGGCTCCAGCCGCCTGGCCGCGAGAGCTGAT
>DATIGS010000143.1:0-20055 GCA_035481425.1 Cellvibrio sp. | reverse complement strand
GCATTTCATCGCTGGAATGGTCGTATTTATTTGTTGTCGGTGGTGCTTACCGGTATTGCCGGGCTGTATATGTTGTTTGTGCACGGAACTGTGGGCGGCATTGTGCTGGTTATCGCCCAGAGCCTGGATGCACTTTTAATTTTGCTGTTTGCAGCCTTTGCATTGCGCGCTGCATTGAACCGCGATTTCACTGCGCATCGCCAATGGGCTTTGCGGTTATTTATGGTAGTGAGTGCGGTCTGGTTTTTTCGCATTGGTTTGATGCTGTGGTTGGTTATTCACCAGGCACCGGTGGGCTTCGATCCGGATAGCTTCACGGGTCCCTTCGTTACTTTTATTGCGTTCGCTCAATATGGTATTCCCCTGCTTGTTCTTGAACTTTATTTCCGCGCGCAGAAAGCGACCTCTGCCTATATACAACTCGCGATGACAATTTTACTCGTCGTCTTAACATTGATGATGGCTGCGGGAATTTTTGGCGCGTTCATGGGGCTATGGCTGCCTAATCTGTAGGGTTTCTATAAAAGAGTTTCGTCTCGATAATCTATTAAGGATTAATTAAACCATGCTTGCAGTTCAAGGAATTACCAAAACCGTCGCGACCCAGGCAGGCGAGTTAATTATTTTGCGCGATATTTCGTTAGACGTTGCAGCGGGAGAATCGCTTGCGATAACCGGCGCATCGGGTTCGGGAAAATCAACGCTGCTGGGAATTTTGGCGGGCCTGGATGTGCCGACTTCAGGGCAGGTGCTATTAAATAAACACGCATTGACCAGTCTTGATGAAGAAGGGCGTGCGCGAGTCAGGGCTGACAATGTGGGGTTTATCTTTCAATCGTTTCAGCTTTTGCCCGGTTTGACGGCGCTGGAAAATGTCATGCTGCCGTTGGAGTTGCGCGGTAATAAAAAAGCAAAATCCCTCGCGCTGGATTTTCTAGCGCAAGTGGGTTTGGAAAAACGTATCAACCATTATCCGCAGCAACTCTCCGGCGGCGAACAGCAGCGGGTTGCGATTGCACGGGCGTTTGCGAGCCAGCCGAAAATCTTGTTTGCCGATGAGCCAACCGGCAATTTGGATACAGCAACGGGTGCACGCATTATTGATTTGCTATTTGAATTAAATGCGGAGCAGGGCGCGACCCTGGTGTTGATCACTCACGAAGAACGACTGGCTAGGCGCTGCCAAACTCGTATTGTGTTATCCGCGGGCGCCATTCTCGCTGCGCAGGATAATTCGTGATGCTGCAATCAACACTCATATTGCCGCTAAAATTATTGGCGCGTAATTGGAGCTGTGGCGAATTAAAACTCTTGACCATTTCGCTGGTGCTGGCGGTTGCGGTATTAAGTGGGATTTCTATTTTTGCCAATCGACTTGAAGCAACCCTGTTGCTGCAAAGCAATAGCATTCTGGGAGCAGATGCAGTAGTCACAAGTTCGGTGCCAATTGATCAGTCACTGATTGACCGAGCAGCGGCGGACAATATCCAGCAGTCTTTCGCCTCGACATTTTTATCGGTGGTGTATGCAGGCGATGAAATGCAATTGGCCTCCATTAAAGCCGTGGATTCCCTCTATCCTTTGCGCGGGCAATTGGATATTAGTGATCTTGTCTATGCGGAAAAATCTTCCGACATTCGCGCAGCCAACACAATTCCCGCTGCGGGCGAAGTTTGGGTGGATTCGCGATTATTCGCTGCATTAGAAATGGCCCTGGGCGATAAGGTCGCGGTGGGTGATGTTGAATTAACGGTAAAGCATATTTTGATTGATGAGCCGGATGGCGTGAATCCTATGTCCAGCTTTGGTGCGCGGCTGGTCATGAATAGTGGCGATTTGTCGCGCACCAATATTCCGCAAGAAAATTACCAGTGGTTGTTGGCTGCAGAAAATGCGCAGGCGTTGGCAGAGTTTATCGAAACAATAAAACCCGAACTTAATCAGCATCAAAGTGTTGCAACGCTGGAATCAGCGCAGGGGCAATTGGCAGCCAATCTTAAAACTGCCAACCATTTTCTGGTGATTGCCTCAGTTATGGCGGTGCTATTAGCTGGTGTGGCCATTGCAATTGCTGCGCGCCAATTTTCACTGCGACACACCAATCAAGTCGCCCTAATGAAAAGCTTGGGGGCGAGTGCATTGCATATTCGCTTGATGTATTTCGGGCAGTTATTGATGTTGGGTGTAGTTGCAGCATTGATTGGTTTGGTACTCGGTTATGCCTTGCAGGAATTGGTTGCATTGAATATTAACCACCTGTATCGCATTGAATTGGCACCATCGAGCGCTCATCCGTATCTGCTGAGTTTTACGGGCGGCGTTATTTGTGTGCTTTTTTTTGCGCTGCCCGCGCTCTGGTTCTTGCCTGCGATTCCACCGCTCAAAATTTTGCGGCGCGAACTGCCAGTGAATCTGCCGCAAGTTTGGTTGCAAGTCGTGCTCGCGCTGCTGGCAATACTTATGCTAATGGGGCTATTTAGCCTCGACCTGAAAATCACCCTGAGCGCAACGCTTGGTTTATTGGCCGTATTGCTGGTTGCCGGTATGGTGTCCTGGCTGTTGTTACAGATCAGCAAATTAGTGGTGGGAAGTTTGGGTGGTGTCTGCCGTTTGGCATTTGCAGGTATGCAAAAACGCAAAGGGCAAAGTTTACTGCAAGTGGTCATTTTTTCATTGGCGCTAATGCTGCTACTGACCATGACAATTATCCGCACTTCTTTTATCGCGGACTGGCAGAAACAAATCCCCAGCGACGGCCCCAATTATTTTATTGGCAATATGAATGCTGCCGATAACACTGCGTTTAAGCAGTGGCTGCAGGAGACCGGAATTGCGGCACCGCCTGTCTATCCCGTGGTGAGGGTCAGGATCGCGCAAATTAATGATGTTGCACCGAGCGAAGAGTTGCGCAAGCGCCACAACGCATTTGAGCGCGAACTCTATGTTACTGGCACCGATATGCTACCCGATGATAATAAAATTGTTGCAGGCCAGTGGTGGGATGCATGGGAAAATTCAGGGCTTGATCGAGCAGGTGTTTCGATCGATGCAGAATTCGCAAAAGTAATTGGTTTAAAGCTTGGCGATAAACTGGATTTTTCGGTCGGTGGATTAACCTTGAGTGCCCAAGTAGCCAGCATCCGGCAGATTGATTGGAAATCGCTTGATCAAAATTTCTTATTCATATTTGAACCAAACGCATTGGATCACTTTTCCCCCAATTATGGCGCGGCAATTTTTGTTTCGCCAAACCACAAACCAGCGCTGAATCAATTCGCACGCAATCACCCCAATTTATTGCTGCTGGATTTTGGTGGAATGATTGCAAATATCCAAAAAATTATTAACCAGGTGAGCAACGGCGTCGGTTTGGTGTTGTGGTTAACCTTGGGTGCTGGTTGCTTGGTTTTATTTGCGGCAGTGATGAGCAGTATTGATAGTCGCAAACAAGAGGCAGGCTTATTGCGTGCGCTGGGCAGTTCGCGCCGGTTAATGTTGGGAAGCGTAATAGTTGAGTTTGCGCTGCTCGGGTTTTTATCCGGGTTAATCGCCATAGTTGGCGCCGAAGCCTTTCTGCTGGCTTTGCAACAGTTTGTTTTTAATAGCGAATTGCAACCGCACTTGGCTTATTGGATAGCCGCGCCGCTATTGGGTGGGCTACTAATTGCAACATTGGGCATTGTTTGCTGTCGAAGTCTGGTGGTGACTCCACCGGCAGTAGTATTGCGCGAGGCTGCTTAATCAAGCGCATAGCTTATAGAGTGCGTGGTTTATAGAAGGAAAAACAATGTCACTGGCCAGATATTTTTTATTACATCGTTTCCGTCGTGCGCTACTCGCACTCTGCGCGATGGTTATTAGTCCTATGGTAATGGCCGATGGGCTGGCGGATTTTCGCAACGCGTTAGTGCGGTTGCAGTCAACTGCGCCCATTGCTGTTAATGCACAATTTAAATTATTTGGCCGCAGTGGTGAGCACAATGAACTAATTGAGCGCGAAGGTCTGATTAATTTGCGTCTGGAGGATGGCGCCGGTGGTTTGCGCGTCAGTTATTCACCGGAGTTGGTCGCACAATTACATGCTGAAGAGTTGGCAAAAATTGAGGACGAAAATGTTAAAAATTCCGCGCTCAATGCCGTCGGGCAATTTGAATACTGGGAGTGGCGTGAGCTGTTGTATCCTGCTGCGCAACTGGAGTTGGTGTTAGAGCGCTACAGGTTTATCAGTGAAACCGCAGATGAATTCAATGGACATTCACGCCGCTTGCTTACGTTTGAAATGCCAAAAGAAAAAATCGATAAGAACTATCGAAAGTATGTCAAAAAATACAGTAACCAATTAAAGATCTGGATTAACAATGAAGGTATTCCGCTTGCCAGCCAATTGACTGAAGAGGGTACAGGAAGAATATTTATTGTGATTGGCTTTTCTTTTAAAAATGAAATCCATACTGAGTATCAGCGGCGGGGCGATCGCCTGCTAGCCGTAAAGCGCGAAGTAAAAGATGAAAGCTCTGGCGCAACCATGCAAAGCCAGCGGCATTTTATCTCCACCCTTGTGCCTATCAATTAGCTAGCCATAGGGTCTGATTATTGTGGCTGTGCGTACACCAATAAATTCTGCTAGGCTTTGCCCACCATTAGTTCCAACATCCATTCTGCAAATAAAACTCTGCACATATTCGACATATAAACCAAGGGATCTACGCTATGTTAACGCGCTCCACAACCTATGCTTTCAGTTTACTCTTGCTGGGTGCAATCGGTTTGGCGGGTTGTGAATCAACACCTGCCACCAAATCCACGACCCAATCTGCCGTACAAAATCCTCAACAAGTCACCATCATCAAGAGCCCCAATGACGATCGCCAATATGCTGCGATGCTACTGCCAAATGGTTTGCAGGTGGTGCTGGTGTCTGATCCCTCCCTGGAGAACTCGGCGGCGTCGCTCGCGGTAGGCGTGGGCAGTGCGCATGACCCCAAAGACCAATTGGGGCTGGCGCACTATCTCGAACACATGCTGTTTTTAGGCACGGAAAAATTTCCCGAGCCGGATGGGTTTATGAAATATACCCAAGCCAACGGCGGTATGACCAATGCCTTTACCGCTTATGAAAGAACCAATTATTTATTCCAGATCAATGCTGGCAAATTTGATGAGGCCTTGGATCGCTTCAGCGATTATTTTAAAACCCCTACCTTTGATCCGCACTTTAGCGATAAAGAGCGCAATGCAGTGAATAACGAGTGGTCGCTGCAAAAAGCACAGGACGGATGGAATTTATACGCCTTGCAAGGCTTTACTGCCAACCCGGAAAACCCCAGTGCAAAATTCAGCATCGGCAATTTGGATACACTAAAAGATAAGCCGGATTCCAAACTGCAGGACGCACTGAAAGATTTTTATAACACCTACTACTCCGCCAATATCATGAAGCTGACGTTGGTAGGCAAGCAGTCACTGCCTGAATTGAAAGCATTTGCGGAAAAACATTTTGCGTCGATTCCCAACAAAAATATTGCCATGCCCGATGTGACTGTGCCGGGTTTAACCAAGGCGGAAATGGGCAAGAGTATTCACTATAAGCCGATCAAAGACTTGAAAGTGTTGTATGTAGATTTCCCCATTAAATCCAATAAACAAGAGTGGTATCTGAAGCCTAACGAATTCATACACAGTTTAATTAGCTCCGAAGAGCCGGGGACCCTGGGCGAACAGTTGCGTACTAGAGGTCTGGTGAAAATGGTTGCGGCTGATATAGACGCAGAGAGTTATGGCCCTGATGGTTTCTTACGTGTCCAGGCAGAATTAACCGATGCCGGTGTGCAAAAGCAAGATGAAATCCTGGCGGCGATTTTTTCCTATATCGATTTAATCAAGCGCGAGGGATTGAACTCCAATTACTATCGCGAACTGCAAGCGATGCGCGCAAAAGATTTTGCCAATGCACCCAAACCAGAGCCATTGGATCAAGCGGTTAATTTAACCATGGCACAGTTTGAGTATCCGGTGGAAAATTTATTGAACGCGGATTATGTATACGAGCGTTACGACGCCAAGGCGATTAAAACATTGCTGGCGCAATTGGATGAGCGCAAGGCGCGCGTGTGGTATGTGAGCCCGAATGAAAAGGCTGAAACCCCGGTGCCATTTTTTGATGGCAAATATTCCATCCGCGATATTTCCCGCGAAGAGTTCGCCCGCTGGGATGCATTGGAAAAAACTTATAAGTTCAACCTGCCGCCGCTGAATGATTTATTTACCGATGCGCCTGCGCCCATTGTCGAAAACCTGTACCTCAAGCCGCACCAGGTTATTAGCCAGGCCGGTGTAGAGGCTTATCTCACTCATCCGGAATTTTATCGTGAGGATAAGGGGCAATTGTCGCTGCAAATCAATGTGGACTTTGCCAAATCATCGCCGCGTCAGGCGGTCTTGGCATCGCTGCTAAACGAAGTCTACAACAAACAGAATATGACCTTGATCGATCGCGCCGGGCGCGCTTCGCTGGGTGTGAATTTGCGTTTGACGGTAACTAACTCGCAAGGGATTTTTATTTCCGGTTACACAACCAAGCACGAGCAATTATTGACCCAGCTGCTGAAAAATTTTGTGGCGTTACCGGTGACTGACCAGTGGTTTGCTGAAGCAAAAGACTCAGTGGAAAAAGGATTACTGAACTCCAAAAAGAATCATGTATTCCGCCAGTTGTTTGGCGATTTGGGGCGCGTCACGGTTAAAAATGGTTATAGCGAAGATGAGCAATTGACTGCGCTGCAGGCCATTACCAAAGCGGATGTCATCGCCTATCAAGACGCAGTTAAGAAAAATGCGCTGTTGCGTTTATTTGCAGTGGGTAATTACACCGAAGCGCAAGTGAAACATTTTGCGCAAACTGCCGCTGGCATTTTGCCAGGCACGCGCCTGCCGGAAAATCGTACCGTCAATAGTTACACCATTCCTGCCGCTGGCAAGCTGGTAGCGTTTAAGGATGATGTTGAACTGGCGGATAGTGCGGTGTTACAGGCCTGGTTTGGCAGTAAAAAATCCGACGATGAAAAAGCGCAGCTGGCAGTATTAAATGCGTTGTTCGGCAATGCCTTCTTTATGCAACTGCGCACCCATGAGCAATTGGGCTATGTGGTTGTCAGCTCGGAATATCCGGTGGATGATGTTCCCGGCTTTATTATGCTGGTGCAAAGTTCCAATACTGATCTGCCCGGAATCAAAGCGCGCATGGATAAATTCCGCAAAGATTACCTCGCCGAATTAAAAGCAACTGATGCGGCAGAAATTGAGCAGGCGAAGCAAGCGATGATTGCCAACGTATTGCAAAAGCCTACCGATTTTTATGCCGAAGCTGAGTTATACACCGGCGAATTCTGGAACGGCAAATACCAGTTTGATGCACGTGACCGCTATTTGGCTGCGCTGAAAAAAGTGACTAAAGCCGATCTGATTGCGATTTATGAAAGCCTGCTGATGAATGACAAATCAGGCAAGGCACTGTTGCAATTGCGTGGTACTAACTTTAAAGCCAAACCTTTTGCAAAATAAATGACCATCGCCCCTGCGATATATTTGCCGGGGCGATTGGATTAGAATAGCGGCCTTATTTAATTTCAATGTTGTAGGTGCATCATGAGTGATAAAAACGACGAGGATCTGTTTTGGAATTTGGTTGAGGCTTTTATCGAGCAAGCCAATGATGCTTGTGAAAATGCAGACCCGGGGATCGTAAGTGCGGCGCTCATGAATGCCACAGCGCGTTTTAATGCCTTTGTCGTCGCCCAAAGCTCGCTGGACAAAAATGAATTTGCGGAAGATGTAGAGGGCACCACCAATTATTTGAGTGGCCGCTACCGCGATTTCCTTAAAGAGCATATGGAAGATTACCGCGAGAATTACACAACCCTGATTGGCAACCGCGACTTGCCGGAGTGAATGGGGGGATTGTTAACCCATGCGCCAAATCCCTGCTAATCTTTATCTCATAACAAGTGTCATCATTTCCCGACTTAACCCTTGTCATAAGCTTTTGTCATAACTAAACCCTCGATGGGGAGGCTGTTATGAATCGTCAATCATCCGGATTGGTACTGCTACTTGTCTGCGCGCTATCCTGGTTTGGGCTGCCGGCTGCGGCGGCCGAGCCGCTGGTGGTCAAATACCTTGGTAACCATGCCTCGCTGGTGAGTGAGGACTATTATCTCGCGCTGCTGAACGCTGCATTGCAAATAACCGAGCCTACCCACGGCAGCTACCAGATGGTGTTTAGCCAGGAGCCACTAAGCTCTGAACGCAAGCATGAATTATTGGTGGCAGGCGAAAAAATTAATGTGGATCGGCTGGTCGGTTTTCCAAACCAGAAAGGTGCGCGCGAAGGATTGATCCGCGTTAGTGTGCCCTTGCTGAACGGTTTTATGGGCTACCGTATTTTATTGATCCGCAAGGAAGACCAGTCGCGTTTCAATTCGATTTCAACCTTGCAGGAATTGGCGAAATTACCCATGGGCTTTGGTAAGGGCTGGGAAGGGCATGTGTATAAACACAATGGTTTTACCGTGGCCGAACCGCTCACCATGGAATCCCTGCTTAAAATGCTGGCGGGCAAACGTTATTTTTTTGTGCCACTCAGCGTGATAGAAATCGATGATCATTACGAAATCGAAGGCACACACGTCGAAAATCTGGTTCCAGAACAGCACCTGCTGCTTTATATGCCTATGCCGGTGTTTTTTTATGTGAGCCCGCAAAGTCCTGAATTAGCCGAGCGACTAACGCTGGGGCTGGAGCAGCTCAATGCGAATGGTAAAATTAAGGAAATTTTTAAACAGCATTTTGGTGCCCGTTTGAAACGCTTGGGCCTGGCTGAGCGCACGCTGATTGAGCTGTCTAATCCGGATGATGATGGTAGTTTAGGCGTAACCAACCACGCGCTTATGCGCGAATTTAAATAACCAGATTAATGGTGGCTTAACCGGCTGTATAGATTTGTTAATTTGGCTTAATTTTCCTCAGTTTCGTGGGATTATCCCCTTCCTTTGCAGTCATAGATTTCCCTGATCGATCTTTAGCAGTCCGATAAGTGCAAGAATACGGATGCATTCCTATGTCTAATCATTTCTATCATTTGCTTTCCACCTGGTTACCTTTGAAAGCTGAAGCCAATTGGGTGTTGGGTGCAGTGATCCATACGCGTGGGTCGGTCTATCGCAAAACCGGCGCGCTCATGTTGTTAAGCGATGCAGGGCATCAGCTTGGGTTATTAAGTGGTGGCTGCTTAGAATCAGATTTACTGCTGCAGGCGCGCAAAGTAATTGCGTTTGGAAAATCCCGCCGCCTGATTTATGACGCAAGTGATGATACCAATGTCGCCTGGCGTCTCGGTATAGGTTGCGGCGGCGCGGCAGAAATTGTGTTGCATCCGTGCCATGCACAAAATAATTTCCTGCAATTGCCAACAGTATTTTCCGCCCTGCAAAAACAACAGGCGTGCAATTACCTATTGCACATCGAACAAGCACGCGCCGATTTTTCGGTGTGCCCGCGCAAATTGTCACAGCGACAACACGGGCATTTGCAACTAAATGCTGATGAAAAATCCCTTCATACCTTAATCAATCCACTGCCGCATTTGTTAGTTCTCGGCAGCGGTGTGGATATGATTCCGCTCTGCAATCTTGCCCTGGTGCTTGGTTGGCGTGTAACGCTCGCAGACCAGCGCTTGAACGCGGGCAAGCGCGACAATTTTCCCGCAGGCATTACTGCACTGACACAAGCGGCAGCGGAATTGGATGCGGAGTTATTGCAACAAGTTGATGGCGTAGTGATTGCGCATCACAACGTGCGCCTCGATGCGGCGGCGATTGCCGCGTTGCAAAATCATCATTTGAATAATCCTTACATAGGTTTGCTCGGCCCTGCCCAGCGCAAAGCCGATGTGCTCTCTGTAGCAGGATTAAGTGAAGCGCAATTGCGTTATGCCGTTGCCGGGCCGATGGGCCTGGCGCTCGGTGGCGATCTACCGGAGAGCATTGCGCTCTCGGTTTTGGCGGAATGCCACGCGCATATTTTTGGTAGCAGTGCCGTGCCCCTGAGTGAAATAACAATGCAGTCTTTTGCTGCAAGTGAAGCGAATGAATTACATTTTTCTATGACATGAGGATAGCGTGATGACAGCTAAAATAATAATTGATTGTCTGATCCTGGCGGCGGGTTGTGCGAGCCGTTTTGGTGGTTGTAAACAATTGGCAGACTGGCAGGGGAAATCGCTGCTTGCCAATACGATTGCGACCGCGCGCGCGTTGAATCCCGAGCGAATATTTGTCGTGGGTGGTGCTTTTTATCCGCAGTTGTTACAGGCATTGCCCGAGTTAAATGCAAAACCGAAAAAGCATACCGATAATGCGGTTGAATTATTGGAGTACCGCGCCTGGAATTTAGGTGTAGGTAATTCGCTCGCGTTCGGTATAAAACATTTGCAAAACAGCAATCCTGTGTTGGTACTGCTCGGCGACCAGCCGCTGATAAGCGCGCAGGACTTGCGCAACCTTTATCGCGCCTGGCAAAAAACGCCGGGCAAAATTGCCTGTGCCAGTTATTCCAATACTTTGGGTGTGCCCGCTATTTTCCCTGCCAGCTTTAAAGCGCATCTGTATCAATGCCGCGGCGACCGCGGTGCAAAAATGTTATTGCAGCGTTACGCCGATCAAGTTGTTCCTGTGTCTATGCCGTCGGCTGAATTCGATGTGGATACGCCGGCAGACCTTACGTTGTACCTTAAAAAAATTATTTAAGTTCGATTAAAACAACCGCGTTAAACGATTGAATTTCCCTGACCTGAGAGTCGCAAAGGAGCTCCCATGATCTCGCTTACTATTAATGGTAAAGCGCACCAGTTTGATATTGACCCAGACACGCCCTTGCTTTGGGTGCTGCGCGATGAATTGCATATGACCGGTACCAAACTCGGTTGCGGCATGTCGCTCTGCGGGGCTTGTACAGTACATATGAATGGGGCGCCGGTTCGCTCCTGTAGCCTGCCGCTGTCGGCAGTGGCCAACACCAATATCCAAACCATTGAAGGTGCTAATTCCCCCGAATTTACCGCCGTGCAACAAGCCTGGCGCAACTTGGATGTGGTGCAATGCGGTTATTGCCAATCGGGGCAAATAATGTCGGCTACTGCGCTATTACAAACCAATAAAAAACCGACCGACGAACAAATCGATGCGGCCATGGCCGGCAATTTGTGCCGCTGTGCGACCTACCATCGAATTCGCGGCGCTATTCATCAGGCAGCGGATACATTGGGGAGGAAGGCCTGATGAATTTCCTCAACAATCAGCGATTAAAGCTCGATAAAAATTTGCCAGTGGATTTATCTTCCGATTCGCCGGTGGGGCTGTCGCGTCGCCAATTTTTACGCGCGACCAGTGTCAGCGGTGGATTATTAATTGGCAGCGGTTTTGTGAGTGTGACGCTGCCAGTGAATGCCGAAATTGATAGTGATTCGCCAGTATTCAATGCATTTTTGAAAATCACACCCGATAGCAAAGTAATTGTGGCGATCAAACATATGGATATGGGGCAGGGCGTAAGCACCGGCTTGACCACGCTGGTCGCAGAAGAATTAGGCGCGCGTTGGGATCAGGTGGATATTGAATTCGCACCGGCCGATGCGACGCGCTACAACAATTTATTTTGGGGCGCTGCCCAGGGCACAGGTGGCTCATCGTCGATCGCCAATTCCTGGCAACAATTGCGCAGTGCCGGTGCTGCCGCACGCGAAATGTTGCAAGCCGCGGCCGCTGCCGAATGGAAGGTGCCGCAAGCGGAGATCAACATCAGCAATGGCGTGATCAGCCACGGCAAACATTCCAGCGAATTCGGGCCTTTGGCAGCAAAGGCGGCCACTATGGCCACGCCGCAAAAACCGGTGTTAAAAGATCCAAAAGAATTTCAATTGATTGGCAAAAATATTCCGCGTAAAGACAGCGCCGCCAAAACCAATGGCACCGCGATTTACACCCAGGATATTCAATTGCCCGGCATGTTAACCGCGCTTGTAGCTTATCCACCGCAAGTGTTTGGCAAAGTAAAAAAACTGGATGCAACCAAAGCCAAAGCATCGCCCGGTGTGGTGGCGGTGGTGGAAATTCCGCGCGGTGTTGCGGTGGTCGCGGAAAATTTCTGGGCTGCCAATAAAGCGCGAAAACTTCTGGCAATCGATTGGGATTTATCCGCATGCGAAACGCGCAGTAGCGATGAACTGTTCGCGGCGTGCCATGAACTGGCTGGCAAAAAAAGTCATGTGCTAAAAAATATCGGTGATGCTCCGGCTGCATTAAAAAATGCAGGCGATGTTATCAACGCAAAATATGAAATTCCCTATCTCGCCCACGCCACTATAGAGCCGCTGAATTGTGTGGTGAAGGTGGATAAAGATAAATGCGAGCTGTGGTTTTCCAGCCAGATGCCGACGATTGATCAGCAAGAAGTTGGCAAAGTTGCCGGTGTAAAACCGGAGCAGGTAAAAATTAATTCGCTCTATGCCGGTGGCAGTTTTGGCCGTCGCGCTTGTGCCAGTGATTATGTGGTCGATGCGGCGCAAATTGCCAAGCAAGTTCCAGGGCGCGCGGTAAAAATGGTGTGGACGCGCGAAGATGATTTGTTGAATGCCCGCTATCGTCCGATGGCAGTCCACCACATCAGCGGTGCCGTTGCCGATGGCAAAGCCGTTGCGTGGCAGCATCATGCGGTGGCGCAATCGATTATGCGCGGCACACCGTTTGAAGGATTTATCAAAGGGCCGGTGGATGGAAGCATAGTGGAAGGTGTGGATGACATGCATTACACCATTCCCAATCTGCAAGTGCAGGGCACAGAAATTCCTATCAAAGTATCTACGCTCTGGTGGCGCTCTGTTGGCCATTCCGGTAATGCGTTTGTGATTGAGACCTTTATCGATCAACTGGCTAAAACTGCAAAAAAAGATCCGGTAGTATTTCGCCGCGAATTGCTCGCCAGTGAACCGCGCGCATTGGGTGTATTAAATCTTGCAGTGGAAAAAGCCGATTGGAAAAAAACCTTGCCCGCTGGTGTCACTCGCGGAATTGCCGTGCATAAATCCTTTGGCACCTGGGTTGCGCAAGTGGCAGAGGTGCGCGTCAACTCTGATAAAACATTTAAAGTGGAACGTGTCGTTTGTGCGGTGGACTGCGGCGTGGCGGTAAACCCGGATGTTATTCGCGCACAAATGGAAGGCGGAATCGGCATGGGTTTAAGCGCGGCTTTGGGTGAAGCAATTACGCTCAACAAAGGTGTGGTGGAACAAACCAATTATCACCAATACCCATTGATGCGAATTAATAGTATGCCGCGTGTAGAGGTACATATTGTTCCCTCAGCAGAAATGCCGAGCGGTGTTGGTGAACCGGGTCTGCCACCGATTGCTGGTGCGGTCGCTAACGCGCTATTCGCAGCTACGGGCAAACCGATTACGCGTTTGCCCTTGGGCGATAAGGTGTAGCTGATGAAAAAAACCGCCGCTTGGCGGTTTTTTCTTTTGCGCTACGCAATTGTAGAAACAACGAGTTCGCGTCGGTGAAATAGGTGGATGTGCGTTAGCGAACAGAAGGCTACGGGGCATGGCATCAAGCTGTGGACATCCATGGGCGGCTGGCGATAGGAGCATATTGATATGGTAATTGAGGCTATAGCACTCGCCATAGGGTTATTGCTGCTATACAAAATGACCCGCATGTTTTCCCCATCGGCATTAACAATTGATTCCCAAAAAAACCAGGATAAGCCGTTCACTCGCGAAGAGCTGGCCGGTCTGCACGCATTATTTTTTGACACAGTGTTTGTGTTGTTGGGATTTATTGCGCGCCGCGATGGCCGTATCAACGAGCATGAAATCAAAAAAACCGAAACCTATATGGAAAAAATGGGATTGAGTGCGGTGCGTAAACGCGAGGCGATCGCGCTGTTTAAGCAAGGTGCTACACCGGGTTTCCAGGCGGACACTACCATTACGAATTTTCAGCGGTTGGCAAATAAAAGCCCAAACCTCACGCAAATTTTATTGGTGTATCTGGTGGGGTTGGCGCGTGTGGATGGCCCTTTGAAAACCGGCGAAATAGAAGGGGTACAACTCATCGCCAATGGATTGGGATTTAAAAGTATCGCGTTTGAACACTTGCTAAAAATGACTTCAATGCAAAATCGGTTTAGCGACCAATATGCAGAATTTGTCTCCTCGCAAGATGCTAAATCAAACCAGAAAACTCAAACAAATAACAAAGCGCAGCCAAATGAAGGCGCTCAAGCAAATCAGAAAACCAAGCCAAATGATAATGCTAAAGAATCATCCGGTAGCGAAAAAAACCAGCAGGACAGCGGCCAAAAATGGAAGGGGTTTGCCAATGAAGATGAACGGCATGAATGTGCATATGATGCACTCGGATTAACTCCCTATGCGACTAATGAGCAAGTCAAAAAAGCTTACCGGCAATTTGCCAGCCAATATCATCCTGACAAATTGATTGCGCAAGGTTTGCCGCCGGATATGGTCGCGGCCTCGACTGAACGGTTCAAAACCATCCAGTCGGCTTATGACTGTATTCGGCGTAAGCGTGGACTGCGTTAACTTTTCATTCACGCTTGTCCACACTCGCCTCTCCGCGATCACATGTGTTTCGCTATTTCGTTTTCTGCGATTTAATCCGCGCCGGGAAATCACCAACACCTTCTTTGCTTCTTGTCACCGGCTGGATGGTGCCATCTTCATTGAAATATAAATATTCGGCCGCCACATGGCGTTGTTTTTTGTTGCATTTGGCTTCCGGTGTTTCTAACCAACGGTGATAAAACAAAATCCATTGGCCCTGGTATTCAACTATCGAGTGATGGTTGTTACCGTTTTCCTCTTTCATAATTTCGCCCTGATATTTCCATGGGCCTTTGGGCGATGTGGATGTGTAATAAGTTAGGGTCCGGTTATTTTCCGGCATGGTGAAATAATAAATTCCCTTGCGTTTGAAAACCCAGGGGCCTTCCATTTTCGGCTCATAACCGCCCATATCCATTTTTTGCAAACCGCCTTTAATGCTGAGTAAGTCATCAGCCATTTCCGCGACTTGATAATCGGCATTCATGCCGTGGAAATACAGATAGGCTTTGCCATCGTCATCAATTAACAGGCTTGGATCATTCGCATAAGGTGTAGTCCAGAGTGGTTTGCCAATCGCATCTTTAAACGGGCCGGTTGGCGAGTCGCTCACGGCTACACCCAAGCCCATCCACTTGGTACTTTTTTCCGGATTGACGCGATCTTTAAAACCGGTGCCTGCTGGAAATATCAAATAATATTTTCCATTTTTATAAGCCGCGTCCGGCGCCCAGGCAAAATTATCGGCCCATTTGATATCGGCGATCGATAAAATGGGTGGATAGGATTTCCATTTCACCAAATCGGATGATGAGTACACATGCCAATCTTTCATATGGAAATCCAGCTGGCATTCTTCATCGTGCGAGGTATAGAGATACATTTTCCCGTCGGGCCAGACATGGCCAGAAGGATCAGCAGTTCTGACATTGCTGCCAAAATCCAACGGGTTTTGCGCAAGGCTTGTTGCCGCCTGAGCAGCAAATAACAGTGTTGTAATGGCGCCTGCGGTTTTGAATAGGGCTTTGGTTGATAGGGTGGTCTTTTTCATAATAATTTTCCGGTGATTAAAAATGAAAAACCGAAAACATTGCTGATTATTGTGTTAGCCAGATTTTTATTTATCTGGTCTATTAATTTAAATACTGTAGCTAATTTAAATACTGTAGCTAATTTAAATACTGTATCGATTTTATTGTTACTTTTTAAAAAAGCAGGATAAAGACCTGCTTATGGTTTACCCACCTGCAATACAATCTTGCCGACCGAGCGGCCAGACTCGCTTAGCAGATGAGCTTTTACTATATCTTCCAACGCAAATTCGGTACTTACGATCGGGCGGATCCTGCCGGCATCAACCAGTGTTGCCAGTTCTGTTAACACTTTTGCATCTGGCCCGATAAACACAAATGCGCTGCGCACGTTGTGGGCTTTGGCGCGATCACTGGGTGGCGGGCTGATGACCGAGACGAGAATTCCGTTAGGGCTTAATACTTTCCAGGATTTTTCCTGCACGTCACCGCCCAGCGTATCAAATACTATGTCGACATCGCGCACGCATTGTTCGAATGCCTGTTGGCGATAATCGATGACTTCATCCGCACCGAGCGACTCAACCAATGCAATATTTTTTCCGGAGGTTGTCGCAATTACATAAGCGCCGCGCGCTTTTGCCAATTGTACGGCCAGTGAACCCACGCCGCCGGATGCTGCGTGAATTAATACCCTGTCGCCGGCTTTTACCTGCGCTGCTTTGACAAGGACATCCCACGCGGTAATACCGGCGAGCGGCAATGATGCTGCACTGCCATGGGTGATAGTTTTGGGTTTAAACGCGATTTCACTTTCATCAATTGCGATGAATTCGGCATAGGTGCCATCGCGTGAGGTATTCGGGCGTGAATAAACGGCATCGCCGGGTTTAAATGCAGTCACGTTTTTACCAATGGCTGCCACCACGCCAGACACATCCCAGCCCAGCACGATCGGCAATTTGTACGGCAAAATTTCTTTCAAATGACCTTCACGTATTTTCCAGTCCACCGGGTTGACTGAAGAAGCGACAACACGCACCAGCACATCCGTGTCGCCAATCTGTGGCATAGGTGTTTCTTCCAGTTTCAATTGGTCTTTTCCGCCATACGCGTAAATTCTCACAGCTTTCATCATCTATCCCTCGCTTTGTTGACCTGACTGTCTATAGCGCATGAATTTGCTACAACAGAACACATTTACCAAACAGGCATCTACCAAACAGCCATCTACCGAACAGAAAGCTTCTACCACACTTTTTTGCTTTGCAAATGCTGGACCAACAAATCGGACAGTATTTTGTCGTCCTTGGCTGACGGATGCCAATGGCAACCCTGGAAATCCAAACCGCTAAAAATAATCGAATCTATATTTTTCATACCAGATGCTTTGAGTTGTTCCAGCACGCTGGTCATTTGGTTGGCGATTTCATTCTCGGCATTGGTTGATGCCATGAGTACAAATTGCGCTTTGGGATTCTTGCGCTGCAAGGATTTTACAAATTCAACGTATTTGTTGATGTAGTCCTGTTGCAAATCGTTGCGTGTTTTCCAGCGTTCGCCCTCATTGAGTTTGGTGGAAAAATCATTGGTGCCCAAACCAATCACAATCACTTGTGGCTGCCAATCGCTGGTGTAAATGTAATTGTTGCTGTAGAGCGTAAATGGATAAAGCCCAATCAGGCTTTTGTCGGGTGATGTGCCATTGTAATTGCGCACTATGCCAAAGCCGGATGACGCATTGATTTGGTAATCAGCATCAAAATGTTTTGCGGTGAGCGGGCCAAATGCCAATTGCGAATTGGTGGTTTCAAACAGTTGTGCGTCATTGCATTCACGGCTGGGTGACACATTGCCATAGCCGACAGTGTAGGAGTCGCCGATAAATTCGATCTGGCGTTTGCGTTTGGGTAGTGTTGCGGGTTTGTCGTCGCTATAAAAACCGAGGAAGCGGCCGCTGCTGGATTGCGTCTCACTAATTTTTTCCAGACGCACTACATGCTTGCCCTGTTGCAAACCGGGCACCACATAATCCTGCTTGCCGGGTTTATTAATGGCGATGGGTTTTCCACCGTCGACAATTAATTGGAAATTGTTTTGGTTGTCATCAAATTTCAGGGTAAGGGAATCGCCTTTAAAGGCAGTTTCAAAATAAACTCCAGGCCATGAATATTCATAATTCTGCTCACCCTGGGCATTGCTGGTGACCAATATCCTGCCACCGGTATGAGTGGGCAATTGTTTTAATTCTGCCGCTTGCACACTGAGGCTGGTACCCAGTGCTATACCGGCCAGGGCAATGCTAAAACGAGTCAGGTTCATGTTTTCTCCAGTGCTTTTTATTATTGAATGGATCTGTGTGGTCAAATGAAAAAAAACGCCGCAATGCGGCGTTTTTTTAAAGCAGCCAAATTATTTTGCATCCGCAATAATTTTTTGCAAGCCTTTCAGTGATGCTTCAACACTTTGCATTGGGGTCATGCCTTCAGGATAAACTTCTTGCTCAACCACTAACCAGAGTGTGCCGCCCACGGTTCTGTTAGCTTCAATCAAGGCTTTCCAATCGGTTGTGTCTTTACCAATGATTGGATTCTCTTTGTTGCCTTCATCCGGTGCTGCTGCTTTGTAGTGGGTGGTGATGGTGCGGCCTGGATAGGCTTTTACAAAATCCACCGGATTTTTGCCCGCTACTTCAGTCCAACCCACATCTTGTTGCAAGATCACATCGTGTGAAGTGTTTTTGCCAATCACATCCCACGGGGTTTTACCCATTTCTCCGAGCATTTCCGGTTTGTGGTTGTGGTAACCCGTGTGCATGCCATGGGCCGCTAATTTTTTCTGGATCGCTGCCAATTCTGCTGCAACTTCTTTCGCACCTTCGGTGGTGAAGGCGCGTTGATCCATTGGGATGATTAAATATTTGCAATCGATAGCTTTGTAAAACGCTACGGTTGCATCAAAGTTTGCGGGTGACAATTTATCGAAATGTACGTGCGCGCCCGACGCTTTCAAACCGGTTTTGTCGAGAAAGGCTTTTAGGCCTTTCGGATCTTTGTCATAGGCGCCAAAGTTGCCGGCAAATTCTACGCCTTGAAAACCCATGGCTTTTATTTGCTTGAGTGTGCCTTCAAAGTCAGCGGCAACTGCATCTTTGATCGACCAGAGTTGTACGCTCAATTGTGGCGAAGTAGGTGCAACATCCGCCGCGAAAGTCGCCATGCTGGTGCTGGCAATGGCCGCCATGGTTAACGCCTTTATTGTGTTGGATAGTTTCATTGTGGTTTCCTTTTAGGCTAAGGGTTATGTAGTTCGCTTTTAGTAGCAGTGCTTGTGGTGATTTTTTTGTAGTGATTGTTCTGTAATGATTGTTCTGTAGTGATTGTTATTCTAAATTTTTCCGAGTTTTAATTGCTGTACTGCATAGTCAGCTGCGCGAGCAGTGAGTGCCATATAAGTCAGCGACGGGTTCTGCGATGCACTTGAGGCCATGCAGCTGCCATCGGTAACAAACAGGTTGGGCACATCGTGCGCCTGGTTAAAACCATTGAGCACCGATGTTTTTGGATCTTTACCCATGCGCGCTGTGCCCATCTCGTGAATGGCGAGGCCAGGGTGCCAATCTTTTTTCGCATCGATTTTTTTGGTCACGTCTTTTACACCAATGCCTTCCAGAATTTCAGCGGCGGTATCGGCGATATTTTCAAACATTTTCCAATCGTTTTCTGACAGCGAGCATTCAATATGCAATTGCGGCATGCCCCATTTATCTTTTAACGTCGGGTGCAGTGAAACCTGATTCTCATAGCGCGGTAACATTTCACCTGAGCCGCCCAGCGTAAATATCCAGCTGCCTGCGCTGCGGATATTCTTTTTGTAGTCAGCACCGAAACCATCGGCTTGGCTAAAACTGTCCCAGCTTTGACGCATGGCCGCACCGGTGAGTTGATATCCGCGCAGGAAGTTGGGATTCATTTCGCTGTAATTGGTAAAGCGTGGCATGACCAATCCGGTCGGGCGACGGCCGGAATAATATTCGTCGGTAAAACCTTCCACGCGACCGGATGCACCAGCGCCATAGAGGTGATCCATTAAATAATGACCGAGTGCGCCGGACGAGTTGGCAATACCGGTAGGGAAACTTTCGCTCTTGGAGTTGAGCATAATTTGCGTAGTGCCGAGGGTAGATGCGCACAGGAAAATAACCTTGGCAAAATATTCGCGCGTTTCCATGGTTTCCGCATCAATCACGCGCACGCCGGTAGCGCGATTGGTTTTAGGATCATAAATAACACTGTGCACAATGCTGTTGGTGGCAATCGATAAATTATTGGTTGCCAATGCGGC
>DATIGS010000142.1:0-13521 GCA_035481425.1 Cellvibrio sp. | reverse complement strand
AGGTGCTGCAATCACTGCAGCCAGCGGAACAAGAGTGGGCAAATGTGCCGGATATTGAGTTGATCGAACACATTCTCACTCGTTATCACGATGTGCATCGTCAACAACTTCCGGAACTGATTCGCCTTGCCCAGCGAGTGGAGTTGGTTCATGGCGGGCATGCCGAGTGCCCTGCAGGTTTGGCGCAACTTTTGGAAACCATGCTGCAAGAGCTGGAAAACCACATGCAGAAGGAGGAGCAAATTCTGTTTCCGATGATTAGCCGTGGCATTACCGGCATGGCTGTCCAACCAATAGCAATGATGCGCCGCGAACACGACGACCACGGTGCCGCACTCGCGGATATTGCTCATATCACACACGGTATTGTTATACCCAAGGGGGCATGTAATACCTGGCGCGCACTCTACCTGGGGTTAGAAACTTTAAAGGCGGATCTGATGGATCATATTCATCTTGAAAATAATATTTTATTTGATCGTATTGATGGTGCCTTGGAGGTGAATCATGGGTGAGTATCGCAAACTGTGGTTTATCTTAATTGGTGTGCTCGCCATTACCTTTTCACTGCTCGGATATTTTGGTACCGAGGTCTATCGCAACGCACCACCGATCCCGGCACAGGTTGTCAACGAAGCTGGTGAGGTATTGATGACTCATGATTCCATTCTGGATGGGCAAACCGCGTGGCAATCTGTTGGCGGCATGCAATTGGGTTCGATCTGGGGACACGGTGCTTATCAGGCGCCGGACTGGACGGCTGATTGGTTGCATCGCGAATTACTGAACTGGCTGGAGTTAGCCGCACAAGATACCTTTGGTAAAGCCTATGCAGATTTGGATGGCGCGCAACAAAATTCACTGCGATACGACTTAAAAATTGCTTACCGCACAAATACCTATAGTGCAGATACAGGCAGCGTATTGGTTTCAGCCCGGCGCGCACAGGCAATTGCATTAACTGCTGACTATTATCAGCGGTTATTCAGTGCTGCCCCGGAGCTGCAAAAAACACGTGAAAATTATGCGATGAAAGAAAACACGCTGCCTGATCCGGAGCGACGCGAACGCATGGCAGAGTTTTTCTTTTGGACCGCATGGGCGGCATCTACCGAGCGCACACCGGGTGAAGCGACTTACACTAATAACTGGCCTCATGAACCGCTGATTGACAACAAACCCACAGCGGAAAATATCGTGTGGTCAATTGCCAGCGTGGTGCTGTTAGTTTTAGGTGTAGGCGCACTCGTATGGGCGTGGGCTTTTCTGCGCAAAGAAAATGAGGAAGAGACAGTTGCGCCTGACGTCGATCCGATTACAACTTTTGCTGTCACGCCGTCGCAACGCGCATTAGGAAAATATTTATTTGTTGTAGTCGCACTTTTTACCTTTCAAGTTTTTCTGGGTGGGTTCACCGCGCATTACACCGTGGAAGGGCAAACGTTTTATGGCATTAATGTGTCTGAGTGGTTTCCGTATTCGTTGGTGCGTACCTGGCACATTCAGTCAGCCATGTTTTGGATTGCCACTGGTTTTCTTGCGGCTGGATTATTCCTCGCGCCCATTATTAACGGCGGTAAAGATCCCAAGTATCAAAAGCTAGGGGTGGATATTCTCTTCTGGGCTTTGATTGCGGTGGTGGTTGGTTCGTTTATCGGTAATTTCCTTGCTATCGCGCACATCATACCGACCAATCTAAGTTTCTGGTTTGGTCACCAAGGTTATGAATACGTTGACTTGGGAAGGGTGTGGCAAATAGGAAAATTTATTGGAATTGTACTCTGGTTGTTTTTAATGATGCGCGGTATTACCTCGGCGTTAAGGCAACCTGGTGATAAAAATTTATTAGCCTTGTTAACCGCATCTGTCGTCGCCATCGGATTATTTTACGGTGCCGGTTTGTTCTACGGTGAACGCACCCATCTCTCGGTGATGGAGTATTGGCGCTGGTGGGTTGTGCATCTGTGGGTTGAAGGTTTTTTTGAAGTTTTTGCAACCGCTGCACTCGCGTTTATTTTCTGCAGCATGGGGTTGGTATCGCGGCCCATGGCAACGGCGGCCACACTGGCGTCGGCATCGTTATTTATGTTGGGCGGCGTGCCTGGTACTTTCCATCACTTGTACTTCTCTGGCACCACCACACCGGTAATGGCCGTGGGGGCAACCTTTAGTGCACTCGAAGTCGTACCGCTTGTAGTGCTAGGTTATGAAGCATGGGAAAACTGGCGCTTGAAAAATCGCGCGCCTTGGATGCAACAAATAAAATGGCCCTTGACCTTTTTTGTCGCGGTTGCATTTTGGAACATGCTCGGTGCGGGTGTGCTTGGATTTATGATTAACCCGCCGATCGCGCTTTACTATGTGCAAGGTTTAAATACTACACCCACTCATGCCCATGCAGCTTTGTTTGGCGTGTATGGATTCCTGGCGCTCGGCTTCTCATTATTAATTCTTCGCTATATTCGCCCACAATTAGTGTTTAGCGATAAATTAATGAAAGTGGCGTTTTGGTGGATGAATATAGGTTTGGCGCTAATGCTGTTCACCAGCTTACTGCCAGTCGGGATTATCCAGTTTGTTGCGAGTGCTTCCGAGGGGTTGTGGTACGCACGCAGTGAATCATTTATGCAGTCAGATTTGCTCGTGACCTTGCGCTGGGTCCGCACGTTCGGTGACGTCGTATTTATCGTGGGTGCTTTAGCGGTAACTTGGCAGATTGTGAAGGGCTTGTATGAACGCAATACGCCGACTGGTGTCAATGTAATTAATCCATTAACCGATGCTACCCCTGAAGAAAAGGTTTGTTGTGGCAGTTGTGGGGGCAGTAGTCACCCGTAAAACAAGCTGCGGATGAATTTCGCTCTGGTTAGTCGTAAAAGTGTTTTCGAAACCAACGTAGCAATA
Organism: Cellvibrio sp.; assembly: GCA_035481425.1. Lineage (GTDB taxonomy): Bacteria > Pseudomonadota > Gammaproteobacteria > Pseudomonadales > Cellvibrionaceae > Cellvibrio. The sequence goes on along the minus strand of DATIGS010000142.1, from coordinate 10,617 downwards.
AACGTTTTTTGAGAGCCCATTAGCAGGGTTCTCAAAGACATTTTTCAATCCATGTGGAAATTTAATTATGAACATAAAATACCTGATACCCGTTATGTTTTCTGCCTTTGCAATGCAAGCGCTGGCAGATGATTGTAATGTTACCGTCGATAGTAACGATGCAATGAAGTTCGACAAAAGTGAAATTGTGATAGATAAATCGTGCAAAGAGTTTACGGTTAACCTTACGCATTCCGGAAAAATTGCCAAAAACGTAATGGGTCATAATATTGTAATCACCACTACTGAGGATGCGCGTGCTGTTGCGAATGACGCAATAGCGGCTGGTTTAAATAATCAATACGTCAAACCTGAAGATGAACGTGTAGTTGCCTTCACCGACATTATTGGCGGCGGGGAAAAAACGTCGGTTACCTTTAAAGTGGATAAATTAAAAACTGACAAAGCTTACACTTTCTTTTGCTCGTTCCCGGGGCATATTGCTCTGATGAAAGGCACCGTCACGTTGAAGTAGCTGTTATGGAAAATATACTGCTCCATTTTTTGTCACTGAAGTAAATATAAACCGGTTTTAAAGAGCAGTTTGACGTTAAACATTATCCGTCGTACATAACCTGGTGGAGTCGTTCATGAAAAAAATAGAGCAAAGTCTGGAAAAAATAATTGATCATGTGGTGAGGCATAATCAAGGAGAGAACGAATTTCATCAGGCAGTAAAGGAGGTTATTGAAACTCTCGGCCCGGTGCTGCGCAAACATCCTGAATATGCTGACCAGAAAATTATCGAACGGATCTGTGAGCCGGAGCGCCAGATAATTTTTAGGGTTCCCTGGATGGATGATCGTGGGGAAGTGCAAATCAATCGCGGATTTCGTGTGGGATTTAACAGTGCGTTAGGGCCTTACAAAGGCGGTCTGCGTTTTCATCCGTCAGTCTATTTAGGGATCATAAAATTTCTTGGATTTGAGCAAACGTTTAAAAATGCTTTGTCAGGTATGCCAATTGGCGGCGCAAAAGGTGGTGCGGATTTTGACCCAAAAGGAAAATCAGACAATGAAGTGATGCGCTTTTGCCAAAGTTATATGACCGAGTTATATCGTCATATTGGAGAAATGACCGACGTGCCCGCCGGTGATATCGGTGTAGGCGCACGCGAAATAGGTTACTTGTTTGGCCAATACAAACGCATTACCAATCGATATGAGTCTGGAGTGCTCACCGGTAAAAGCCCACAGTTGGGCGGGGCGCTCGTCCGTCGGGAAGCGACGGGTTATGGCGCAGTGTTCTTTGCGCAAGAGATGTTAAAGGTGCGCGGAAAATCACTCGAAGGAAAGACGTGTATTGTATCCGGTTCTGGTAACGTTGCTATTTATGCGATAGAAAAACTTAACCAGCTCGGCGCGCGAGTAGTCGCGTGTTCTGACTCCGGCGGTGTTGTTTATGATAAACGTGGTTTAAATTTGGATTCCGTTAAACAGATAAAAGAGGTGCAACGTAAACGCATTTCCGAATATCAACAGTTACATCCAGAAGCTGAGTATCACCCGGATGGCGTAATTTGGAATATCCCTTGTGATTTTGCATTTCCTTGCGCGACGCAGAATGAAATGGATAAAACTTCCGCAAGAACATTGCTTGAAAATGGATGCATTGGCGTTTCTGAAGGCGCGAACATGCCGGTTACGCCGGAAGGTATTAAGCTATTTCTGGACGCGGGTATTGCTTACGGGCCGGGTAAAGCGGCCAACGCTGGCGGTGTAGCAACTTCAGCGCTGGAGATGCAACAAAACGCTAGTCGCGACGCCTGGTCGTTTGACTATACAGAAGAACGGCTACAAAAAATTATGACGAATATCCATACCAATTGTTTCGAAACAGCTGAGGAATATGGGGTGCCAGGGAACTATGTGGTAGGAGCAAATATCGTCGGCTTCAAACGAATTGCGGAGGCAATGTTGGCGTTTGGGCTGATCTAGCAAAAATAGTTTATCGCCAAGATTGATTTAGCTTCTTCAATACTTTATTGGAAAATAAACACTCGACGGTGAATGTTAAATTCCCAATTCTTGATGCAAAAAAACTAATGTTGAGCTTGAATCGCCGTGAGTGCGATGGTGTAAACGATGTCTTCTACCAGCGCGCCACGGCTCAAGTCATTCACCGGTTTATTCAAACCCTGCAGCATAGGGCCGATACTGACGACGTTCGCAGAACGTTGCACCGCTTTGTAGGTGGTATTGCCGGTATTTAAATCCGGAAAAATAAATACCGTCGCTTTGCCCGCAACCATACTGCCGGGCGCCTTTTGGCTTGCAACGGCGGCGACACTGGCGGCGTCGTATTGCAATGGGCCATCAATCAGTAAATCCGGCCGCCGGGCTTTTGCCAGGCGTGTCGCCTCCCGAACCTTATCTACATCGACTCCCGCACCACTGGTGCCCGTACTGTAGCTAATCATAGCGATACGCGGCTCTATGCCGAACGCCCGTGCTGAATCGCCGGACTGGATGGCAATGTCGGCAAGTTCTTCGGCATTGGGGTCCGGATTCACCGCGCAGTCGCCGTATACCAGCACTTGTTCGGGCAGGCACATAAAAAATATCGAGGATACCAAACGGCAATCGGGCCGTGGCTTGATCAATTGCAGGGCGGGGCGGATGGTATTGGCGGTGGTATGAATAGCGCCGGACACCAGTCCATCCACTTCATCGAGCGCCAACATCATGGTGCCGAGTACGACCGTATCTTCCAGCATTTCCAACGCGGCTTCGCGAGTAAGGCCTTTGTGGCCGCGTCGTTCCAGAAGCGGGGCGACATATTTTTCAATCTCCTCCTCTGGCTGCAATATCTTGAGGCTGGCAGGCAATACCAGCGACAAACTCTCTGCAATGCGCTGGATATTATCCCGATTGCCCAGTAAAACCGGCTTGGCGATGCCCTTTTGGGCGCAAATGATAGCGGCCTGGATGGTGCGGATCTCCTCTCCCTCGGGCAGCACAATGCGTTTCAAGTCCCGCCCGGCGCGCTGCACCAGTTGGTGCCGGAATGCCGCTGGCGACAAGCGCGTCGCTTTCACCCGTTGGGTACGCGCCAGTATCGGCGGCATCAGGATGTTCTCCGACACGCCACGAATAACCTGCTCAATTCGTTGCGCATCGTCGGCGGGCACATCCAGGTTCAGGCGTTCCAGCTTTTGTGCAGTGCGATAGGTATCGCTATCGCACAGAATGATCGGTAAACCAGTATCCAGCGCGACCTGACATAACTGCATAAGCTTTTTGTCCGGCGTGTAACCGCCGGTTAACAAAATACCCGCCAGTTGCACGCCGTTTAACACAGCGAGACAGGCCACTAGCAGAATGTCTTCACGGTCTCCCGGTGTGACTACCAAGGTGCCAGCTTTAAGGGTGTCCAACATATTGTTCACCCGGCGTGCGCATACCGTGACCTCATTTATCCGCCGGTTCAAATCTGCCTTGTCATTGAGCGATCTGCAATTAAGACGGTGGGATACATCGGCTACGCGCGGCGCCAGGAACGAGGGCTCGAAATATACCTGTCCGAGAAAAGTGACTTTGCCGCCCGCAAAGATTGGCAATCCAGACAAATCCTCCTTTATCTGGGCGAGAGTCTGTGTTCCGTCATCGCCGGTCATCAATGCTGAGAGAGGATCTTGCGGAGCGCCCACTTTGTTCAATATGCAACCCACCACGCGCTCATCATCGCCAGTGCGATAAAAGTTGGCAGTGACACCGATTTGCTGGCTTAACTCCGCATCGCTCAGTTGATTTTTAGCGGCGACCATCACAATGTCGCTGTCTAACGCGTTGGCGATCTGGATATTCAAGCGTTGGATAAACGGGCTATTGGCTTGCGGTACCAACCCCTCAACCACGAGGATATCGACGTCCTCGCCGCAGCGTTGACAGAGACTAACCACATCTTCCAGCAGTTGTTCCACTTCGCCCGCCGCTAACCGACTTTGGGCGTAATCGAGATTTAATGGTTGCTCGGGGATGCGGCCTAGAATGTGACCCGCGAATAATAGCGAGGGGTCTTGCTCAGTAGTTGTACCGCTGTGTTGGGCGATGGGCTTACAGAATCCGACGTTAAGACCTTGCTGATCCATGGCCCTTACCAGTCCCAGACAGACCGAAGTCAACCCAGTCCCAAAACCGGTGGGTGCTACAAAAAACACCTGCTTCATATTCCTGACCCTCTGGTCGGATTAAATGCTGGAAAAGGTAGCGCGAGCGATCATAAGCTCTTCTTGGGTAGGGATCACCAGCAGCGGAATTCGGCTCTGCGGGTTGCTGATGACACCGCGCGGGTCGCCATTTTCTTGATTGAGCTCATCAGAAAGTGAAACCCCAAGATTTTTCAGCAGCGCCGCTACCCGAGCGCGGACGGGGCGGGCGTTTTCCCCGATGCCGCCGGTAAAAACGATTGCATCCAGTCGTTCAAGTGCCACGCTGTAGGCAGCAATATACTTTGCTAGCCGGTAACAAAATACCTCAATCGCGGTGGTGGCCGCCGCATCGCCCGTGCTCGCCAGTTCGCAAAGGCTACGCATATCGTTGCTTTGGTTGGATAACCCCAACAACCCGCTGCGTTTGTTGAGCATGTCCATAATGTCTTCCAGTGCCATGCCGCAGGTGTTGTGCAGATATTGCAAAACGCCTGCGTCTATATCGCCACTGCGCGTACCCATGACCAACCCCTCCAGCGGCGTTAGCCCCATAGAAGTATCCATACTTTTGCCATTCGCCACAGCGCAGACACTAGCTCCGTTACCCAAGTGCGCTACGATCACGCCGCTGTCTTCGGGGTCGAGCTGAAGGCGTTTGATTGTCTCGCCCGACACATACTCATGGCTGGTGCCGTGGAAACCGTAGCGACGAACCCCATGCTGCTCATAGAGGGCGATGGGTACGGCGTAAAGGAAGGCTTTTGGGGGCATGGTTTGGTGGAACGCTGTGTCGAACACCGCCACCTGCGGTAAATTTGGGTAGGCCTCCCGTGCGCCGAGAATGCCGATAAGGTGAGCGGGGTTATGAAGTGGCGCGAGTGGCTCGCACGCGCGGATTTTTGCAATCACCTCCTCGGTGATGAGTGTTGGCTGGTTAAAAAATTCCCCACCGTGAACCACTCTATGACCGATTGCGATAATGTCTTGCATCAGTTTACGTTCGGACAACTTGTCGAACACGGCGACCAGCGCCTGATGGTGATCAATGCCAGGCATCGTCTGTGGTTCGCGTTGCCCCGTAGCGCTTTTAAACGTGATCTTCGCGGCCTCAACGCCTAATTGTTCTGCCAGGCCTTCAAAGACAGCGCGATCTGCGCTGTGATCGACCACAGAAAACTTCAAAGACGAACTGCCTGAATTCAACACCAATATCAAACCGCTCATTTATTTCCTCATTTGGATTCGTAATCTTTATTGTGTTGTTGATCGACAAATAATTCAATTAACCAGCAGGCGTTTCATCCATTCCAATAAGACTCTTGGCAGTTGTTCAGGGTGGGGCAGAAGCGCATAGTGATGCGCGCCAAAAATGTGCGGAAGATAGTTTCCTGCTTGTCGGTCAATGGTTAAACAAAAAGGTTGTATTCCCTGGTTTTTCGCTTCGATGACTGCTTGGCGCGTATCTTCAATGCCGTAACGCCCCTCATAATCATCGTTATCGTTAGGTTTTCCATCCGACAATACAATTAGCAAACGGTGCGAAGCGGACATGCGCATTAATTCAGCCGTGGCGTGACGGAATGCTGCGCCCACACGGGTAAACCGCTCTGGTTGTAATCCGCTAATGCGTAATGCTACATCGTTGCTGAAATTTTCGTTTGCGTATTTTACTTCGCGCACTGCAACCGATTGCGGGCCTTCTCCTGAAAACGCCAGAATGGTGTATGGCTCACCCAAACTTTGCAATGCAATAGCAACTAGCAACAATGCCTCGCGCTCAATATCAATGACACGGCGATTATTGGCGATCCACGAATCCGTAGAGCCGCTAACGTCCACTAATATACATAGAGTGATATTTTTTTCCGCAACGCGGCGGGTTTGGTACAGCGCCTGGTTTAGCGAATCGCCCGCGCGAAAATCGGTATAGCTTGTAACGTATGCATCTAAATCAATTTCTTCACCATCCATTTGTTGGCGATAAAGTACCTTGCGTGCGCGCAATAATTCAAACTGTTTTTGTATTGAGTAGATTAGTGATTGATATTGTTTCATTGTCTCATCAACCCACTGCTGGGAACCGGAGGTCATTGCACCCACACATACGCGTGCCCCCGGATGCCGGTAAGTTTCCTGCTTGTAATCCCACTCGGGATAACTGAGTTCGGTTTGTGGTTCCTGTGTCGATTGTTTCAGTTGTGAGCGTTTTTCGGTCGGGTTATCTGATAACAATATTTCTTTGGATTGGCCAGGCGTTGAAACCAAACGTGCTTCGGCTAACTCGGAGACTAAATCCGCGTACTCCTCTGCTGCCGCATCTTCGTCGCGATCAACCGGACGTTGTAAACCCATTGGATCTTCTGCCTTTGGGTGCGATTCGTCGCCTTGCACCATCCAGGCATCATCCTGTTTCTTTTTCTTATCCTCATCGTCTTGCGCGGCGCGAACCTCTGGGCTGCGAGGCAGGCGCGCGGCCTGCGGATTCTTTTCCGTTTCGGTATTTTCACTTTCCAATAGTTCGAGGGCGGCAATGTTATTCGGTGCACGTAACTCACCCGTCCACACATCTTTTACCAGCGGCGCGATGCCATAAACGCGCACGGAATAATCCGGCGCGAGGTGCATGAGCTGTGGTAGCAATTCATTCACACGCTCTTGGGAAGCGGTGGGCGATTCACATGCGAAACCATTTTCTGCAACGCCGTAGGTTTGTGTTAACAAAGTGCGATAGAAAATTTCCAACGGGCGCCGCGCCGGTGAAAAAGTAGAAAGCGCGGGGCGATCCTCCAATGCCTTTTGACGAACGCGATTAAGCTCAGGAATGCTTCCGGGGAAATGCCGCACGAGTTCTTCATCTGCCGAAAAACTTTCGAGCAAAAGAAAAACATCACGACCTAGAGGAGTAGAAAAATGTGCGATGTTTGCAGCACTATTGCGCATTGCGCGTATCGCTTGTTGAAGAGCCAGCGTACGCATCCATTGCTGTGCGCGCACATTGTCGGCGAAGGGCGACTGCATCGGCAACCAAATGTTTTGGCCATCATTAGCGGGTATTGCTTGTGTACACCAAGGCGCTTGCGTCTGACGAAATACGCGGGCTAGTAATGTTGGTGGTGTGGGTGGTTGTGCGATGCGAATTAAAAAATGTTTTCCAGTTGCGGAGAGAATAAATAATTCAAGTCGATGAACGATATCGGTCAATACCAATGGTACGGTTTGTTCCGGCGGCCGATTATTTTGCCATAATTTGCGGGCGTAAACGGTTGCATGTCGCGCGGCATCAATTATTAAATCTTCTGGTTCGGCCACAGCCTCACGCCCTAAATAAAAATAGTATCAACAAGATCGTTCATCGCGCCGACTAAGGCTTCATCGTCCGACAAAGGCGCGATAATCGCTGCTTTACAAGCAGTGCGAATCTCAACTCCGCCAGTAAATAATAAGGCGGCTGCAATTAATAAACGTGTGCTGGGCACTTCTGCCAAACCGCGATCGTGCAATGTACGAATACGTTGCGCGAGGCCAACCAAAGCATGTGCAATTGCACGCTCCACCTTGCTTTCGCGCTCAACAATAGCTACTTCTTTATCAAATGCGGGATAACCCAGCTCCATAGCCACAAAGCGTTGACGCGTACTCGGTTTTAAATCCTTAAGCATGCGTTGGTAACCGGGATTGTAGGAGATCACCAATTGAAAACCAGGCGCTGCCGTCAACAACTCGCCAGTTTTATCAATGGGTAACATTCGGCGGTGATCAGTGAGTGAATGCAAAACTACAATTGTGTCCTGCCGTGCTTCGACAACTTCATCCAAGTAACAAATGGCACCTTCGCGTACCGCGCGCGCGAGTGGACCGTCTTGCCACACAGTTCCATCGTGGCGAATTAAATAACGGCCGATTAAATCATTTGCGGAGAGATCATCGTGGCAAGCTACCGTAATTAATGGGCGATCCAGCCTCCATGCCATGTATTCCACTAACCGGGTCTTGCCGCACCCGGTTGGGCCTTTCAACATCACTGCCAGTGATTGTTTATGGCATTGGGTGAAAATATTTACCTCTTCACCGCATGACAAATAAAACGGTTCTTTATTGTGATGTAAAAGCGGGACTAACGGTTCGCTCACGGTCATGCATTGCTCCGCGCATCGACGACATTCAATTGCGGTTCGTCATCGGATATAAAACGCGGCGCATAACGGAAGAAATCGTAAATGAATAATGCAACACCTATGGTAAATATCGATGCTGTCGCGATTAGCATAAGAAAGTGAACTTGAATTTTTAATTGCGCATCCAAGTAACCCATACCCATGATCCGCTCTAAATAGACTTGGCCAATGCCTGCCGTCGCGAAAGACAATGTCATTCCAAACATACCGGTGATTTGCATCCAGAAGGCCCAGTAGCCGAGACTGCTGCCACTCTCAGGGCGGTTGCGTGTCAGCGACGGAGCCGCGTAAGTAATCATCGCCAACACAATCATTACGTAGGCCCCGTAAAACGCGGCATGGCCATGCATGGCAGTGATGAGCGTGCCGTGAGTCCATTTGTTTACGCTTGGCCAAGTGTGGGCAAGCCCTAATAAGCCCGCGCCAAACAACGTGAAGAGCGCGCTACCTATTGTCCAGTGCAATGCTAATTTATTGGGATGCCCAAGCCCTGCGCGGCGAATCGCCCCATACGCGTAAATGCTCATTGCAACGAGCGCCGCAGGTTCGAGGGCGCTGAAGAACCCGCCGATAGGCAACCAATAACTAGGTACACCAACCCAGTAATAATGATGCGCAGTGCCAAGTATGCCGGCGATAAATACCAATCCTACGATGACATAGAGCCATTTTTCCATGACCTCCCGATCTGCACCGGACAGGCGGATGAGTAGATAGGCCATAAAGGCAGCCATGATCATCATCCACACACCTTCCACCCAAAGATGAATGGTCCACCAGCGATAAAAAATCGATACCGTGTAATTTTCGTAATGCAAAAGGGCAGGTAGAAATAAGACAGCTGAACTGAATAGGCCGAGGAGCAGTACGCCTTCAGTGGTGGTGAACCGGCCGGATTTTTTAATGGTCATGCTAATGTTGTAAAGAAATATGAGCATGCAAATCACAATAACAATTTTGTGCGGTAATGGTTGCTCCAACAATTTATTGCCGGTGCCGTAGCGAAATAAATAGCCGATGACTGCGGTTACTCCCATGATTGTCCATAAAACCAGTTGGATGTACGCAAGTTTGGTACTGTGTAATTCAGTGCGGGATTCGTCGGGCACCATCCAATAGGTTGCGCCCATAAATCCGGTCAAAACCCATACGATGAGTAAGTTGGTATGAATGACTTTTGTTACATCAAACGGCAAAATATATAACAGTGGATCAGGGCCCAAATATTTTGCTGCAGAAAGTAGACCAAACACGAGTTGTAAACCGAACAGGGTCATTGCTACGGCAAAATACCAGTAAGCAACTGATTGGGATTTATATTGCATCGTTATTCTCCATTGCAGGCTTATTTAAACGTGGCCAAATAAGCAACCAAATTATCGAGCTGCTCGGCAGTGAGAGTCTCTTCATAGCCTGTTGGCATGAAAGAAGTACCGTTAGCGGAATACATATCGCCGGGAATTAAATGAATACTTGGTGAGACGATGGACTCGCGAATATAACCTTCAACGTTTTTCGCGTTGCCTTTGTAAAGGTCGGATCCAACCAGCTCCGCTGCGCGTGATGCAATACCAGCGAGTGTTGGGCCTGCCATATTTGCGCCGGGCGCCGTGGAGTGGCAAGCATTGCACGCCGGCGTGGCGCTACGAAATACATGTTCACCTTGAGCGCGTGGGTCATCTGCAGCGGTCACTGGGCGGATCGCTGCTGCAGCCGTGCCCTCACCTGATGCAACGGCCCCCACTGAATCACTGCCGGGAATAAAACCACCGGTCACCAAAATCGGCCGTGGCGGCCAGCCTTGGTTATCAACCTTGCTGACCCAATCCAGAAAGGCAATTAGGTCGGTAATTTCTTCTTCACTTAAATTTTGTTTCGGCATTAATCGACGATGTTTATTTTCGTCATAAAATTTTGAAGGGTCACGCATGTACGCTTGCAGATACGCTTCGCCGCGATGTTGTGTGATTTTTGTGAGATCAGGAGCGTAATAGGCACCTTCACCGAATAGCGTATGGCAATTTATGCAATTATATTTATGCCAAACATCTTTTCCGTGTGTGACTTGCGGCGTGATATTTTCCGCATTGGTCAGTTCATCAAATTTACTGTGGCTGTGCAAGGTAAGGCCGAGGAAAATTAATACCGAAAGTCCAGTCCCTGCGATGGCGAACATTCTCGCTTGGCGATTATTCATAATTACTGCCCCCTAGACACCAATCCCGGCCCAATACAAAACCGAAATGGAAAAGG
>DATIGS010000141.1:0-24758 GCA_035481425.1 Cellvibrio sp. | reverse complement strand
ACCTTGTTTGATAAGACGCACAGGACCAGGCTTGATACCGGTCAGCAATGGGGCGTGACCGTAGGCGATACCTACTTCACCCAGGCTACCGGTAGTGATTACCATTTCTACCAAGCCGGAGAATATTTCACGCTCAGCGCTGACGATATCGCATTGAACTGTCATGGCCATTTTTGTCTCTCGGTTATCTAGCGTTACTTTTCCGTTTAAAACCTCGAAGTAAACCAGCAGTAGCCCCGCGTTGGTGGGGCACCCAATTACTTGAGCTTACTGGCTTTTTCGATAGCTTCGTCGATTGAACCTACCATGTAGAAAGCTTGTTCCGGCAGGTGATCGTAATCACCGGCTAACAAACCTTTAAAACCACGGATGGTTTCTTTCAGCGGAACGTATTTGCCTGGTGAACCGGTAAATACTTCTGCTACGTGGAAAGGCTGTGACAGGAAACGCTCGATTTTACGCGCGCGCGATACGGTTTGTTTGTCTTCTTCTGACAATTCATCCATACCCAGAATCGCGATGATATCTTTCAGCTCTTTGTAACGTTGCAATACAGTTTGCACACCGCGCGCTACTTCGTAGTGCTCGTTACCGATGATCATTGGGTCCAACTGACGTGAAGTCGAATCCAGTGGATCGATCGCCGGGTAAATACCTTTTGCAGCAATATCGCGGCTCAGTACTACAGTTGAGTCCAAGTGCGCAAAGGTGGTCGCTGGCGACGGGTCGGTCAAGTCATCCGCTGGTACGTATACCGCTTGTACAGAGGTGATAGAGCCGATCTTGGTAGAGGTAATACGCTCTTGCAGAACGCCCATCTCTTCCGCCAGTGTTGGCTGGTAACCTACCGCCGAAGGCATACGGCCCAACAATGCTGATACTTCAGTACCGGCCAGGGTGTAACGGTAAATGTTGTCAACGAACAACAGAACGTCTTTACCTTCGTCACGGAATTTTTCTGCCATGGTCAAACCGGTCAGCGCCACGCGCAGACGGTTCCCCGGCGGCTCGTTCATTTGGCCATACACCATCGCTACTTTGTCTACTACGTTAGAGTCTTTCATCTCGTGGTAGAAGTCGTTACCTTCACGGGTACGCTCACCTACACCGGCGAATACAGACAGACCACTGTGCTCTTTGGCGATGTTGTTGATGAGTTCCATCATGTTTACGGTTTTACCTACACCCGCACCACCGAACAGACCAACCTTACCGCCTTTGGCGAATGGGCACACCAGGTCGATAACCTTGATACCGGTTTCCAGCAGTTCTTCAGACGCTGCCAGCTCTTCGTATTTCGGCGCTGCACGGTGAATTTGCATACGCTCTTTTTCACCGATTGGACCCGCTTCGTCGATTGGGTTACCCAATACGTCCATGATACGGCCGAGGGTTTCGACACCCACTGGCACTTTGATTGGCTCGTTGGTGTTGCTTACGGTTAAACCGCGACGCAGACCTTCTGAGGAACCAAGAGCAATGGTGCGCACTACGCCGTCACCTAATTGCTGTTGCACTTCGAGGGTAAGGTTGCTCTCGCTAATAACCAGTGCGTCATACACTTTAGGCACTGCATCGCGTGGGAATTCCACATCGATAACGGCGCCGATAATCTGAACGATACGTCCGCTACTCATTTCCGGTTCCTCTTTGTTCCAGAAATTCCAGACCCTTTAATAAAATTCAGAAGTCTGAAGGATTAAATATAAAAATCGTTAGCCTATCAGGAGTCTAAGACAGCTTATTGCACAGCTGCCGCACCACCCACAATTTCAGACAGTTCCTGGGTAATCGCTGCCTGACGCGCTTTGTTGTAAATCAACTTCAAGCTATCGATCAGTTCACCCGCGTTGTCGGTTGCGCTTTTCATCGCAATCATCCGCGCCGCTTGTTCAGAGGCCGCGTTTTCAACAACTGCTTGATAAACTTGTGATTCGATAAAACGTGTCAGTAAGCCTTTTAATAGGAACTCTGCATCTGGCTCGTAGATATAATCCCAGTGATGCTTCAACTTGGAATTTTCTTCGGCCACCAGAGGCAGCAACTGGCGAACTTTTGGTGTCTGGGTCATGGTGTTAACAAAGTCGTTGCTCACCAGGAACAGCTTGTCGATAGTGCCGGCTTCAAACGCATCCAGCATTACCTTCACACTGCCGATCAGGTCAGCCACTTGCGGGGCTTCACCGATATCGCGAGTTGAGGCAACTACATTGCCACCAAAGCTTTTGAAAAATTGTCCGGCTTTGGCACCGATCAGACATAAATCAATCGCTATACCCTTATCGGCCCAGCCCTTCATGTCTTTGATAGCGGCTTTGAACATGTTTGTGTTCAAACCACCACACAGACCGCGGTCACTTGATACCAGGATGTAGCCAACGCGCTTAACTTCGCGCTCTTTCATAAAACGGTGTTTGTACTCGGGGCTGGAGTTAGCCAGATGCCCGACTACTTCGCGGATACGTTGTGCATAGGGTTTGCCCAATTGCATCCGCTCTTGTGCACGACGCATTTTACTCGCGGCGACCATTTCCATCGCGCTGGTAATTTTCTGCGTGCTTTTGACGCTCGCTATCTGCGTCCGAATTTCTTTTGTGCTTGCCATTCTCTCGAACCCCGGTTAAGGCCTAAGCCTAAAAGGTTAGAGATCGCTGCGCCGTTCGCGCAGCGATCGCCGGATTACCAGGTGCGGCTCGCTTTCAGCTTGGTCACCAGCTCTTTGAACTTGCCTTCCAATTCGCCGTTCCAATCACCAGTCGCATCGATGTGCGCCATAGTGTCAGCGTATTCAGATTTAGCAAAAGAGAGCAGGGCAGCTTCGAAGTCCAATACTTTGCTAACTTCGATATCTTTCAAGTGACCTTCGTTCGCAGCGAACAGTACCAATGCCATTTGCGCAACGCTAAACGGAGCAAATTGTTTTTGCTTCATCAGCTCGGTAACACGTTGACCGTGTTCCAATTGGGATTTGGTTGCTTCGTCCAGATCGGATGCGAACTGGGAGAAGGCCGCCAACTCACGGTATTGCGCCAATGCGGTACGGATACCACCGGAGAGTTTCTTGATAACTTTGGTCTGTGCAGCACCACCTACGCGCGATACCGAAATACCGGCGTTCATTGACGGACGAATGCCGGCGTTGAACATGGACGACTCAAGGAAGATCTGTCCATCGGTAATAGAGATCACGTTGGTTGGAACGAACGCAGAAACGTCACCCGCCTGGGTTTCGATAATTGGCAATGCGGTCAGAGAACCGGTTTTGCCAGTTACTTCACCTTTGGTGAATTTTTCTACGTAGTCTTCGCTTACACGAGACGCGCGCTCAAGCAGACGGGAGTGGAGATAGAACACGTCGCCCGGGTAAGCTTCACGGCCTGGTGGACGGCGCAGCAGCAGGGAGATTTGACGGTAAGCCCAAGCTTGCTTGGTCAAGTCGTCATAAATGATCAGGGCATCTTGACCGCGATCGCGGAAGTATTCACCCATGGTGCAACCGGTGAAGGCTGCAAGGAATTGCATAGCAGCAGGGTCAGAAGCGGTCGCTGCGATCACGATGGTGTGATCCATAGCGCCGTTTTCTTCCAGCTTGCGCACAACGCTCGCAACAGAAGACGCTTTTTGACCGATCGCGACATAAATACACTTAATGCCAGAACCTTTCTGGTTGATGATGGCATCAACAGCGATAGCGGTTTTACCGATTTGACGGTCACCGATGATCAGCTCACGCTGGCCACGGCCAATAGGAACCATCGCATCGATTGCTTTCAAACCGATTTGCACTGGCTGGTCTACCGATTTACGCCAAATTACGCCCGGGGCAATTTTCTCAACTGCATCGGTCATTTTGGTGTTCAGCGGACCCTTACCGTCGATCGGGTTACCGAGTGCGTCAACAACGCGACCCAGCAATTCCGGACCAACAGGTACTTCAAGGATACGGCCGGTACACTTACATTTTTGGCCTTCGGCCACACCGCGGTAATCACCCAGAATTACAGCACCAACGGAGTCACGCTCCAGGTTCAGTGCCATACCGTAGATACCGCCTTCAAATTCAATCATCTCACCGTACATAACATCGGCGAGACCGTGAATACGAATAATACCGTCAGTTACGGAAACGACAGTACCTTCGTTTTGTGCTTCTGTTGAAAACTCAAGGCCAGCAATGCGCTGCTTGATGATTTCACTGATTTCAGAAGGATTCAGTTGCTGCATGCTCTGTTCCTCAACCCTAAAATTAGGATTTCATTGCTTCGGCAAGCTTCGCCAAGCGACCACGGACTGAACCGTCGATAACCATATCGCCAGTGGAGATTCGAACACCCCCTAACAAGCTCTTATCAACGGAGCCTTGTACACTGACTTTACGATCCAGTTTGGCGCTTAGTGCCTGAGCCAATTTGTTAATCAAGTCAACCGGCAGCTCGTAAGCAGCGGTTACCTCGACATCAATAGTTTTTTCTTGCTGGGCCTTCATTCTGGCAAACAACTCTTTCACATAGGGAAGAAGTGCCAAACGTTTATTGCTCGCAAGGGTGTGGATGAAATTTTTTTGCGCTTCATCCAGTTGTTCACCACAAACCTGTACAAAAACGGAAGCTTTCTGCTGTGCCGACAAGCCAGATGCGCCTAAGGCTTTTTTCACCTGGTCTTGTTCGGCAACGGCGGCTGAAACTTCCAGAGCTTCAAACCATGACTGCAATTTGTTGGCAGCCAGGGCGAACTCGAATGCTGCTTTGGCGTAGGGTCTAGCCAGGGTAGTGAGTTCAGCCATATCTACCTCTCTTACAGCTGCGCAGCGAGTTTGTTTACCAACTCGTTGTGAGCGTTTTGATCGATAGAAGATTCCAGAATCTTTTCTGCACCAGCCAATGCCAGGGTAACCACTTTCGCACGCAGTTCTTCGCGCGCACGGGCAGTTGCCTGATCAATTTCTGCCTGGGCAGAGGCTTTCACACGATCCGCCTCAACACGTGCTTTCTCTTTTGCTTCTTCAACAATTTCGATAGCACGTTTGTTAGCTTGATCAATGATTGCAGCCGCTTCTTTTTTGGCAGAAGTCAGCTGTTCAACCACTTTTTGTTTAGCCAGTTCGAGATCTTTTTCAGCTTTATCGGCCGCCTGGAGACCATCTGCGATACGTCTGGAACGCTCAGCCATCGCATTTACAATGGGTGGCCAAACGTAGCGGCACGTAAGATAGATAAATATTGCAAATGCAATTATTTGACCGATGAAGGTTGCATTAAGGTTCACAGTCGAATGCCTTTGTTAAAGGGATTGAATGTTGAAAGCTGTACCACTTAGCCTACAACAGCGAACAGGATGTACATGCCAATACCAACACCGATCATTGGTACCGCATCCACCAGACCCATAACTACGAAGAATTGGGTACGCAGCATCGGTAACAATTCTGGTTGACGAGCAGCACCTTCCAGGAACTTGCCACCCAACAATGCTACGCCGATTGCAGCACCGATTGCGCCCAAGCCAATTACCAGTGCACCTGCCAAATAAATCAAAGCTGTTGCTTCAGTCACAGTTTTTCTCCTACTTAAGTTGATAAATGAAAAGATAAAACAAAAAAAACAATCAAAAAATTAATGCTGTTCGTCTGTCTGGAATGCCATGCTCATATACACAATAGTCAAAACCATAAAGATGAATGCTTGGAGCGCAATAATAAGAATGTGGAAAAGTGCCCAGATGATCTGCAAAGACATACCAAACACACCCAGAATTAAATTCACACCGATCATGATCGCGATCAGGATGAAAATTACTTCACCTGCATAGAGGTTGCCGAACAGACGCAGGCCGAGCGAGATAGGTTTGGCAATCAGATTGGATAACTCCAATACAAGGTTTACGGGGATCAACAAGAGTTGAACCAGGAAGTTGCCGCTGTGGAAAGGGTGCAACGTCAGCTCTTTGACAAATCCAACAACGCCTTTTTCGCGCAAACTAAAAAATACAATCAACAGGAAGACAGTTGCTGCCATACCCAAGGTGATGTTTGGATCAGTTGACGGAACAACCTTAAAAAATATTGCGTGTGGGTCAGCGCCCAAGGATGTTCCAATCAATTTTGCGGTTTCAGGCAACAAATCGATCGCAATCAAATCCATGGCATTCATGAAGAATACCCATACCAATATGGTGAGAGCCATAGGTGCAACCATGGCATTTTTGTAGGGGAACATACCTTTAACGGTACCATCCACAAATTCTACGACTGCTTCGATACCGTTTTGGAAACCGGTGGGCACATCACTAGTCGCTTTTTTGGCAACACTGCGGAAAATCAGGAAAAACACCACGCCCAAAAACACTGACCAACCCATAGTGTCCACATTGATAGCCCAAAAGCCCATTTGCGCAGCTTCGTCACTATTGTGTGCAAAACCCCAAGTACCATCAGGTAACTTGCCATATGTCAGGTTGGTAAGGTGGTGTTTAATATACTCGGAGGATGTTAAAGCTTCGTGCTCGGCAGATGACATCGTTAAGTTCCAAAATTAAAGTTGAAAAAACTTCCGGCCGGGTCGCATAGCCTTAAGCATCAATAATTGCGACGCACCAGCGCGTAAATCCAGGCAATAACCTGAACCATCACATAAGCCAGGATCATGGTAGCGGCGTAAGCGGCTTCTTTCAGAAACCCAATCAGCTTAAAAGCCAGCAGGAACATCAAGGCTGTGATTACAAATTTTCCAAACTCGCCTGAGTAAAAAGCAGCGAGCATTTTTTGGGGTGGTGCACCCAAGCGGGGACGAAACACCACCAGCGCCAGCCATAAATTAGCTGCCACACCAGTAATTCCACCTGCGAACATTGAAGTTGCGATCTGGTTGTCGACTGCCAGAGCCAAACTGCTGATCGCCAAGGTTGCCAGTAATTGGACTGCCACTGTCTGGAGAGCAAAGCCACGCCCATTGAGATAACGCGACATTCTGAATCTTGCCCCCATTTTTTGCGGCGGCATTCTGTCACAAAGAGCTGCTTATTACCATTGGTAACAAGCTTATGTTCCAGACGCCCAAACGTGGCGCATTATAGTGATTAAGCCCCCCAGCAGCAACCGTCGAGCTAGCACTAAAGGTAAAAAATGACTAGTAAATTTGCTGTAAATTTAGTCACCAAAATAGCGATTACTGCAAATTGTGGTTAGGGTTGGAATCTGTAACTAGATATAGGGGAAAGGCATCTTTTGAACCGATGCCTGGAGAAGATCAGAAAAAAGAAATTTATTTGATATGGCCGAGGATACCGTCCAATTCGTCGAGGGAATTGTAACTAATCACCAACTTGCCCTTACCTTTGGCACCATGCTGGATTTCAACACCCGCGCCTAACGTATCGGAAAGTTGATCTTGTAAACGGCGAATATCAGCAGAAACTGTGGCTTCCGGTTTTACTTTTTCGCTATCGCGACCTTCCTGATGCAAGCGCACCAAGGCTTCTGTCTGCCGTACCGACAAACCTTTCGCTACAATTTGGCGCGCAATGGCGCGCTGGGTTTCAGTATCGAGAGTCAGCAGCGCGCGCGCATGGCCCATTTCCAGATCGCCATGTTCCAGCAGGGTTTTTACTTCGTCGGTCAGGGCGATCAGGCGCAACAGGTTAGTGATAGTCGTGCGTGATTTTCCCACCGCTTGCGCAACTTCCGCATGAGTCAATTCAAATTCATCTTGCAGGCGCTTAAGAGCAACCGCTTCTTCAATAGGATTGAGATTTTCGCGCTGGATGTTTTCAATCAGCGCCATCGCAATTGCAGCTTCGTCGGGCACATCGCGGATAACGGCCGGGATTTTGTCCAATCCGGCTAATTGGGTTGCGCGCCAACGGCGTTCACCGGCGATAATTTCGTAGCGGCCTTCACCGATATTTCGGACCACAATCGGCTGCATTACGCCCTGTACTTTAATCGACTCCGCCAATTCTTCCAGCGCTTCGGGATGCATATCGCGGCGCGGCTGGTATTTCCCGCGCTGGATTAATTCGACCGGCAAGTGGGCCAACTTGCCATCCTTGTATTCGACTTTTTGGTCGGAATCGCTCGGGTTAATAGGCATTTCCGGTGCCGGCGCGGTAACTCCCAAGCCGGCACTCAACAGCGCATCCAAACCCTTACCCAAACCTTTGCGTTTACTCGACATTCTTGTTGGCCTTATTTTTTAATTCAGGAAACTCAATATTTAATTCGCGACCGCAGTTTCAGCAGCTGGTTTATTGCTCGATTCATTGCGACGTAAAATTTCACCCGCCAATGCGAGGTAGGCGATAGCACCTTTGGATTGCCGATCAAACGCCAACACCGGCATACCAAAACTTGGTGCTTCGGCAAGGCGCACGTTGCGCGGAATACAAGTGCGATATAAACGATCGCCAAAGTGCTGTTGCAATTGCGCCGATACATCATTGGTCAAACTGTTGCGCGGATCATACATGGTGCGCAGCAGGCCTTCGATTTTTAAATTCGGGTTTAACACTTTCTGGATTTGGTTAATCGTGCCAACCAACGCTGACAAGCCTTCCAATGCATAGTATTCGCATTGCATTGCAATAATTACCCCGTCACATGCTGTCAGCGCGTTGAGCGTCAACATATTGAGCGATGGTGGGCAGTCAATCAAAATATAATCGAATTGGTCGCGCACTTGATTCAGTGCATTTTGCAAACGCCGCTCTTTATTGTCGAGCGCGAGCATTTCTACTTCTGCCGCGGTGAGATCACCATTTGCAGGCAGCACCTGATATTTACCACTTTCCGACAGTACCAGGCAGTTGCTAATAGATTCGCGTTCAGTAAGCACGTCGTAAATTGACAGCTCTACTTCATTTTTATTCACACCACTACCCATAGTGGCGTTACCTTGTGGATCGAGATCCACCAGCAAGACACGCTTTTTGGTTGCGACCAGTGATGCTGCTAAATTCACACAGGTGGTAGTTTTACCAACTCCACCTTTTTGATTGGCAATGGCGTAAATCTTGGTCAAGTGAAAATCCTATAACCACAACGTGGTTGAAAATTTTTTATTGTTTCGGTTGCAGCACTAGCAGATGGCGTTCGCCGTCCGTTTCTGCAACCAACAGTTTTACACTCTCAATCAATGCAATTTGATCGGCGATGGGTGTGAGTTCATCCTGCGGAAACAAACCTTTCATCGCTAAAAAAATGCCGTTTTTATCCAACAGGTGCGTACAGCCTTCTGTCATGTCTTGCAAACTGGCAAATGCCCGGCTAATTACAGCAGAAAATTTGGGCTCGGGTTGGAATTCTTCCACCCGGCGATTTTCAACCGTCACATTCTTCAACCCCAGCAGTGTTTTCACCTGAAATAAAAAGCGGGTTTTTTTACCGTTGCTGTCGAGCAGGGTAAATTGAATATCCGGAAACATAATGGCCAAGGGAATACCTGGTAAACCGCCGCCAGTTCCTACATCGATTACCCGCGTCAGCGGAAAAATTTTTTTCACATCCACTAATTGCGAATGAAACCAGGGCACCACACTCAAACTGTCGAGCAAATGGCGCGCTACCATTTGGCGAATATCGCGCACGGCCGACAAATTATAGGCCTTATTCCACTTTTCGAATTCGCGCACGTAGGACAGCAACTTCTCAATCTGTTCTTCATTCAGCGTTACCGACATTTCCACGGCACCGCGAACCAATTGATTGCGTAATTCAGTGTGTAAATCAGTCACTCACAACTCACTTATTCAGTCACAAAAAAATCAAGACGCTTGTTGCTCAGGCGAATCTTCCTGCAGGCGTTTTAATACGCCGCGTTTTTTCAAATAAATTAATACCAACGAAATGGCCGCTGGTGTAATACCGGAAATGCGTGAGGCGCGCGCGAGTGTTTGTGGCCGCGCAGCGGTCAATTTTTGTTTGACCTCATTCGACAAACCATCAACCACTGAATAATCAAAGTCATCCGGGATGATGGTGTTTTCGTAAGCGCGCAAACGATCCACATCTTCCTGTTGACGTTCAATATAGCCCGAGTACTTTGCTTCGATCTCAACTTGTTCCGCTGCCGCTTCATTGGCAATCGGCTCACCTTTGAGCGAGGCGATATCGGTGTAGGACAATTCCGGGCGACGCAACAAATCCATCAAACTGTATTCGCGGGTTAACTTGGTTTGGATTTTTGCTTCGACTTGTTCCGCTTCTGCTGAACCTGCCTGTATCCAGGTTGAGCGCAAACGCTCTTGCTCCAGCGCAATTTGCTCGCGTTTATCGCAGAATACTTTCCACTGCGCATCGCCGATCAAACCAAATTCGCGCGCTTTTTCAGTGAGACGCAAATCGGCATTGTCTTCGCGCAGCAGCAAACGGTATTCGGCGCGGCTGGTAAACATGCGATAGGGTTCTTTGGTGCCGAGCGTAATTAAATCGTCAACCAACACACCGATATAAGCCTGGTCGCGCGTCGGGCACCAGGCCGCTTTTTCCTGCGCGCGCAGCGCCGCGTTTATACCAGCGAGTAAACCTTGTGCACCCGCCTCTTCGTAACCAGTGGTGCCGTTGATCTGGCCGGCGAAAAATAATCCGCCAATCACTTTGGTTTCCAGGCTGTGTTGCAAATCCTGCGGATTGAAATAATCGTATTCGATGGCGTAACCGGGGCGCAGGATATGGGCGTTTTCAAAACCTTTCATCGAGCGCACGATTTCCAATTGCACATCAAACGGCAAGCTGGTGGAAATTCCATTCGGGTAAAGTTCGTGAGTAGTCAGACCTTCAGGCTCGATAAAAATCTGGTGTGAATCCTTATCCGCGAAGCGATGAATTTTATCTTCGATCGATGGGCAGTAGCGCGGACCAATTCCCTCAATCACGCCCGAGTACATAGGCGAGCGATCGAGGTTGCGGCGGATTACATCGTGGGTTTTTTCATTGGTGTGGGTGATGTAACAACAAATTTGTTGCGGTTGCATGGCGCGGTTGCCCATCACCGACATCACCGGGCGTGGTTCATCACCGTATTGTTTTTCCAATACATCCAAATTGACCGTGCGCGCATCAATACGCGGCGGAGTGCCGGTTTTCAGGCGATCGACACGCAATGGTAATTCACGCAGGCGTTTGGAGAGCGCGATTGATGGCGGATCACCGGCGCGGCCGCCGGAAAAATTTTGCATGCCGATGTGGATCAAACCACCAAGGAAAGTACCGGCCGTCAGCACCACCTGGTTGGCAATAAACTTCAGGCCCATTTGGGTGATAACGCCGCGCACTTGATCATTTTCGACAATCAAGTCGTCGGCCGCTTGTTGGAAAATCCACAAGTTTTCCTGGTTTTCCAGAGTGTGGCGAATTGCCGCTTTGTAGAGGATGCGGTCAGCTTGGGCGCGAGTCGCACGCACTGCAGGACCTTTGCGTGCGTTGAGCACACGGAATTGGATCCCACCTTTATCGGTGGCGAGTGCCATAGCACCGCCCATCGCATCAATTTCTTTCACCAGATGGCTTTTGCCAATCCCGCCGATCGCCGGGTTACAGGACATTTGGCCCAGGGTTTCAATGTTGTGGGAGAGCAGCAGGGTTTTACAGCCCATACGCGCCGCCGCCAGACAGGCCTCGGTGCCAGCGTGGCCGCCACCGATCACAATCACATCAAAACGATCCGGGAAAATCATCGCTTACTACCTTGCAGCCATGCTGCTTACGAATACCTTGGACAGGCGAGAAACAAAAGGGGCGACATTATAGAGCGACTCTGGGTTTTGCACAAAACTTGTACAGGGATTAATCAGTAGATTTTTTAGTCGCTTCGTCTGCAAGAGGTTTCGGGATTGCTTCTGAGACTGTCTGAGGCATGGATGCCGAAGATAAGCCCCCAGGGAGGGGTTCACGGCGTGTCTCAGAAGTAATGCCGGATCCGACCCATGGTACCAATACATAAGCAGTCCAACTTATCCAAAAAAACAGTTCGCGTTACAACAAAGGAAAATATTTTTATTTATGAAATATATATTTTGTTATTTAGGGTTTTAAAAGATGTTGTTATATATGTAGTTCGGTATTTTTGTGGATAAGTAAAAAAAGTTGTTTTATTTCAGTCATTTATTTGAATGATAACCAATAGGAAAAAGGCTCGGTAAGCTGGTTTTAAGCTGCCGGAAAGCTGGTTATAAATAATGGAGTTATACAGAAAAACAGGAAAACCTGACTTATCCCCAAAACCCTGCCCAGTTTTTGTCGCCAACATGCACAGGGTTGTACACACAGAAGAGACGTAGATAACAAAAATTCTCGTTAAAACAGGTATTTACGGGCGAAACTTCAATTTTTCTGTGGATAACCTGTGTAACTGTGTGGAAAAGACTGATGATAAGTCTGTATTAAGGTTTCTTTTACTGGAAGGTTTCGCGATAAATGGTATTTTGTACTGCTAAGAGGATTTACGATCCTGTTTGTCGTCAGACTCTGCAAATGTTTCCGTCAGCCATTGCTGTGCGGAGACTTGCGCATCCAGCCAACATAACAATAATTCCCAATCCTTACGGTCGCGCTCATGAGAATGTTGAGGATAGTCGGCGATGCCCCGGCCTTCGGTATAGGCACGCACGTAATATTGGGTATCTCTTAGGGTCGCCGGAAACGGAATATTCAAACTGAGCAGGAATTTCTTCAGCCGTTCCCAGGCATTCGTTTGTTGTTTGACACGATTGGCCACTACTGCGATCGGCCGTCGCTGGCGGCGCATACTCCGGTTCAACAGCAGATCGCCAATAAAGCGGGCGCTGGCCCGTATATCAATATCGGAAGGCAAAACCGGCACTATGATGATGTCGTGGTTGTGGATGACATCTTCAAGTTCATTGCCTGATAAACCGGGCGCCGCATCGGTAATCAGCCAGCGGGTTGACTTGGGCGCACGCCATTGAAAACTGCGAGTAGTGCGGCTGTGTACATCGATTTTTACACCGAAGATTGACGGTAAGTTGGGCGCACGCGATGCCAACCAGTAGCTTGCAGAACCTTGGGGGTCGGCATCCACCAAGACGGTAGGTTCACCGCGTTTGGCGAGCCAGGCAGCCAGATTGGTACTGACCGTGGTTTTACCGGAACCGCCTTTACCATTAATCACGAGGATACGACATGCGGAAAGCAATTGAATCGCAACTAATGGATCAGAATTCGGCTTGATGGGGCCAATTGGAGAATTCATGGGCAAGATGTGTGGGTTGTTTATTTAATAAACAGTATAGACACACCAAACCACATCTTTTTGGTGAAAGGCTCACATAACTGAGTTATATGTCGATTGTGGCGACGAACAGCCGCTATTTACCTATACAGAAGCTGCTGAAAATGCGCCCGAGCAGGTCATCCGGGGTAAATTCGCCGGTAATTTCACCCAGCGCATTTTGCGCATGACGCAGGTCTTCAGCGAGTAATTCGCCGGCGGCATAACCCTGCAGTTGTATTTTGCCCGACGCGAGGAATGATTGGGCCCGTTCAAGCGCGTCCAGATGGCGGCGGCGCGCGGTAAAACCACTTTCGCCGTTGTCGCTAAAACCGATAGTCGTTTTGAGGTGGTCTTTTAACGCATCAATGCCGATACCGGTCGCGGCACTTATACCTATATATAAGTCGCCTGAACCGGATTTGATTAACCCAGCCGGTTCCTCACTGAGGTCAATTTTGTTGCGTACCAAGGTAACTTTGCCGGGATCTTGCAACTGTTCGACAAACTCCGGCCATATCTCATGGGGATTGGTCAGCGGGCTTTGGCGGCTGTCGACTAATAACAATACGCGGTCGGCTTGTTGGATTTCCTGCCAGGCGCGCTTTATGCCGATTTGTTCAACTTCATCCGGGCTGTCGCGCAGGCCGGCGGTATCAATGATGTGCAAGGGCATGCCATCGATATGAATATGCTCGCGCAATACATCGCGCGTGGTCCCTTCAATGCTGGTGACAATAGCGGATTCGCGTCCGCTCAGGGCATTAAGCAAACTGGATTTGCCGGCGTTGGGCCGGCCGGCGATCACCACACGCATGCCATCGCGCACCAAAGCACCTTGTCTTGCTTCTTTAAATACCTTGTCCAATTTGCTGATGATGCCATCGAGATCCCTGGCGACTTTACCGTCGCTGAGAAAATCGATTTCCTCTTCCGGAAAGTCGATGGAAGCCTCGACATAAATTCGCAGATGGATCAGCGCTTCGACCAGCTCATGGATGCGTTTGGAGAAAGCGCCTTGCAGGGAATGCAGGGCATTGCGTGCCGCCTGCTCGGTCGTAGCGTCGATTAAGTCGGCGATCGCTTCTGCTTGAGCGAGATCGAGTTTGTCATTCAGGAAGGCGCGTTCGGAAAATTCGCCGGGGCGGGCGAGACGGATGCCCAACTGGGTGATTTCGCGCAGGAGTAAATCGAGGATAACCGGACCACCATGGCCCTGTAGTTCAAGGACATCTTCGCCGGTAAAGGAATTTGGGCCGGGAAAAAACAGTGCGATTCCCTGATCGATCACCTCACCGCTGTGACTTTGGAAATCGCAGTAATGGGCGTGGCGCGGTTGGAGTTTGATCTTGAGCAGTTGTTCGGCAACAACGGCGGCCTTGGGGCCGGAGACGCGGACTATACCGACACCACCGCGGCCAGTGGCGGTGGCGATGGCGGCGATGGTATCGGTAATGATCATAGAAGTAACTTATTTGGCAGCGGGTTCAGCGTCGATTTGTTTGGTAATGATGTACTGTTGGATGATCGACAAGGTGTTGTTGGTCACCCAGTAAAGTACCAGACCCGCCGGGAACCAGAGGAACATAAAGGTAAAGATCAACGGGAGCATTTGCATAATGCGCGCCTGCATAGGATCAGTCGGTTGCGGATTGAGCTTCTGCATAAAGTACATGGTGACACCGTAAATAATCGGCAGCACGAAGTAGGGGTCTTTTACCGACAAGTCTGCAATCCAGCCAAAGAAAGGCGCGTGGCGCAATTCCACCGATTCCATCAATACATAATAAAGTGCGAGGAATACCGGCATTTGAATCAGCAGTGGCAGGCAGCCACCAAATGGATTCACTTTCTCGGTTTTGTACATCTTCATCATTTCTTGCGAGAACTTCTGGCGATCATCGCCATAACGCTCTTTCATTTCAGCCATTTTCGGCGCTAACTTGCGCATTTTCGCCATGGATTTATAGCTGGTTGCCGAGAGTTTGAAGAACAAGGCTTTTACGATCAGAGTTAAGCCGATAATCGCCAAGCCCCAGTTGCCTATTAAACCGTGAATCCACTTAAGAACAAAGAACAGTGGCTGGGCAATCCACCAGAGCCAGCCGTAGTCTACGGTCAGATTGAGGTGGGGAGAGATTTGTTCCAGGCGTTCAGTATCTTTGGGGCCTGCGTAGAATCCAGCGGTAATCGAACCCTGGGTTCCAGGAGCTACTTCGGTAACTTTGCCGGTGAAACCCATCAAATAGAGGTCGCTGGTACCTAACTTACGCAGGTGATAGGTATTTTGGCTTGCTGCGTCAGGAATCCAGGCACTGATGAAATAGTGCTGAACCATCGCCACCCAGCCACCTTGTACACCGATTTTTTCTTCTTTTTCAGCCATATCGGCAAAGGTAATTTTTTTGTATTTTTCATCAGCAGTGGTAATCGCGGCCCCGAGGAATGGGTTCATTTCCAACGCGCTGACTTTGACGAAATTTTGACTGTCACGTTTGATCTGGCCATAGAGTTGCGCAGACCAGGTGTTGGCGCTTTGGTTGTCGATCAGGTATTCCACATTGATCAGGTAGTCGCCGCGGGTAAAGGTAAAACGCTTGGTGATTTTCACTTCGCCTTGTTGCAAATGCAGGTCGACCACCAATTGTTTATCGCCTTCAGCCAGGGTATAAGCGGTTTTTTCACTGCTAAACAGCGGACGACCCTGGGCGGTATCGGTACCGTTGGTGCCAATCAAACCACTCTGGGCGAGATAAGTATGGTTGTCACGATTGTCCAGCAACACAAAGGGTTGATCCGGGGTATTCAATTTCAGGTAATGACGGGGCAGTGCAACCTGCACTATGTCGCCACCCAATGGATTGATGGTTAGGTCAAAACTGTCAGTTTTTACACTGATCAGTTGATTGGCAGCCAAGGTTACTTTTTCTGCTTCTGACAGGGTGCTGGTGGCAACCGGGATATCGCTATTAGCGGCAGGAGTTGCAGTGGGAACCGCACCGGCGCTGCTGCTGGTTTGCGTAGCCACAGGTGCCTGCGTGGGGAGATTTTCCTGAAATTCATGCCAGCGAATAACCAACATCAACAAGGTAGCGAGAATTGCTGCAATTAATAGGTTTTTTTGCCAATCCATCTTAATGACTGCCATCAGTAGTGTGTGAATGTTTAGAAGAACAACAGGTCTTGTTCAATTCCGGTACCGGATCCAGACCGCCCGCATGCCAGGGGTGGCATTTTAGTAGGCGCACCAGCGTTAGATAAGACCCAACAAAAAATCCGTGCCGCACAAATGCCTCTTCCGAGTAGTGTGAACAACTGGGATAGAACCGGCATTGGTTACCAATCCAGGGGCTCAATACAAAGCGATACAGATGCAACAGCTTGACCGCGAGCCAGACCAGGCCGGAATTCAGCTTATTGATCAGTTGCTTGAGCATTTGTTGCTACCTGTTTTTCCGCCTCTTTCTCTGCCCCTGCAGATTGCGCCTGCGATGTTAACCGATGATGGCGCAATTTTTTGTAAATTCGCTGCCACTGCTGGGTTAGTTGCGCGGAAAACTCGCTATTGGACAAGGTGTCCATCCCTTTGCGTGACAACACCACAATATCCAGTCCTGCCAAAGCTTGTTGTTGCAACCGAAAACTCTCGCGGATCTGGCGCTTCATACGGTTGCGATCAACTGCAAGACGCAAGTGTTTCTTTGCCATAACCAACCCCAAACGTGGTTGTGTTTGTTGGTTCAGGCGAGCAAGGATTAAAAAATACTGGTGCGAAGCGCGAAAGGGAGCATCATCAAACACAAGTTTGAAATCAGCGGCACAGAGTAAACGCAGGGATTTGGTAAATTTGAACGAGGGGGCGGGAAAATCAGAACCAAAGCTGGATTGGCTTTGGGATTGATTCGAACTAGCAGGCTGTTGAAATTCTATTTTGGCTGGCATAAATGCGCTAAAAAAAGTCTAGGTTGAAGCCTTATCGACTAATTTTGCCTCACTTCTGCCAATAACAAATTTCAACAAACTGCTAGTGAACCAAGAAGCCGATAGCGATTAAACGCGGGTCAGCTCAGCACGGCCTTTAGCACGGCGACGAGCCAATACCAAACGACCACCTTTGGTAGCCATACGAGCACGGAAACCGTGGTTGCGAACGCGTTTCAGATTGCTGGGTTGGAAAGTTCTTTTCATGATAAACCTGTTAAAAATCCTGAGTTAATTCACACGGCGTGCGAAAAGAGGCGGGATTCTAAAGAATGCGCTTTGCTAAAGCAAATAGTTTTGAACAAATAATCAGCAAAATCCGCCAAATTTGTCTGCTCACATTTTTTACCTGTTTCCCCTCAGGAAATCCATAAGTTGCTAACAGGTTTATCCACAGGTTTGGCGTTTAATGCGTTATTTTGCGATTGATTTGGCTGTTGTATAAGTTAGTGATTCCCAGCCTAACTGGTTGAATTTTAATGGCTAAGTTTTGCTTCATAGCATTAATTTTGACTTTTGTTGTGGATAACTCGGGGGGGCGAGAGTAGACTTGGCTCCCTTATAAATCAGCGCTGCGAATGCTATTTTGTATTCCTTAAATTCGCGCAGGTTTCATTTTTTCTCTTTGGTTTTTTTATTAGTTAATTTATTGATAGATCAATAAATAATAATCGCTATTGGCGTTTTGGGAGCTTTGGTTTGTTGCAATCGATTTGGAAATTATGTGCCGCGAGCTTACAGGACGAATTGCCTTCCCAGCAGTTCAATACCTGGATTCGGCCATTGCAAATCGACGAGTCGGCTGCTCCCCAGGAGTTGCGCTTATTGGCGCCCAACCGGTTTATTTGCGATTGGGTAGCGGAAAAATTCCTTAACCGGATTCGCGAACTTGCCAGTCATTATCATCACGACAATCATTTGGAAGTGGCTGTGGGAGTCGCACCTCGTCCAGCGGCAGGATTCCAAGCCACCGCTGTCGGCGCGCGCGCTGTAGTAAATGCTCCCAGATACGAACCTGTTTCAGCCGACACAGTAGCTCAACCTGCTCAGGGTTTACGTGAACCTGTCATGGCATTTGACAGCCAGGGGTCTATACAGGAGGTAGATGATAGTGGAATAGCTCAGGCTTTTCATAATCGTCAAACGCCTGCTAATAAGTCGATTACTGCGGCTAAAATCATCGAATATGACGTTAAGTCGCAAGAAATTGTCACCGAAGCCAGTTTCGACAATACCCGTGCCATGCCCGAGGTGGAAGTTGAAGGCGGTCTTAAGCACAGTAATTATTTAAATCTGTCATCGACGTTTGCGACTTTTGTCGAAGGCAAATCAAACCAACTAGGTTTGGCGGCAGCGCGACAAGTCGCAGAAAATCCCGGCGGTGCCTACAATCCCCTCTTTATATATGGCGGTGTTGGTCTGGGTAAAACGCACTTGATGCAAGCGGTTGGCAATGCCATGGTGGCCCGCAATCCCAATGCGAAAGTGGTATATCTGCATTCCGAACGCTTTGTCGCCGATATGGTTAAGGCGCTGCAATTGAACGCAATTAATGACTTCAAGCGTTATTACCGTTCGATGGATGCACTATTGATTGACGATATCCAATTCTTTGCAGGTAAAGAGCGCTCGCAGGAAGAGTTCTTCCACACGTTTAACTCGCTGCTCGAGGGCGGTCGGCAGATTATCCTGACCTGTGATAGATTTCCGAAAGAGATCAATGGATTAGAAGAACGTTTAAAGTCCCGTTTTGGCTGGGGGTTGACTGTAGCGGTGGAGCCGCCGGAGTTGGAAACGCGGGTTGCGATTTTGATGAAGAAGGCCGAGCAGGTAAACATCGAGCTGCCGCATGACGCTGCCTTTTTTATCGCGCAGCGGATTCGCGCTAATGTGCGTGATCTTGAAGGTGCCCTGAAGCGGGTTATCGCCAGCGCAAACTTTACCGGTCGGGCAATTGATGTCGAACTTGTGCGCGAAGCCCTCAAAGATTTGTTGGCACTGCAGGATAAACAAGTTGGTATCGACAATATCCAGCGCGTGGTATGCGAATACTACAAAATCAAAATGAATGACATGATTTCCAAACGCCGCAGCCGTTCGGTTGCGCGGCCGCGGCAGGTTGCTATGGCCTTGGCCAAGGAATTGACCAACCACAGTTTACCTGAGATAGGCGAAGCTTTTGGCGGCCGTGACCACACCACGGTTTTACATGCTTGTCGCAAAATTAAGGAATTACAGGAAGAGACCGCCGATATCCGTGAGGATATGAAAAACTTGCTGCGTTCGCTGACCACTTGATTTATAAACGCTATTTGTTTTGTGCTTCACAATGTAGAAAAACTCAATAAGTCCCGGAAGATTACTTAAGAGACCATCACATGAAATTTGTCGTATCCCGCGAAGCCTTGCTTAAACCCTTACAACTGGTAGCTGGTGTGGTGGAGCGTCGTCAAACGCTGCCGGTATTGTCCAATGTATTGATCCAGTTGAATGGTGATCAACTTTCATTAACCGGTACCGATCTTGAGGTTGAAATTGTAGGGCGTATTACATTGGAGCAACCCGGGGTATCCGGCGACATTACTGTTCCTGCACGTAAACTAGTAGATATCTGCAGATCCCTGCCTGATAGCAGCAATATTGAGTTTTTTCTTGAAGAAAACCGGATTATGGTCAAGTCTGGCCGCAGCCGTTTTACGCTATCGACCCTGCCTGCAGCGGATTTCCCGAATGTTGAGGATACGCCGGGGAACCTGCGTTTTAGCTGCGCACAGCAAGAAGTTAAACGCTTGATTGAACGCACTGCTTTCGCAATGGCACAGCAGGATGTTCGTTATTATTTGAATGGCATGTTATGGGAAGTCCGCCAGGACCAACTGCGTGTTGTAGCAACTGATGGTCACCGTATGGCGATGTGTACCCGTGCAGTGGCAGTAAATACGAATGAGGTTATCCAGGCTATTTTACCGCGCAAGGGCGTACTTGAATTATCGCGTTTGTTGGATGATTCCACCGCCCAGGTCGAGATCGTACTGAGTTCTAACCACATTCGCGTTACCTCAATGGATTACACATTTACCTCTAAGCTAGTCGATGGCAAGTTTCCGGAATACGAGCGTGTATTACCCCGTGGCGGTAATAAGGTAGTAATAGGTTCACGTCTGGAGTTAAAACAGGCTTTTGGCCGTACCGCGATTTTGTCTAATGAAAAGTACCGTGGTGTACGTTTGTTATTGTCCGATGGGAGTTTGACGATTGTTGCCAACAACCCCGAACAGGAAGAAGCGGAAGAGCAAGTGACAGTAGACTACACCGGCGATTCCCTTGAGGTTGGCTTTAATGTCAGTTACCTGCAGGATGTGACCAACGTAATCAGCAATGAAAACGTGAAGATTACCCTGTCGGATGCCAACTCCAGTGCCCTGCTTGAAGAACCTGAAAACAGTGATTCCCTCTATGTAGTTATGCCGATGCGCCTGTAACAGGTGCATCGTTTGTAGCTGTCTGTTGGTCATATGACCTTAAAACGCCTTTTCATTCAAAACCTGCGTAACCTCGAGGGAGTTGATATTACTCCTTCGCCGCAGGTGAATCTTATCTACGGACAAAATGGTTCAGGTAAAACCAGTGTACTGGAAGCTATTAACTTGCTCGGTTTGGGCAGATCTTTTCGCAGCCATAAGCACAAGGCACTAATTAACTATCAACATAAGTCCTTCACAGTGTTCGGTCGTGTGTATTCAGAAGATGGATCAGATGTGCCGATTGGAATAAATAGAAGTCTTGATGGTGATGCCAGTTTTAAGGCTAATGGGGCACTAGTGCCTTCGGCAGCGGATCTTGCAGTTTATTTGCCTGTTCAGGTGATTAACTCTGACAGCTTTTTGTTATTGGAAGGCAGCCCTAAGGTTAGAAGGCAGTTTATCGATTGGCTAGTGTTTCACGTGGAACCTAATTTTTTCCCAGCATGGAAGGCAATCCAGCGCTGCCTGAAACACCGCAATAGCCTACTTCGGCGTGATAGAATAGACCCGTTTGAGCTTTCTATCTGGGATAAAGAGCTAGTCGAACTGACTAATAGGATTCATGAATTTCGCATTCAATGTATGGCTGAGTTCGGGAGTACCTTTAATGAGCTTCTCAAAGAATTTGTAAATATTGAAGGGATTACCCTCAGCTATTATCGGGGTTGGGATAAAGATAAGCCTTATGTTGAGGTGCTCAGCGCTAGTTTTGACCGGGATAAACGTCAGGGATTTACCCACACGGGTAGTCATAGGGCGGATCTAAAAATAACGGTAAATGGGCTGGATGCAGCAGAAGTTCTCTCCCGAGGTCAGCAAAAGTTACTGGTTTGCGCCCTTAAGATTGCGCAAGGGTATTTATTTACCCGAATGACCGGCCGGAAGTCGGTTTATTTGATAGATGACTTACCAGCTGAGTTAGATGAAAAGCATCGGTCGCTGTTAGTTCACTGGCTGAATGTTATGCGTACACAGGTATTTATCACCGGCATCGAGCGTGAAACGCTGCTGTCCAGTTGGCGAGAGAAAACTGAAATAACCCCCAAAATGTTTCACGTGGAACAGGGTAGGGTAACTGAGGTTAACTAAAGTCCTCCTTATTGCCCAATGAGATTATGCGCAGCTTGTTTATGCGAGCTGCTAATGAACAAAAAAGTGGAGAAGAGCTATGTCAGAAGAGAATGTTTACGACTCGTCCAGTATTAAGGTCTTGAAGGGCCTGGATGCGGTGCGTAAGCGCCCAGGGATGTACATTGGTGACACTGATGACGGCTCAGGCTTGCATCATATGGTGTTTGAAGTCGTGGATAACTCTATCGATGAAGCGCTGGCCGGCCATTGTGACGAGGTGCGAGTCACTATTCATCCCGATGAAACCGTCTCTGTATCTGACAATGGCCGCGGGATTCCCACTGAAATGCACGAAGAAGGCGTGTCGGCAGCAGAAGTTATCATGACGGTACTCCATGCCGGTGGTAAGTTTGATGACAATACCTACAAGGTATCCGGCGGCTTGCACGGTGTTGGTGTATCCGTAGTTAACGCCCTGTCTGAATACCTGAAGCTGACTATCCGTCGCGGTGGCAAGATCCACGAGCAAATTTATCGCCACGGTGTACCCGACGCGCCGCTCACCGTAGTAGGTGACTCCACTACTACCGGTACCGAAGTGCACTTCAAACCCTCCGCTGAAACCTTTACCAATATCGAGTTCCACTTCGAATTACTGGCAAAACGCCTGCGTGAACTTTCCTTCCTGAACTCCGGCGTGCGTATTGTATTGAAGGATGAGCGCACCGCGAAAGAAGAGGTCTACCAATACGAGGGCGGTTTGCGCGCGTTTGTAGACCATCTGAATAAGAACAAAACCACTATTAATAAGATGGTGCACTTTGTGTCGCTCAAGCGCGAAGATGGAATTGGTGTAGAAGTCGCCTTGCAATGGAACGATTCCTTCCAGGAAAACCTGTTCTGCTACACCAATAATATTCCCCAGCGCGACGGCGGTACCCATTTGGCGGGCTTCCGCGCAGCGCTGACCCGCGGTTTGAATACCTATATCGAGAAAGAAGGTATCGCCAAGAACGCCAAAGTCGCCACCACCGGTGACGATGCGCGCGAAGGCCTGACAGCGATTATCTCGGTTAAAGTCCCTGATCCGAAGTTCTCCAGCCAGACCAAAGATAAGCTTGTGTCATCCGAGGTAAAAACTGCGGTAGAGCAGGAGATGAACGAACACTTTGGCGCTTATTTGCTGGAAAATCCGCAAGAAGCCAAAGCTATTGTAGGCAAGATGATCGACGCCGCCCGCGCCCGTGAAGCTGCCCGCAAAGCCCGCGAAATGACTCGTCGTAAAGGTGCGTTGGACATCGCTGGCTTGCCAGGCAAGTTGGCTGATTGCCAGGAAAAAGACCCGGCCTTGTCTGAACTCTACCTGGTAGAGGGTGACTCTGCGGGTGGTTCAGCCAAGCAGGGCCGCGCGCGCAAAACCCAAGCGATCCTGCCGCTTAAAGGTAAGATCCTCAACGTGGAAAAAGCGCGTTTTGACAAGATGCTTTCATCAGCTGAAGTGGGGACCCTGATCACCGCGCTCGGCTGCGGTATCGGCAAAGAAGATTACAACCCGGAAAAACTGCGCTATCACAGCATCATTATCATGACCGACGCCGACGTCGATGGTTCTCACATCCGGACCCTGCTGCTGACTTTCTTCTTCCGCCAGATGCGCGAGCTGATCGAGCGCGGCCACATCTATATCGCACAGCCACCTTTGTACAAGATCGCCAAAGGCAAGCAGGAACAATATCTGAAGGACGAGTCGGCCATGACCGAGTTCCTGACCCAAGCGGCGCTTGAAGATGCGAGTCTCTATGTCAATCCAAGTGCTCCCCCAATTGCCGGTGAAGCTTTGGAAAAACTGGTCTACGAATACCGCAAGGTGATGGCGACTATTGATCGTTTGTCGCGTCTCTATCCGGCCGATGTGCTGGAAAAAATGATCTACTTACCGGCGGTTCGCCCCGAGCACTTGGCCGACCAAGGCCATATGCAGCAGTGGTGTGACCAGATGGCGGCGCATTTCAGCATCGATGCCCGCGCCGGCAGCCAGCGCTACATCATCACTGTGCGCGAAGACAGCGAGCGTCATTTGTTCCTGCCGCAAGTGGAAATTACCGCTCATGGTATAGCTACGCCTTACCCGTTCAATCATGAATTTTTTGCCTCGGGTGAATACGCATCTATCGTTTCGCTGGGTGAGAAATTGGAGAACCTGATCGAAGAGGGGGCCTATATCCAGCGCGGGGAGCGCAAACAACCGTTGCTCAAGTTCGCCGAGGGTCTGGAGTGGCTGATGAAAGAATCGCGTAAAGGCTACAACATCCAGCGCTATAAAGGTCTGGGTGAAATGAACCCGGAGCAATTATGGGAAACCACCATGAATCCGGAAACCCGCCGCATGCTGCGTGTAACCATTCAGGATGCGATTGCTGCAGACCAGATCTTCACCTGTTTAATGGGTGATAACGTGGAACCACGCCGCGATTTCATCGAGACGAACGCGTTAGCCGTAGCAAACTTAGATATTTAAAATAACTATTAATTTTTATTAATTAATAGTTATTTTAATCGGTAAATAGAAAGGCCGGATTCACAAAAATCCGGCCTTTTATATTAAGAAATGAAATAAAAAATGGCATATATTTCACTATTTACCTATTTTTGCTGGTCTATACTCAGGCCGTAGGTGAGGAAACAAGTAAGTGGTTTGATTGAGTTTAACTGTGCATTGAGAGAAATTTGATGATAACTGAGAAGAAAACGCCCAAAGTATTATTGACTCAAATCGAGGATGCCCTTGAAGAGCGTCAACGTCAGGATCGTCGCCAATACCGGGAAGGTATTCCGCAAGACGTTCCACATGAGCGCCGCAAGTCTGATAGACGCGCGCACAAAAGCGCAAAATAAGTTTTCACTATTTAGCGATGAGACAAAGGGGCGATTAAGCCCCTTTGTAGTTTATGGATAGCCTTAT
>DATIGS010000140.1:0-25963 GCA_035481425.1 Cellvibrio sp. | reverse complement strand
GCGAGCACTTTGATTTCGGTGTCGAGCTGGCGCAGCAGGTTTTTCACCGCCACGCTGATTTCGATGGCATCGATTTCAATCGCTTCAACCAGCGCCAGGGAAATATCCCAGAGCGCAAAACGCGCAGTGCCGTGGGTCAGCTTTTGCAGGCGCGAAAACGCTTTTTGCAAATAGGCGAGGTTTTCTTCCGGGTTGACGCCGCGGATAAATCCCGAAGCGGCGTACTGGTACATCTGGCGCAGCTTGAGCACCATCGCCTGGAATTGCACATTGTCGTTGGTGACGAGCAGGCGCGCGCCCGAGACTTTTTTTGCCGGGGTCAAATTCGGGACGAAGAGTTTGGTATCGGTCAGTAAACTCTCGCCGCGCACCGCGCGCAGGTCATTCAGCAGTGGCAGGACAACTAGCGGATTGTCTTTGCGGGTGGCTTTAACCTGGTCCAGGTACAGCGGGAATTGCAGGATCGCGCGCATCAATACTTCTTGCGCTTCGCTGGTATTGGCAACACGCCCGGCGATCATCGCCTGGGTCAGCTGTTCCATTTCCCCGGCAAGCATGGCGGCGCCATAGAATTCCACCATCTGCAGACTGCCGTGCACCTGATGGATATGGGTTAAACAGAAGCGGATACGCGCCGCATCTTTGGGATTTTCAACATAGCTTTCGAGGGCTTGGCGCGCTTCTTTCAGCGTCTCACTGATCTCATGGATCAACCAATCCAACGCGGCAAAATTGCGATTATCTGCCATGCAGAACTTTCCTCTCAATGTTCTCGTTTTTATCGTTCTTGACGAACGTAAGCCTGCACCTGGTCATCGCCGGTGCGCTGCATTTTCGGGTGTTCCCAATCCACCACCTCGCCCAGGCCGACAATCAATAAACCGCCCGGTTTCAGGCGCTCGACCAAAGCGTTTAATACGTCGCGACGCAACCAGCGGCGGAAGTACACCAATAAGTTCTGGCAAAAAATCACATCCACATGTACTTGCGGTAACTGGCGCGCGTGGATGATGTTGGTGTGGGTAAAACACACCCGGTCGCGCAGTTTGTTGACTACTTCATAGCTGCCATCGCTACAGGCCTGCAAATAGCGTTTGGCTTCGTCGGGTTTTACTTGCTCGACCCGGCGTTTGCTATAGCGCCCTTTACGGCCGGCTGCCAGTGCCGACGAGCTGATATCCATGGCGGTAATGCCGTAGTACGGATTGATCGCCGCCAACTCAAAACAGTCGTTGACTACCATCGCCAGTGAGTAGGCTTCCTCGCCGGTGGCGCAACCCAGGCTCCAGATATCAAAACTGTTATTCAATTCCTGGTTGTTGATTTTCTGTTGCAGGTAATTGCGCACATATTCAATCGAATCGCGATGGCGGAAAAAACTGGTTTCCTTCACCGCGATACGGTCAATCAAGCGCGACCACTCCAGCTTGGCTTCAATGGTGTCTTGCGCAACAAACTGGAAATAGCTGTCGTAATCTTCATCGCCATGGTCGCGCATGCGCGAATTCATCTGCGATTCCAGCCAGGCCTTTTGTTGAAAAACCAGCTGGATACCGGTGCGCTCCTCCAGCAGTTTGCCCCATTGGAGAAACTGGTCTTCGGAAAGGGTGGGTAGTGTGCGCAGCGACCAAGCCATAGGTACTATCTATTAGGTACTATTTCTATACAGTTACTTCAGTACAGTTAGCTGCGACACCAGCGGGGCCGGCATCGCTTACTCATCAGGCTTTTGAGGTCTGGGCGAAGATGTCGTCGTCAGGCAACAATTCGTCATCCAGATCGATAATTTCGCCGTTGCTGTCGTGGGAGCCGCTTTCGAATTCCATTGCCGGAGTCGATGCCATCGCATTGCGGGCAGCAGTAGCGCGGCCTTCAGACATATCCTCTTCCGGCAGTTTGAAACCGGCTACGGATTCACGCAGGTCGAGTGCCATTTCGGCGAGGTTACCAATCGACTGCGCGGTAGCAGAAGTACCGGCAGAGGTTTGGGTCGTAATCTCTTGAATAACATTCATCGTGTTGGAGATGTGACCGGCAGACGATGCCTGTTGGCGCGCGGCGTTGGAAATGTTCTGGATCAATTCCGCGAGGCTTGACGATACGTTTTCAATTTCTTCCAGTGCCACACCCGCATCCTGTGCGAGGCGCGCACCGCGAACCACTTCAGAGGTGGTTTGTTCCATCGAAATTACCGCTTCGTTGGTATCGTTCTGAATGGTTTTTACCAGCGCTTCGATCTGCTTGGTTGCGGCTGCGGAACGTTCCGCAAGGCGTTGAACTTCGTCCGCTACCACCGCGAATCCGCGGCCTGCATCACCGGCCATCGATGCCTGGATTGCTGCGTTAAGTGCGAGGATGTTGGTTTGGTCCGCAATGTCGTTAATCAAGCTTACGATGTCACCGATCTCTTGTGACGATTCACCGAGGCGCTTAATACGTTTGGAAGTATCCTGGATCTGCTCACGGATGGTATCCATCCCGTGGATAGTGTTCTGTACCACTTTCGCACCGTTGCCCGCGATCGATACCGCACGCTCCGCTACCGCTGCCGATTCGGCGGCGTTGGCAGATACCTGGTCAATGGTCACCGCCATTTCGTTTACCGCAGCCGATGCACCGGCAATTTCTTGCGCTTGGTGTTCAGATGCTTCTGCAAGGTGAAGTGCGGTTTGTTGGGTTTCTTGCGCAGCAGCCGATACGTTTACCGCCGTTTCGTTGATTCGCGCTACCAGGATACGCAGCTGGTCGATGGTGAAGTTGATAGAGTCCGCGATCGCACCGGTGAAGTCTTCGGTTACGGTTGCGGTGGTGGTCAGGTCACCGTCTGCGAGGTCGGCCAGTTCGTCGAGGAGACGCAAAATCGCCGTCTGGTTACGTTCGTTGGTATCGGCAGTTTCGTCCGCACGCTTACGTGCGCCCATGTACTGGTTGAAGCCCAGGAAGAACAAGGAGGCGAGGGTGATAGCGGCAAACACGATTACCCAGGTGTTGTTTACAAACGGGCGGTTGTCCGCCTGGTTGGCGATTTTATCGGAGATAGTTGCAAGTGCTTGCAGCAGTTGCGGGCTGTCGTTCAACAGTGCATCAGACGCCTGACGGGCGCGGGTCAGGGTAGTAGAACCTTCCACCATTTCCTGGATCGATTTGTTTACGCCATCAAATAGGGTCGTAATTTGGTCGAGGCTGGCAAGTGCTTGCGTGTCGGAAACGCGCGTAATTCGCAGCGCCGGGTCGCCTTCTTTCATCGCGGTTAATACGCGCGCGTAGTAGTTTGCATCGCGATTGAATTCATCTGCAGCGTCGGCCGAGTCAGCGTCACCGCGCAACATCTTGTCCACGTTACGACCGATACGCTCGGCGCGCCATGAAAGTTGTTGAGCTTGTACAGCCTGGTCTGCGGGTGCATCTGACTCCAGCAGGTTATCCAGAATATTGTTGTGCTCATTCTGCAATGTAGGCAGGTTTTCGTTCAGGGTATTACCCACGTTATTGAGTGTTACGATCAGCTCTTTGTTGGTCACAATCGCCTGGGCGTTGGTTTTTACGCGATTCCAGATGGCCCCGAAATTATCAAATTCACCGCTCAGGGTTTTCTTGGTTCGCTCGTCACTACTACGGAGCATGTCCCATGTTTTACCCATGCTGTCTACCACGCCGGCCAGCTCATCGAACGCCTTGGCATCGCCCGAGGTGGCATCGCGCGAAAGTGAGGTCAAGCGGTAGGCTTGCGCACGCAAGTCACCGGCTTGCTGCAGATAGCGCTGGTCATTGCTCTTGCCCTGGTTGATCAGGAACAACAGCACCATCGCGGCCGCAAACGAAGCCACCAGCAAGACCACGGCGATAACCGTCGTGGGTTTTGCCTTGAAAGCGGCAATCTTTGAATCAGTTTTCATCTAAGCACTCCTACCAGCGTTCGGTTTTATTTTTTCTATCCACTGCGCTTTTTGCGCTAGGCATAAAGCTTCAATTTGACTCTCAATCGGTGACATAACTACTTTTTCTATCTGGTCTTTCTATCTTTGCATCTACACAGATCAGGTTTTGGCCGCATTGGTGAAGCGGGGATCTTCTGCCAACAGCGCCGGACGGAATAGTGACCAGCGCTCGCCCCCTTGCGGATAGCTGCCGGTCACAAATGGCAAAATGGAAGTGGCGACTGAGCCAGCCTGCTCGCTATATTCATCCATGGGAAAGTGCTGCATGCCGAATACCTGATCGACAATCAGGCCGGAATACAGGGTTTCGGTTTCCAATATCAATACCCGGCGGTGCTTGCGCGAGCCGGTAAGGCGATCGCCGAAAAACATCGCCAGGTCAAACAACGGTAACAAGCGCCCGCGCACGTTAGCGACGCCTTTGACCCAAGGTTGTACGCCGGGCAGGTGGGTGTGGTTGGGTACCTCCAGCATCTCGGAAATTTCCCCAATCGGCACCACAAAATAGCTACCCATGAGCGAAAAGCCAATGCCGCTCCAATGGGGGCGTATATCCGCCTGTGCAGGCAGACCACGTGCGGCTGCGCGGCTGCGCTGCGCCAAAGTGAGCAAGGCCTGAAAGGCGGCCTGGGGTTCTGACATAAATCTATCCGTAACTTTTTGCATTAACACGAGGGGATCGGCCTGCTGAGGGCTCGATGGTCAGTGTTGATGCTGTTGTTATTGTCTATCAACCATCCTTGCAATGGATGAATGTATCCCTCGGTTAGCGCAATACGTCGGCCATAGCAGCCATTAACACTTCCTGGGTAATCGGTTTGGACAGATAGGCTTTTGCACCCTGACGCATACCCCATACACGGTCGGTTTGTTGATCCTTGGTGGTCACAATGATGACGGGGATATGTGAAGTTTCTGGTGTTTTGGACAGTTGGCGGGTTGCTTGGAATCCATTGAGGCCGGGCATGACCACATCCATCAGGACCACGTCGGGTAATTCTTTTTGCGCCATAGCAATACCGGCTTCGCCGTTGTCGGCAGTCATCACTACATGGCCATTCTTTTCCAGCATGCTGGTGAGTTTGTAAGTCTCAGTGGGTGAATCGTCAATAATCAATACTCTGGCCATAAGCGCTCCAAAAAAACCAATAATTGTTCCGCAGGAAATGCGGCGAATGTTAAACAGTCCTTTGGAATTTGATCCAGACCGTTACTGAGGCGATACGAGGATCGTAATCAGGTGTCAGTAACAGTCAAAACCCGAAGGGACGCAGCCCCGTAAACTCGTATCAAGATGCTTTCAAATGCTTGACGTGCGCTTCGATAGCGCCGAGTAACTCGCTTTTGCTAAAGGGTTTAGTGAGGTATTGGTCGGAGCCGACGATA
Source organism: Cellvibrio sp. (assembly GCA_035481425.1). GTDB lineage: Bacteria > Pseudomonadota > Gammaproteobacteria > Pseudomonadales > Cellvibrionaceae > Cellvibrio. The sequence goes on along the minus strand of DATIGS010000140.1, from coordinate 20,639 downwards.
CGCCCTTTGGCTTTGTCGAACAGGCCATCTTTACTGGATAACATAATGACCGGGGTAGTTTTGAATTCACTATTATTCTTGATTAATGCACAGGTCTGATAGCCGTCGAGACGCGGCATCATAATGTCCACAAAGATAATATCGGGGCGAGTATCGGCAATTTTCGCCAATGCATCAAAGCCATCGGTGGCGGTAATGACCATACAGCCCGCTTTTTTAAGCAGTGTTTCAGCCGTGCGCCGGATGGTTTTGCTATCGTCGATAACCATCACTTTGAGGCTTTCGTAAGTTACTTCCATACTCTGACCTTGCCTTTTGTTATTGCCGCAGAGAGTGCCGCGGCTGCCAGATATACACGTTGATTGGTAAAGCTGAGTTAATCTTTGGAGCTTATTATTGCAATCACTGATAAAAAAGAGCGTCAAAATAACGCCACCAGTGAAGCCGAACTTTTAACACAGTTTTTAGGGTTATGCCATAACTAGTTGAATATATGAGTAATATGTTTCGCTTTTTGATTTTTTATATCGCTTTAATCTGTCTGTAACAATCTTGCTTTAATTGGCTTCAGGTTTTAACTTTAGCCCGCCCTGCACATGACGGCAAAATATTTATTTATCCCCGATAATACACAATTTGTATTATTTATTGCGAGTAATGTTTATGACGATCTCCCTCGGCGTAGTAATGGATCCTATTGCAGATATCAAATTCTACAAGGATACAACGTTGGCGTTGCTGTTAGCGGCGCAGGAGCGGGGGTGGAATCTGTACTACATGGAGCAGCAGGACCTTTACCTTTTGCAGGGCGAGGCGCGCGGGCATACCCGCCAGTTGCGTGTCGCCGACAATGGCGATAATTGGTTTGAATTGGGCCTGCATGAGGATCGGAAGCTGGGCGACCTGGATGTAATCCTCATGCGCAAAGATCCTCCATTCGATAATGAATACATCTATAGCACTTATATTCTTGAATCCGCCCAAAGCCAGGGTGCGCTGGTGGTGAATGACCCGCGCAGCCTGCGCGATTGCAATGAGAAAATCTTTGCCACCCAGTTCCCGCAATGTTGCCCGCCGGTATTGGTCAGCCGCGATATGCTGCGCTTGCGCGAATTTCATAGAGAGCATGGTGATGTCATCTTCAAGCCGCTCGATGGCATGGGTGGTAGTCGCATCTTCCGCTGCCGCCAGGATGATCCCAATGTGGGGGTAATCCTGGAAACCCTGACCGAATTTGCCACCCGCAGCATCATGGCGCAGCGCTATATCCCGGAGATCAGCGAGGGCGACAAGCGCATCCTGGTGGTCGATGGTGAGCCGGTTCCCTACTGTTTGGCGCGCATCCCGGCCAAAGGCGAAACGCGTGGCAACCTGGCGGCTGGCGGTACCGGAGTGGCGCAGCCGCTCACCGAGCAGGATTATTGGATCGTGCAGCAAGTGGCGCCAGCCCTGAAGGCCAAAGGGCTATTGTTTGTAGGTTTGGATGTGATCGGCAACTACCTGACCGAAATCAATGTCACCAGCCCGACATGTGCGCGTGAAATCGATAAGGCTTATAACACCGGAATTGGGTCACGGCTAATTGATGCTATAGAGCGTAAATTAGCGGCGCAATAATCAACTGGGTTGGCTGGGTCATTTCGCCGAACAATTTGCGCAATAGATAAAAGAATAGAGTAAATGCGATGAATCAGGCTGTTGCCCTGGACGAAAGCTTTGCAGTGCCGCCAGTTGATACTGGCGATCGGTTGAGCTTTACCTTTTTTCTGGCAATTGCCCTCCATGCATTCCTGATTCTGGGGATCAGCTTCAAGTTACCCGATCACAGCAATACCTCCCAAACCATTGAAATTACATTGGCGACGCACAAATCCCAGCGCGCACCTGAAGATGCTGATTTTCTTGCCCAACACAACCAGGAAGCGAGTGGCACCCTGGATGAAGCCAAGCAATTAACCACTGAGCGCCAGGCAGAGTTTGCCGATACCCAGGTGCGCGATGTTAATCCCGTGCCCCAGCAGCAGGCGGCATCCACCAGAAAGATCAAAGAGCAGCAAGTGCTGTCAACGACGGCAAAAAGCACCCAGACGACCCAGCTCAAGCTGAATCCGGATGAACGCGAGGAGCGTGAGGCCGTAGAGGGGTTGATGGAAGATCAGCCAGTGGTCTCGGCGGAAATCGCCAGCCTGCAAGCCAAGCTGGATAAGCAGCGACAGGAATACGCCAAGCGCCCCCGTGTGCGGACGCTGACTTCGGTGTCCACTAAAGAATCGTTTGATGCCAAATACTTGCATGAGTGGGGAACCCGGATCGAACAGGTGGGTAACCGCAACTATCCCAAAGAAGCCTTAAGTCGCCATATTACTGGTAACCTGCGCTTGTCGGTGGTCATAAACCCGGACGGCACCATTTACGAAATAAAAGTATTGCAGTCATCCGGGCAGCGTATCCTCGATGATGCAGCGCGGCAGATTGTGCGGCTTGCAGCCCCATTTGCCAGTTTCCCTCCCGAGATTCGCAAGCAGGCTGATCGCTTGCAGATCATCCGGACCTGGAGTTTTGAAATTACCGGCAACAACTCCACCATTACTACATCGGCCAATTAAGCCATCGCGGATTAATTTTTCCCGATCTGCTTGTTTTAGCTTCGTTAGGCCTCATACTAACTTTCATGAACGAAAAAAATACGTCAAATACCGAGTACGATGAACTTACCCCGGGCAGTTTGCGCGATCATTTTCTTATCGCCATGCCGGGATTAAACGATTCATCGTTCGCCCACACAGTGACTTACATCTGTGAGCACAGTGACAAGGGTGCAATGGGGGTGGTGATTAATGCCGCCACGCCCATGTTGCTCAAAGAAATTTTCACGCAAATGAGTTTGGATGATCTTTCGGACCAGGGTGACCAGATAGTAATGAGTGGCGGCCCGGTGCAACCCGAGCGCGGATTCGTGCTGCACAGCAACGAAGCTAAGTGGCAGTCGACTCTCGAAATCTCCCCGGATATCAGCCTTACCGCATCGCGCGACATTATTACAGCCCTCGCTGAAGGTCGCGGACCCAAGCAATGCCTGATTGCGCTGGGATACGCGGGTTGGGGTGAAGGTCAACTCGAAGCTGAAATTGCGGCCAACAGCTGGCTCACGGTACCAGCAGACAAAGATATTATTTTCAATACCCCGTTCGAAGAGCGCTGGGCTCTGGCCGCGCAAGCATTGGGTATTGATGTCAATTTAATTTCCAGTACCGCCGGTCACGCCTGAAACGCAAAATTTCAGGCGCCCGCGCGCAACCTAATCCTGTACCTAATCTTGTATTTTTCTATGATCAATACTCTGCTCGCCTTTGACTACGGCACCAAAAATATTGGTGTCGCTTCCGGTCAGACGATTACCCGCTCAGCCAATTCACAACCCGCACTCAAAGCCAAAGATGGCATTCCCGACTGGAATCAAATCGAAAAATTGCTGAAAGATTGGCAGCCCAATTTGGTATTGGTTGGCTTGCCACTTAATATGGATGGCAGTGAAAGCGAACTCAGTGTGCGTGCGCGCAAATTCGCCAATCGGTTGCATGGCCGGTTTGGTGTGAAAGTCGAACTGGTAGACGAGCGGTTGAGTAGCTTTGAAGCGAAAGGCGAAGTGATGGAGCGCGGTGGCTCGCGCGACTATAAACACAATCCGGTAGACTCCATTGCAGCAAGAGTCATTCTGGAAAGCTGGTTTGAACGACAAGTTTAGTTAAATTTTGCTGTTATTGGCCGACAAAAAATTACACAAATATTGTTATAGATTTTACTTGTGAAAATTATAATGTCGCCGTTAGTATGCGCGCGCATCCTACGCCCACATTGCCCTGCAAGGAGATTTACCCATGGGACTAGTGATTCTGGCTATTTTTATTATTGCCGCTGTATATGTCCAAAATAGAGGTGCAGTTCAACATGCACGTTTTTCTCGAAAACTAACCGACCACTCTAATTTTCTTGCCCCGATTAACTGCCTTTTCTATTTTTTTTCAAAAAATACCCAATCGGTTTACATTGATTTAGAACAATTTCCTGAATTAAAAATCCTGCAAGAAAATTGGCAAGTGATTCGCGACGAGGCGATTAATCTCAATGCAGCCGCACAGATTAAAGCATCGGATGATCTGGACGATTTAGGATTCAATTCTTTTTTTCGCACCGGTTGGAAACGTTTCTACCTGAAATGGTATGGCGCCAATTTAAAATCGGCGGAACAGCTGTGCCCAAAAACCGTAGCGCTTATTAGTCAGCTACCGAATGTTAAAGGGGCAATGTTCACCATGTTGCCGCCGGGTGCGAGACTGACCAAACATCGCGATCCTTATGCAGGCTCATTGCGTTATCACTTGGGCTTGGTAACACCTAATTCAGATGACTGCTACATTTCTGTCGATGGACAAAAATACGCCTGGAAAGATGGTGAGGCGGTGATGTTTGATGAAACTTTTATCCATTACGCCATCAATAATACCGATCAAAACCGGATTATTTTATTTGTGGATGTTAAGCGTCCGGTGGATTTCTTTTTGGTCGATTGGTTTAACGAAATTTTTTCGCGTCTGGTTGTCGCAAGCGCAGCAACCAAAAATATGAAAGGCGATAAGGTAGGCATACTCAACCGGGCTTTTGGCTATTTATATCAAATCCGGATCTTGGGAAAGAAGATCAAAGCATTTAACCGCACGCTCTACTATGTGTTGCAGTATGGCTTGTATTTAGGCCTGATCTATCTGATCTTTTTTAGTTAAAAAATGCATCAGTGTTGCTCATAAGCAGTCACTGATGCATTCATTCTTTTCGCAATTTTCCGCTGATATATTTCGTATTAAAACATCTTGCCGCGATTGTTGTGGTCATCACTCTGGATGGTCAGGTTATCAGCTGCGTGCGATAAATAATTCGCGTCGGTTTCAGAGCCGAGCTTGATCATCAAGCGCAAGTCGTTGGGTGAGTCAGCGTGCAAAAGTGCATCTTCGTAAGTAATTTCGCCATTGTCGTAAAGTGCATAAAGCGCTTGGTCGAAAGTCTGCATTCCCAACTCGGTGGAGCGCTTCATTAATTCTTTCAAATCCGATACTTCGCCTTTGCGGATTAAATCCTGTGCGAGCGGAGTATTGATCATAATTTCAAGACAGGCGCGGCGACCATTGCCGTCCGGTGTTGGAATTAATTGTTGTGCGACAATCGCTTTCAGGTTGAGCGACAAGTCCATCCACAATTGGCGATGGCGATCAGCAGGGAAGAAGTGAATGATACGATCGAGCGCCTGGTTAGCGTTGTTAGCGTGGAGCGTGCACAAACACAGGTGGCCGGTTTCAGCGAATGCGATGGCGTGGTCCATGGTTTCGCGCGAGCGCACCTCACCGATCAGGATTACATCGGGTGCCTGACGCAAGGTATTTTTCAGTGCAACTTCAAATGATTCGGTATCAATCCCCACTTCGCGCTGGGTGATGATGCAGCCCTGGTGCTGGTGGATAAATTCAATCGGGTCTTCGATGGAAATAATATGGCCTTTGGAGTTTTGGTTGCGGTGGCCAATCATGGATGCAAGCGACGTGGATTTACCGGTACCGGTCGCGCCCACAAAAATAATCAGGCCACGTTTGGTCATTGCCAATTCTTTGATAATTTCCGGCAAGCCCAATTCATCAATTTGCGGAATTTTGGTCTCAATGCGGCGCAATACCATGCCGGCAAGGTTGCGTTGGTAAAAAGCACTGGCACGGAAGCGGCCGATACCGCGTGCGCTCACCGCGAAGTTCAATTCTTTTTTCTCAATAAATTCGGTGCGCTGTTTTTCGTTCATGACACTGAGCACCAGCTCGCGCGCTTTTTCCGGCGCAAGCGGTGTAGCAGTGACCGGCACCACTTTGCCGTGGACTTTGATCGAAGGTGGCACCCCGGCAGTAATAAATAAATCCGACGCGCCTTTTTCTACCATCAGCGATAACAAACGATCAAAATCCATAGCCATGCACCTTAAAAATTATTGAAAAATTGTGCTTAAAAAATTAACGGTGATTAGAGTTTTTGCTTAAAAGTTTTCGGGGAACTTGGCTTTGCTCTTCGCCGCGTCGCGGCTGATGATACGACGAGCCACCAAGTCAGCCAGGCACTGGTCCATAGTCTGCATCCCGAGTGATGCGCCGGTTTGAATCGCAGAGTACATCTGCGCCACCTTGTCTTCGCGGATCAGGTTGCGGATCGCTGATGTCCCGCGCATGATCTCGTGCGCGGCCACGCGACCGCCGCCGTTTTTCTTCATCAGGGTTTGCGAAATTACCGCTTGCAATGATTCCGACAACATCGAACGCACCATGGATTTTTCGTTCGCGGGGAATACGTCCACGATACGGTCGATCGTTTTCGCGGCGGAAGTGGTGTGCAATGTGCCGAATACCAGGTGGCCGGTTTCTGCGGCGGTCAGTGCCAAGCGAATGGTTTCCAGGTCGCGCATCTCCCCCACCAGGATGATGTCCGGGTCTTCACGCAGGGCCGAGCGCAATGCTTCACTAAAGCCATGGGTATCACGGTGGACTTCACGCTGGTTGACGAGGCACTTTTTAGATTCGTGAACGAATTCTATCGGGTCTTCGATGGTCAATACGTGTTCGTATTTATTGTCATTGATGTAGTCGATCATCGCCGCGAGGGTGGTGGACTTGCCCGAACCGGTTGGACCAGTAACCAGCACCAGACCGCGTGGTACCGCGCAGATATCGCGGAACACATTGCCCATACCCAACTCTTCCATGGTCAAGACTTTGGAGGGAATGGTACGGAACACGGCGCCGGCGCCGCGGTTCTGGTTGAAGGCGTTAACGCGGAAGCGGGCGACGCCGGGAACTTCAAACGAGAAGTCGGTTTCCAGAAATTCTTCGTAGTCCTTGCGCTGCTTGTCATTCATAATGTCGTAGATCAAACCGTGCACCTGCTTGTGTTCCATCGGCGGCAGGTTGATACGGCGCACATCGCCATCGACGCGAATCATCGGCGGCAGACCGGCCGAGAGGTGCAAGTCAGACGCGCCTTGTTTGGCACTAAATGCCAGCAGTTCGGTGATATCCATCAGAGTAACCTTTTGTTATTCGTCTGCAGCGCAGACATTTGTGGGCCATTTCAGAGACTTTTAAGAAATCGGAATATGCACAAGATAGACGACCAGCTCGCGAAAGTCACCGCACGAATTGATCGAGCCGTTGCCGCCGCAGGACGAAATCCGCAAACTGTGCAGTTGATCGCTGTGAGCAAAACCCAGCCTGCGCAAGCATTGATCGAGGCATACGCATGGGGGCAGCGCGCGTTTGGCGAGAGCTACTTGCAAGAGGCACTCGATAAGCAATCCCGGCTGGCTGATTTCCCCGATATTGAATGGCACTTCATCGGCCCCATCCAATCCAACAAAACCCGCCCGGTGGCGGCGCACTTCAGCTGGGTGCACTCGGTTGACCGATTGAAAATTGCCCAGCGCTTGAGCGAACAGCGCCCGGTGGAACTCCAGCCGCTGAATATCTGTGTGCAGGTAAATATAGACGATGAAACGACCAAGTCGGGTGTTAGCCTTGGCGAGCTGTCCGCGTTGGTGGCAGCGGTAAACCAACTGCCGCGCCTGCGGTTGCGCGGACTTATGGCGATCCCTATGGCGACTGATGATCCTGCGCAGCAGCGCGCCGCGTTTGCTAAATTGCGCGGCGCCCTTGAACAGCTGAATGCGCAGGGGTTTGGGCTCGATTGTTTGTCGATGGGCATGTCGGGTGATATGGAAGCCGCTATCGCCGAGGGCGCGACCTTTGTTCGCATCGGCACGGATATTTTTGGTTCGCGCAGCAGTCCTGTCGCGCCAGCAGAATAATTTTTTAACCATAAGGGTTTATTGTGAACACATCCAAAATTGCATTTATCGGCGCGGGAAATATGGCCAAGGCGATTATCGGCGGTTTGTTGGCTGAAGGATTCTCGCCAGCGCAAATCAGTGCGGCCGGCCCACGTTTGGAAACGCTGGCGAAAGTGGCCGATGAATTCGGGATTGCCACCAGTACCGACAATGCCGCGATCGCTGCCGCTGCCGATGTGGTTGTTCTCGGGGTAAAACCGCAAATGCTGAAAGAGGTTGCGCTCGGCCTGCGCGCCTCGCTCGCGCATAAGCCGCTGATTATTTCGGTTGCGGCGGGCATCACCACTGGCAGCATCGCCAGTTGGCTGGGGGAAGATCAGGCGATAGTGCGCTGCATGCCGAATACGCCTTCGCAATTGCGTGCTGGTGCGAGCGGTCTGTATGCAAATGCGCATGTCAGCGCGGTGCAACAATCCCAGGCGAATGCAATCCTCGGTGCGGTGGGCATAGTGCAATGGCTCGATGAGGAAAGCTTGTTAAATCCGGTTACGGCGGTGTCCGGTTCTGGCCCGGCCTATTTCTTTTTGTTGATGGAAGCAATGATTGATGCCGGGGTTGAGCTAGGCTTAACCCGCGAGTGCGCTGCTGAGTTGACGTTGCAAACGGCACTGGGCGCCGCCATGCTCGCTAAAGACAGTGAATTCGATGTGGCCGAGTTGCGCCGCCGTGTCACCTCACCCAAAGGCACTACTGAACAGGCGATTTTATCGTTTGAACAGGATGGTCTGCGCGCAAGTGTATTAAAGGCGATGACTGCCTGTTCCAACCGCGCGCTGGAATTGTCTGAACTATTGGGGAAATAATTTTTTTGTTTTGATGTCAATCTTGTTTGTGGAATAAATCACCGGAGATATTCATGTTTGCCAGTATTTTGCATTTAATTGTTTATAGCTTGATGTCGCTGTTCTTGGTGATTGTGATTTTGCGTTTCTTGCTGCAATTGGTACGCGCCGATTTTTATAATCCGGTATCGCAATCCATCGTTAAAATTACCATGCCTCTCCTTAAACCCTTGCGCAAGGTTATTCCGAGTGTGATGGGAATTGATACCGCCTCGATAGTATTAATTATTTTGGTGCAACTGGTTGCCACCATTATTTTGTGTCTGATTATGGGCGCAGGCGGGCTCATCCTGAATCCGTTCCCATTAATTTTGTGGGGACTGGTGGGCGCACTCACGATTATTTCCAGCATTTTTTTCTGGTGCATGATTATCAGCATTGTGGGCAGTTTTATTGCGCCGTTTAGTCACCATCCACTGCTAACGCTCGCCAACCAGATTATTAATCCGCTTGCTGCCCCGATCCGCAAAGTGTTGCCACCGATCGGCGGGGTATTGGATATATCGCCCATTATTATTTTGTTGGGTTTAAAAATTGTCGATATGTTGATTGGTCGCCTGGCCGCTATTGTTGGAGTCATACCGCAATTGGTGCTCGGCAATTGGTAAGGTGTGTTTGCGTAACTACTATCTAAAACGTTGTTACAACCAAGGGGCGCCAAAGTGGCGCCCCTTTTTTATTATTTGCTATCGAGCAGTTTGCTGATGATCTCCCACAAACTTTGGGTTGGCAGGCTCAGCCAGTTGCCTTCGTAGTGTGCTTTAAGAATAGTATTGATGCGGTTATCGATACTGCAGAGCGCCAGAGTGGCATCGTTTTTGCGCTTGCCCGGTGCACTGCTCTTGAGTTTTGCGGTAGTGCGATAGGCATCGTAAAACGCAACGCGCGATAAATTTAGATAGCGAATCGCAAGCGCGCGGCTCTGTTCTGCTTCAGCCAGGACATCGGTGGTTTTGATGTTGCGGATGGCGACCGCTGCTGCGTCGTCGAACGAGCAAAGCATATCAGCGACATCAGTGAAGGGACTATTGTGCAAATTGGACGCACTGTTTTTGTTGGCGCTGTTTTCTTGTCCCGTACTTTCTTCTTCAAAATTAGCGAAGTAGGCATCTCCGCGTACCACCAACACGCGCGCTAAATGCAAATTGCCGTGGGTGCGAATACGCGTGCTGCCGGTAGTGCGCTGCGCGAGTTCATTAATCAAACTCAGGATGCGTTTACTGTTGCTATGCAATGCATCGACGGCTTCGGCGCCGGCGCTGGTGCGCGCCTCGCTTAACAACGCGAGTGCGCGCGTAAAATTTTCGCCGCTGGTTGCAGCCCATGCGCTGGCATCTGCCGCGGTTATTTCTTTACTGCCGAAACGCGGATTGCCATTTTTCTGCCCCAAAATATTGTGCATCTCGCCCAGCCGGGTGCCGAGCAACCGGGCAAAATTACACAGCTCCTCAAGCGGTGGCGATTGATGGTCCATCGATGAACTGCCGCCGCTGGTTTGGTCGCGGAAACCGCGTTCCAAAATATTTTGTGCCCATTGCCATGCATCGCCCTGGTTAGCTTCATAGCCTTGCAGGATCATCAGCGTGTGTGCATTTTTATCCGCATCTGTTTGGCCCGAATCAATGCGCCGTACCTCGCCAAGGATCGGCGGGATATGGGTGAAATTGTGCGCGCTCAAATAATTGCTGATTTCGATTTCCGGATGCGTGCCCTGGATTAAACGACGCACAGGTTTGAGCACCATGGTTTCACCGATCACCAGCGCGCACTGCGTCTGTTTGGTGGCGACCAGATTAATATCCTCATCCAGTTTTTCATCCAGTGCCAATAATTGTGGCGATGGCAGATAGTGAATTTCGCCATCTTCAATTGGCTCAACCACACTCTCGCGCAGATTGCGAATAATCTTGCGGCTAAAATCAGGCAGGGTGAACGCATCGGTGAGAACGCCCACGGTGCGTTTTTGCCGCAAGCGCGCCACGGCTAATTGTTGGGAGAGCGAACTGGCCTGGTTATCCGGCACAAAGGCGAGCGGCAAAAAATAAATTTCAGATGCGCTATCGCAACTCAATTTCACTTCGGTCAATAAATATTGATTGGTCTGGTCACCAAATGTGTTGGCGCTCACGACGCAGGCTTCATATGTTTCATCGCTGGAGTGATAAACCCATGGGCGTTTTGGCAAATAATCGGGTAGCGATTCCTGCTCCAGTGTGGCGCGAGCCGGCAACTGTAATAAATCGACCAACCCCTGCTTGATAATTAATGTGGGCAATTCGGGCAGTGCTGTGCCGGGTGCGACATACCAGCCCGGCATTTGGGTTTCATCGGCTAATAAAAACCAATAAAAACCATAGGGTGGCAGCGTCAATAAATAATTTAATTTGGTGATGGAAGGGAACAGGGTGCCGCCCACCATTTCCACCGGCACTTTGCCTGCATAAGCGGAGAGATCCAATTCGGCTGCCTGCGCTGCGCGCGACATATTGGCAACACATAAAATAATTTCAGTGCTGCCCTCGGGACTGGTGTATTCGCGAACGTAGGCGAGTATGCGGCGATTCACCGGGGTGAGAATTTTTAAACTGCCGCGCCCGAATGCCTTTTGTTGTTTGCGCACCGCGAGCATGCGCCGCGTCCAATTTAACAGCGAATGGGTATCGCGCGCTTGCGCTTCTACATTGATAGTTTGGAAACCATAGAGCGGGTCCATAATCGCAGGCAAGGTGAGGCTGGCCGGGTCGGCGCGCGAAAATCCGCCGTTGCGGTCATTGGTCCATTGCATGGGTGTGCGTACACCGTGGCGATCACCGAGAAAAATATTATCGCCCATGCCGATTTCATCGCCGTAATAAATAGTCGGTGTGCCCGGCATGGACAAGAGCAAACTGTTGAGCAATTCAATGCGGCGGCGGTCGCGTTCAACGAGCGGCGCAAGGCGTCGGCGAATCCCCAAATTTAAACGCGCGCGTTTATCTACGGCGTAGTGATTCCATAAATAATCGCGCTCGTGATCAGTCACCATCTCCAGCGTCAGTTCATCGTGGTTGCGCAAAAAAATTGCCCATTGGCAATTGTCGGGAATCTCCGGCATCTGGCGCAATATATCGATAATGGGAAAACGATCTTCCTGCGCGATGGCCATGTACATGCGCGGCATCAGCGGAAAATGAAATGCCATATGACACTCGTCGCCATTGCCAAAATATTGCTGGATATCTTCCGGCCACAAATTCGCTTCGGCGAGCAGCATGCGGTCGGGATACTGCGCATCCAGATAAGCGCGAATCTTTTTTAATATGGCGTGGGTCTCGGGCAGGTTTTCGTTGAGTGTACCTTCGCGTTCGACCAAATAGGGCACAGCGTCCAGGCGCAAACCATCCACACCTATATCAAACCAGAAACGCATAATGCTCAGGACTTCCTCGAGCACATCGGGATTATCAAAATTTAAATCCGGCTGGTTGCTGTAAAAGCGATGCCAGAAATATTGGTTGGCGACCGGGTCCCAGGTCCAGTTGGAATTTTCGGTATCCGAAAAAATAATGCGCGTGCCTTGGTATTTTTGGTTGGTGTCAGACCACACATAAAAATTCCGCGCTTTGGAATCTTTTTTTGCTTTGCGCGCTTTCTGAAACCAGGGATGCAAATCCGAGGTGTGGTTGATCACCAATTCAGTGATCACGCGCAGGCCGCGTTTGTGTGCTTCTTTAATAAAGCGCCGCGCATCGGCCATGGTGCCATAGGCGGGATAAATTGCGCGGTATTCGGCAATATCATAACCGTCATCGCGCATCGGCGATGGATAAAACGGCAGCAGCCAAATCGCATTCACACCCAGCTCGGCGATGTGGTCGAGTTTTTCGATTAGCCCGACAAAATCACCTATGCCATCGTTGTTGGAATCGAAATAGGATTTCACATGGACTTGATAAATTACTGCGTCTTTATACCAACTGGGATCTGTTAAAAAAGCATGCTGTTGCGCTTTCTTCGCCATAATCGCCTCACATGTCCATTGTCATGGTTGATTGCGGGTTTAAACTCGTTTTAAAAACCCGTTTTAAAAAGCGTGCCGCTGAAAAAATCTTGTGCAAATTAACAAGGTTTTGCAATTTACAGACCAGCTGTTATCAAAGCAGCAGTAAGGTGTTAGTAATTAACGGGTAAGTAGCTGAAGCAGCGTGAATTATCTGCGGATGCAACGCTGACAATCCCGCTGTTAAAACCTCGCAATTGTGTAATTGATGTTGTAGACCTTAGCAAAAGTTACAATCGATTAAATGCGTTAAGCATTTAATGTCTAAAAACATACATTCATATCGCCTATTTTTTGTAACTTTTTAGTGCGATTTTATTTTTTCCTGCCAGCGAAGGGCGGAGCCTTTCATGTAAATCCTCGTCGCGCGGAAGTGACGGCGTTTAATTCCCTCTATTTTTTGCCAATTTTTGCGAATTGGAAAAATTGGCTTCGATATTGCCTTAATACTCTTAAACGCAATGAAAGAGGGGGGACATTATGCCAATCACAAATTTCAAACTAACCACCGTCGCGGCGATATTAATGTCGATCATGCTTGTATTTTTTAGCTCATCGGCTTTCACCATTGGCGTGGAGGCGGATGATTTTATTACGCGCGCCTCTGCTAGTGGTGTCGCTGAAATTGAATCCGGAAAAATCGCATTGGAAAAAACCACTTATCCAGAGATAAAAGAATTTGCAAAAAAGATGATTGAAAACTATGCCTCATCTAACAAAGACCTGCGTGAGCTGGCTGCAAAAAAAGACGTGGAGATCGCCGATGAAGCCGTGCTGCTCGATAAGGCCAAAGCTTATGTATTGAAGCAGCGCGAAGGTGAATCTTTTGATGTCGCCTACGTTAACAACCAAATCGATGCGCATCGCGAAACTATCAAATTGTACGAACAAGCCTCGTCCTCGCCCGATGAAGATGTGCGCCGTTTGGCTGCGACTTCGCTGCCGCGCCTTGAACAACATCTGCAAGAAGCGGAAGCGCTGGTTGCGGTAATTGCACGCGGTAGTGCCAGCGCCCAGTAGCGGACAAAAAATCCAGCGAAAAATTGGGAATGCAGAAATTATTAATAAAATAAGAGAAGGAACTGGAAATACAAGGATGACACTCGATTGGGCAGCGCACATGCGCGAGATGCAACCGCAAGTGATGGCGGCGGTGAGCAAGGTGATGACACCCGATCCACAGCCATCGGTATAGCCGCGATCTAGCCCTTATTACGAGAGGAAATGTTATGTCTACCTTGAAGTCCTTCCTAACCGCCGCCGAGCGCGCGTGCCTGGGCTCTCCGATCGTTCAAGCACAGCCTCCGGTGCGCATGCCGCAGACGGTTCAGCAGACGGTTCAATTGCCACCACAGGCGGTGCAATTGCCACAACGGCAGGAACGGCAAGCGCAGTGCGTTACCGAGTCCACACCGGATGCCGCAGTGGTACGCAAAAAAATCCTCTATGTCACCCCGGAATATACCGGGCTGGTGAAAACCGGCGGGCTGGGCGATGTCTCGGCCGCGCTGCCGAAAGCGCTGGCCACGCGCCACGATGTGCGCGTATTGATTCCGGGATACCGGCAGATTATGGAAGCTTATGGCGATGAGGGTTATATCACTACCATCGCCCATTTGGACGGGTATGCAGGGCTGCCCAAGTGCACTATCGGGCAGCTGACCCTGCCTGACGGCATCCTCGTATACCTGGTGATTTGCCCCGAACTCTATGAGCGCGAAGGCTCGCCCTACGGCGATGCCAATGGTCGCGATTGGTCGGATAACCATATCCGCTTTGCGCGCTTTGCGCTGGCGGCGGCTGACTTGGCGATGGGCAAGGCGCACTTGGGCTGGCGGCCAGAGCTGGTGCATGCCCACGACTGGTCCGCCGCGTTGACCCCGGCATACATGGCGTGGCGCGGACAGACGACGCCGACGGTTTACACCATCCACAATCTGGCCCACCAAGGCCTGTTCGATGTCGCCTGTGGTGCCGATCTTGGTTTGCCGCCGGCGGCTTACGGCATCGACGGCATGGAGTTCTACGGCAAGCTGTCGTTTATGAAGGCGGGCATCGCCTACGCCCAGCAACTCACTACCGTGAGCCAGACTTACGCCCGGGAAATCACCCAGCCGCAATTTGGCTGTGGGCTGGAGGGATTGCTGCGGCAGAAATACGACCAGGGCTTGCTGCACGGCATAGTCAACGGCATCGACGAAAGCTGGGAGCCGGCCTCGGACCCGCATTTGATTGCAAGTTTCACCGCGCGCGAGTGGGAATCCAAACGCGCCAACACCCGGTATATCGAACAGAAGTTTGCCCTGCCCAGCGGCAACGGGCCGGTGTTTGCGGTGGTGTCGCGGCTGGCGCAGCAAAAAGGTATAGACCTCACCTTCGATGTTGCCTCTTCGGTGGTGAACGGCGGCGGGCGACTGGTGATTATGGGTTGCGGCGAATCGCAACTGGAGGCGCAGGCGATGCAGCTGGCGCGGCGCTATCCCGGGCAAGTGGGCGTGCATATAGGGTTTAACGAAGTGGAATCGCGCCGGATTTTTGCCGGTAGTGACTTCCTGCTGATGCCCTCGCGCTTTGAACCCTGCGGCCTCACCCAGATGTACGCCCAGCGCTTTGGCTCTCTGCCCATTGCTACTTGCACTGGCGGCCTCGCCGATACCATCGAGGATGGCCTCAATGGTTTCCTCTTCCAGCAGGCGCTGGTGGCGAGTTATCGCGCGGCGATTGAACGTGCGCTCAAAGTCTTCGCGCGCCCGACCCTGCTCAATGCCATGCGCAGCTATGCCATGGCGGCGCCGCGCACCTGGCGCGAATCGATCAAACCCTACACCCGCCTCTATCAACACACATTGCAGGAGGCCCAGCGCCACCTGGCCCAAAATAAGTTGGCGCTTCTGCCGCGCTATGGGAGTTTGTGCTAATGACGTCGCCTGCCGCTGTTCCCCGTTATGGCGCACGCGTATTGCCGGAAGGCGGTACGCGTTTTGCGCTCTGGGCACCCGATGCCCGCTCGGTCGCGCTGCGGCTCTGGACCGGCGAAACCATTGCCATGTCGGCCACCGGCGATGGCTGGTATGAGCTGGAATACCCCTGCGGCGCAGGAATGGACTACCGTTTCCTGATCAATGGTGAGCTGCAGGTGCCCGACCCGGCGGCGCGCGCGCAGGTCGATGATCCGTCTGGCTGGAGCCGGGTGGTGGACCATAGCGCCTACCAATGGCGCATCCACCATTGGCAGGGCCGCCCCTGGCACGAGGCGGTAATTTATGAAGTCCATGCCGGGCTTCTGGGCGGGTACAACGGCGTGCGCCAGCGGTTGTTGGCACTTGCCGCCTTGGGTGTCACCGCCATCGAACTTATGCCGCTGGCCGAATTTCCCGGCGCGCGCAATTGGGGCTATGACGGCGTGCTGCCGTTTGCGCCCGAGGCCAGCTATGGCTCGCCCGAGGAACTAAAGGCTCTGATCGACACCGCCCATGAGCTGGGGCTGATGGTGTATATCGATGTGGTCTACAACCATTTCGGCCCCGAGGGCAATTACCTAGGCCAGTATGCCAAGCGCTTTTTCCGCGAGGATATCCAGACTCCCTGGGGCGCCGCGATTGATTTCCGGCGCCCGGAAGTGCGCGACTTTTTCTGCGAAAACGCGCTCATGTGGGTGCTCGACTACCGCGTTGATGGCCTGCGGTTTGACGCCGTCCACGCCATCAGCGAAAAAGATTTTTTACCCGAATTGGCGCTGCGCGTGCGCACCGCTATCCCGGCCGGGCGCCATGTGCACCTGATGCTGGAAAACGAAGACAATGATCCGGCGCTGCTGGAGCAGGGGTTCGATGCGCAGTGGAACGACGATGGCCACAATGTGCTGCATCACCTGTTGACTGGCGAGCAGGAGGGCTACTACCGCGAATTTGTGGAGCAGCCTACCGCTAAACTAGCGCGCTTTTTGGGAGAGGGCTTCATCTTCCAGGGCGAGCCGGACCGGCGCGGCCGCAAGCGCGGTGCACCCAGCGGCCATCTGCCGCCGACCCGCTTTATCCTGTTCCTGCAAAACCACGATCAAGTGGGCAACCGTGCGCTGGGCGAGCGCCTGCACCAGTTGGCCGAGCCGGATGTGCTGCGCGCCGCGCTGGTGCTGACGCTGCTGTCGCCGATGGTGCCGCTGTTATTTATGGGCGAGGAGTGGGGCGCAAGCGAGCCATTTGTCTACTTCACCGACCATTCGCCTGCACTGGCGAAAGCCGTGTGCGATGGGCGCCGCAATGAGTTTGCCGACTTCGCCCGCTTTGCCGACCCCGAGCTACGCGCGCAAATTCCCGACCCCAACGCGCTCGACAGCTTCCGCCGCTCCGCGCCCGCCTATGGCGCGCCCCACAGCGAGCTTCAGCAGCAGTGGTTAGCGCTCTACCGCCGGCTGCTGCATGTGCGCGCCGATGAAATTATTCCGCGCCTCAGCGGCGATGTGCGCAGCACAGGTGTCACCGTCCTCGGCGAAGGGGCGGTCTCGGCTAGTTGGCAGATGGGCGACCAAAGCCTGCTGCGCATCGACATCAACCTGGGCGCCACACCGGTCGCCGCGCCACCGCTGGCGCAAGCCAAAGTCTTGTTCCAGCAGGGGCTTGATGAACAGGCGCTGGCACAGGGCGTGCTGCCTGCGCGCACCGCCATTGCCAGTATCAGGGAGGCTATATGAAGGAAATGTATTGGAAGGAGAGCCTATGACAGACTCGGTAAAAGAGCGAAAAACACCTCCATTGCGCGCCAGCCTGCGCCTGCAATTCCATCGCGGCTTCAGCTTTGACGACGCCGTCCCGCTGGTACCTTATTTCGCGCAGTTGGGCATCAGCCATATTTACTCGTCGCCCATCCTCAAAGCGCGCTCCGATTCCACCCACGGTTACGACATGGTTGACCCTACCTGCGTCAACCCGGAGCTGGGCGGCGAGGAGGGTTTGCGCCGGTTAGTGGCCGCCCTGCGCGCGCAGCAGATGGGGCTGATCGTCGATATGGTGCCCAACCATATGGCAGTGGGTGGCGATGCCAATCCCTGGTGGCTGGATATGCTCGAGTGGGGCAGGCGCAGCCCCTATGCGAACTTCTTTGATATCCAATGGAACTCCCCGGATCCGCTGCTAAAAGGCCAAATCCTGCTGCCATTTTTGCGCTCTGACTATGGCGAAGTGCTGGCCGCCGGAGAGGTGACCCTGCACTTCAATGAAATGGCTGGCGCCTTCCATGCGCAGCATTATGATCACCTGTTCCCGCTTTATCCGCCCAGCTATAGCGAGCTGCTCAACCGCACCGGCAACGCGGAGTTGCAAGCGTTTGCACTGCGGTTTGAGGCGCTCGAGCAGGTCGCCGATTACTGGCAATACGCGCGCGATTTACGCAAGGAGCTGGGCGAGTTGGTGCGCATGCGCAATCTGGGCGATGCGATCCAGCAGGCACTCGATTACTTCACCGTCCCGCCCTCTTCTGAAGAGGAGCTGGCCGAGGGCCAATGGCGCGACAAGGCGTGCAACGACCCGGTGGTGCAGCGCTTGCACCGGCTGCTGGAGTTACAGCATTACCGTCTGGCGAGCTGGCGCACAGCGGTGGACGATATCAACTGGCGGCGCTTTTTCGACGTCAACGAATTGGGCGCGCTGCGCACTGAACGTGCAGAAGTGTTCAGCGCTATCCACCAGAAAATCCTTGAGCTGGTGGGCGAGGGGCTGATCGATGGCTTGCGCATCGACCATATCGACGGCTTGGCCAACCCGCGCGCCTATTGCCGCAAGCTGCGCCGCGCGGTGGAGCGCGAGTTGCACCAGGCTCCTGCGAATGGAGCCAGCGGCGCATCCTTGAAGCGCGAACCATTTCCGATCTATGTCGAAAAAATCCTCGGCGATGGCGAGGTATTGCCGGGCGATTGGCGCGTTGAGGGCACGACCGGCTACGAGTTTATGAACCAGGTCTCGCTGATCCAGCACGACCCGCTCGGCGCCATGCAGCTGTACGAACTCTGGCACCACATCAGCGGCCGCTCGCAGTCGTTCATGGAGGAGGCGAAAGAGGCGCGGCGGCTGGTATTGTCGCTGTCGCTGGCGGGCGATTTCGATATGGTCGCGCGCGGTTTGCTGGCCATCGCCCGCGCCAATATCGCCACCCGCGACCTGACCTTTGGCGCCATCCAGCGCGCGCTGTTTGAACTGGTGGTGCATTTCCCGGTGTATCGCACCTATGCCAACGCCGGGCTGCGCTCGGTGCAGGGGCAGGCGTTTTTCAGCAGCGCTTTGAACGATGCGCGCACTACGCTTGCGCAGAGCGATTGGCCGGTATTGGATTATCTGGACCAGTGGCTGGGCGGTGAACCTATCCGCAAATTGCCACCCGGCCCGCTGCGCCGTTTGCGCCTGAAAACCCTCGCGCGCTTCCAGCAGCTCACCTCGCCAATCGCGGCCAAGGCAGTGGAAGACACCGCCTGCTACCGCTCGGCAGTGATCCTGTCGCGCAACGATGTGGGCTTCGACCCGGTGCACTTCAGCGGCTCGGTGGCCAAGTTCCACCAATGCTGCGAAGAGCGCGCCGCCTGTTTTCCGCAGAATTTGCTCGCCACTGCTACCCATGACCACAAGCGCGGTGAGGATACGCGCGCACGGCTGGCGGTGATCAGCGAACGCGCGGTCTGGGCGACGGAGAAGGTCGCGCTCTGGATGCAGCGGGCGCGTCCGCTGCGCACCGAGCTGGACGATGGCATAGCCCCCTCGCCGGGCGATGAGCTGATCCTCTGGCAGACCCTGCTTGGCACCTGGCCGTTAGATTTGGTGCTGGTGAGCGACCCCGACGACCCCAGTATCGAACCGGACGAGGCGGTGGTAGAGAAGGAGCGCAAAGAAGGGCTGACGCGCTACCTCGAGCGGCTAGTGCGTTGGCAGGAAAAAGCCCTGCGCGAGGCCAAGCTGCGCACCAACTGGACCACGCCCAATAGCGACTACGAAGCGGCCTGCCGCCAGTACCTGACCCGCCTGTTGCTGGCGGATGAACTGCGCGACCTGCGCGAGGATATAGCCGCGGCCGCCCATTCGCTGGCGCCGGCCGGTGCGCTCAATAGCCTCGGCCAAACCCTGCTGCGCCTGACAACGCCCGGTGTGCCGGATTTGTACCAGGGCAATGAGTTCTGGGATTTCAGCCTGGTCGATCCTGACAATCGCCAGCCGGTGGACTTCGCCGTGCGCTGCGATGCGCTGGCAGATACCGCCACTGAGGTCGACGAAAAGATCAATCAATGGCGCAATGGCCAGATCAAACAGCACCTTATTGCCCGGGTGCTGTGTTTCCGCGCGCGTCAGCCCGAGCTGTTCCGCTATGGCGATTACCAACCGCTGGAAGTGGAGGGCGAGCACGCCGAGCGCATCATCGCCTTTATCCGCCGCCATCAGGAGCACTGCCTGATTGTGGTCACGCCGCGGTTGGCCTACAACTTATTGGCCGGTGGCCCCACACCTTACGTCATGCCCGAGCGCTGGGGCGATACCCGCCTGCGCCTGCCGGATACCTTGATTGACAGCTGTTTTGCCAGTGTCTTCTCCCGCCATGCGCTGCGCCCGGAGCAGGGTTGCCTGAGCATCAGTGCGCTGCTGGCGGATTTCCCGGTCAACCTTCTGTATCTCTTGCCACACACTCACACGCCTTTAGAGGATGTCCGTCATGAGCTTACCTGAACAACAAATCCGCGAACTCGCTTATCAAATCTGGGAATCCGAGGGCAAACCCCACGGCCAGGAAGCGCGCCATTGGGATATCGCCTGCAAGCTGGCGGCTGAAAGCCTGGCACCTGCCCATGTGGCTA
>DATIGS010000139.1:0-2271 GCA_035481425.1 Cellvibrio sp. | reverse complement strand
ATAACCGGTGCTTTAGCATGCGCGCCAATGTCAAAGGCTTCATCTAACGCCGATATAATTTCATCGAACTCGGTGCGCAAATGTGTGGTGTAAACCGCGCCGGTTTCGTTGAGCACTTCCGCTAATTTTTTTACTTCGTCGGTGGTGCTGGCGATAGCAGAACCATAAGCCAGGCCCGACGATAAACCCAATGCACCTTCCTGCAGTGACTCGCGTAACTGAGTGCGCATTAATTCAATTTCTGCGTCGGTCGCCGCGCGATCCAGCCGATCCATATGGTTGTTGCGCAGCGCCGTGTGGCCAATTAATGCTGCAACATTGACTGCCGGTTGCGCAGCATTGACTGCACGCTTGTAGCTGGAAAAATCGGCGTAACTAAAATCTTTTGGTGCACCAAGCAAATTCATCGGATCAGGAAGCTCGCCCGTTAATGTCACCGGGCTGGCGCTGATACCGCAATTGCCCACAATCACAGTGGTAATTCCCTGCGAAATTTTTGGCAACATTTGCGGGGCATAAATCACTTGCAAATCATCATGCGTGTGCACATCGATAAAACCGGGCGATAGCATTAATCCTTGTGCATCGCGCACCTCGATTGCATCGGCTGCCAACAAATCGCCTATCGCAGCAATATTCCCGCTGCTAACCGCCAGGTCAGCGCGATACGCTGGCTCGCCAGAGCCATCCACAATTTGCGCGTTGCGAATAATCAAATCGAATTTCATTCACTGTTCCCTATCATTAATTGCCCTGCTGATTAATCATGCTATTCATTAATCACCAAGGGGCAAACGATTGTCACCGCCGCGATATTCATCCAATGCGAATTTCACGCGGCGCAACAATTCCTTGCTGTCATTTTTACGCACCAGCGCCAATTCGGTGGCGAGGATATCGATTGCCAACAACATGCCATAACGCGATGCTGATGGTTTATAAATAAAATCGGTTTCTTCTGTTACTACCGGCAACACAATATTGGCTTTACTCGCCAAAGGTGAATTGCTTGAGGTGAACACAATAATCGTCGCGCCGTACTCGCGGGCTATATCGGCTACTTCCAATAATTCCGGGGTCACGCCCGTTACCGACAAGAGCACCAGCACATCTTTTTCCGTCAGGGTCGCAGCGAACATGCGCAGCAACACCGGATCGTGATACGCCGTTACCGCCATGCCTAAACGTGCGATACGAAATTGCACTTCATCTGCCAGCATGGTTGACCCGCCGCCCATACCGCCGATATAAATCAGGCGCGCGGAATTTAATAACCCTGCCGCCGTGCGAAAATCCTCTTCCACAAAACACGCGAGATTGGCGCGCAAGGTCGATTCCACATCGCTACAAATCTGGGTGTAAAACGCGCTCTCTTCTACCGCCGGAGCCTCAGCCAAAAAGCGCGTGCCTACTGCACTTGCTTGCGCCAGTTTTAATTTCAGGTCGCGAATATCTTCGCAGCCAACGGCTTTGGCAAAACGTGAAATGGTGGCGATACTCACCGCGGCTTTCACTGCGAGCTGGTCAATGCTTGCGGCAGCGGCGAAGGCGATATCCTCCAAAATAGCGTCCGCCACTTTTTGCTCGGTCGCCGAAAGGCGATCGCGACTGGCACGCATGTGATAGACAATATCGAACAAAGCCGTCATACATTTCTCAATACAATAGATTCTTCAAAAAACGATTTAAATAAAGGCTGCAAGCAGCGAAACAAATCCGAGCGCGACAACCGAAATAATGGTTTCCAATACTGTCCAGGTTTTTAACGTCTGGGTCACGGTCATATTGAAATATTCTTTGATCAGCCAGAAGCCGCCGTCATTCACGTGCGACAAAATCAGCGAGCCGGCGCCGGTGGCAATCACCAACAATTCCGGATGCGGATAATTCGCGGCAATCGCAATAGGCGCAACAATTCCCGCCGCTGTACTCATCGCCACAGTGGCAGAGCCGGTAGCAACGCGCATTAAGGCGGCAACCAGCCAGCCCATCACCAACGGCGTTAATGACATGTGCGATGAAAAGTCCACAATCTCTTTGGCGATTCCCGCTTCCACCAGAATACGATTCAAACCTCCACCGGCACCAACCAATAAAGTAATACCGGCAGTTGGGGCGAGACAGTCATGACTGAATTTCAAAATGCTGTCGCGATTAAATCCGCGTGCAATACCGAGCGTGTAAAAACTCACCAGCGTTGCAATCAACAAAGCGACAACCGAGTTGCCGATAAATAATAAAAAATCATTGAGCGATGTCCCCGGTGCGGCA
>DATIGS010000138.1:0-4554 GCA_035481425.1 Cellvibrio sp. | reverse complement strand
ACCAGATTACTTTTGCGATTTGCCAACTTCACAGTGCCGTCATTCAAAAAATCAACTTGCCACTGGCTGTGTACATCATCACAGGCGGCCAGCTCGGCATTGCTACCGGGAACAATCGACTTGTTCGCCACCGCAACGCAGAGCTTCGGATTAGCGGCAGATTGAATGTAGTAATAGCCTTCCTGCGCACTCACCAGTGACCAACGTTGGGTCGATTTATTATTCCATTCGTCTTGTTCGATATTAGCGCCGGCTTTGGCAATACCTGCAACGCTGATTGCTTTACCACTTTGGATGCTGGTAATCGCCACTTGCTGCACAGGTTGTACACGCCACAAATTGCATGCTGATTTTTGCTCGATAAATTGCGGCACATCTTCTACCGACTTTTTACCTTCAACCACCGCAGGCTCGACACAATTATTAAAATGCAATTCCTGTTTGGATTGCGCATTCACCAGCGTTGACCAGCCTTTATCGTGCGATACCAATTGCCATTGCTGGCAGAGTTGATTGTGCCAAGGCGCGATATTCAGTGCGTCTGTATTTCCGGCTGAACACGCTGCACCGCCCTGCCCTAAAAACTTGCCATCGCTATTAACCAAACGGTAATTGCCATTGGTGGTGTAATCCAATACCCAATTGCTTGCTGATGTGTTTTTACAATCCGCTCCGGTAATTTTTCCATCAGCACCAAAGCTCACACACTGTTGGTTCGCTTTATTAACCAATTGCACTTTTGCGCCTTGCACTTTGGTGATTAAAGGACCATTTTCACCTGCGGGGGAAATTACGGGTTTACCGGCAGCAACCGGCTCGCCAAAGTTTGGCGTGTCGTCCGCATTCCAAGTAAATTTCTGTGCCCGCAGTGAACGGGTTGAACTACAACCTTCTTTCTCGCTGGCGTTACCGTGATAAATCAACCAGTCTTCTGTGCCATCGGGCGATTTAAAAAAGCCGTTGTGACCTGGGCCATAAACGCCATTGGCTTTGCTAAATACTGGCTCAGGTGATTTTTTCCATGACTCGGGTTTCAATGGATCACCAGTTAATTCGATCAGACCGAGTTTGTAATCCGGCGTATTACAAAAGCTCGCCGAATAAATCATAAAGGTGCGGCCATTGCGCTTGAGAACTTCAGGCCCTTCATTCACTTTCATGCCGGATTTTTCCCACTCATAATCCGGTTTGGAAATTAGTACTTTCTCACCAGTGATCGTCCAGGGGTTTACCATCTTCGCAACAAAAATAGATTGCTCGTCCTTCACCCATTCAGACCACAACAGATATAACTGGCCGTTGTATTCCAAATAATTGCCATCGATATTCCAGGTGTCTGGCATCGGTGAGCCTTTATAGGTGTATGGACCAAGCGGATCATCGCCCTGGCTCTCAATCACACTTAAATGTTGGCGATCATAATTTTCCGCAATGCCCGAGGTATACATTACATACCAGCGATAACCTTTTTCGGTTTTCAGGCGATGAAATTCAAACGCCCAAAAATTGCAGCAGCGCTCCAATTCACTTTCAGACCAAATATGAATTGGCGTTGCACTTGCCAAACCTGCCAGGGTTGGCGATTTGCGCATGACTAATTGCGAGGTCCAGGTGGTAGTCGTTAAATAATAATTACCGTCAAAATATTCCAGCCAAGGGTCAGCACCATTGGGGTAAATCGGATTGGTAAAAGTATTGGCGTCTGCTGCACTTGCTGCTGGCGCCTTGGTAGCATCTGGCTCTTTGGTTGCACAGCTCAACAAGAAAATGGGCAACAATAGACTGGTTAATAAAGTTCTCATGTTTTCTCTCTCACTATTACATCTATTTTTAATTCTTTAATACCATCACGAAACCGGCGCTGGGGCGCAAGCTGATGGTGTGTGGTGCTTTGCTACTGATCTCCTTTTTATCGAAGCTGCGCGGGCTTGAGCCACTGGTGATCAGATAACCTTTTTTATCGCCAACGAAGCTCGCATCCAGGGTAATTGTTTTAACACTTTTCTCCGCGTTAATGCCGGCGATGTACCATGCATCGCCCGCTTTACGCGCGACCACAGCAAACTTGCCCGGATAACCATCAATAAATTTCACATCATCCCACTCGCGCGGCAACTCGCGCAGGAAGTCTTTTACATATTCGGGGGCAGTTGCCATGCCTTCCGGGATTTCTGCAAAGTGTTGCACACCGGAAATCATCAATACGGATTCAGCCAATTCAAACGAGTTTTCAGTTACGCGCTTGATATTGGGAATATCGCCAAATGCCATGGGCGTGAAATCCATAGGATCAAAAATATTGCGCGCGAATAACGCGGTTGCTACATGCGCTGCAACCGGGTCCTGATCCGCCTGGGTGAACGTGGTGAATTCAAAACCTTTAATTGATTCCATGGTCATCAGGTTGGGGTAAGTACGCTGCCAACCACGCGGCAAGGTCGCGCCGTGAAAATTCACCAGCAACTGATGTGCAGCCGCATCGTTTAAAATATCGAGGTAATACTGCATAAACGATTGGCCATCGCCGCCAAAGAAATCGATCTTCACGCCTTTAACGCCGATTTTTTCCAAGCGGGAAAACACTGCTGTTCGTTGTTCGTGGGTGATTAGCTGGCTTTTGGGGCTATAAGGAGTTTGGTTCCATGCGCCGGACGAGTTGTACCATACAAGGATGCCGATATTTTTTTGCGCAGCGTATTTCACCAACTCCTGCAATTTTTCATAGCCAATTTTTTTGTCCCAATCTGCATCGATCAGTGTGTAATCCCAATGCATATCGGCGGCGTAATCGATAAATTTCTTTTGCACATCAAAGGTAGTGAAATCATCTTTTAAAATTGCCCAGCTCCAGGAGCTATGGCCTGGCTTGATAAACGACTGATCCATCGCGATAGCTGGTGCAGCTAAATCAGTACCTAATGTGGATTCCATAATTTGCGCAAGCGAACCTATGGCGATAATGCGCCAGGGAGAAATCATTGCGCCTTTGCTATTTGCCAGCAACGCACCTTTTGCGCCTGTTGGTGAAATAAATACTTCTGCTTCCTGTGGTGGTGCCAATGTATATTCGTTTGCACTTGCGCCCTGCTGCAAGTGGGAACCATGCCAACTGCCATCCATCGCCGTTTCGGAAATGACAATCCAATTATCATTTGCGTTAAATAGCGCAGGAAAAACCCAGCCCTGTTTCAACGTAGGCTCGGTGCCGACAGGTACCTCGATTTGATAATGCTCTTCATAGGAGGGATTAGTATTACTCCAGCCGGTTTGAGCAACCGACATAGGTTGCAACCAGGCTTTTGCCGAAGGTGCGACGGTAAAACTGCTCACCTCTTTAACGAATTGTTTAGTGGCGATAACCGGATCGGTTATCGCATAGCGAAAGGCCACACCGTCATCGGATACACGAAAGGTCAGCGCCAGCTTTTGCTTCTGCGCATTGGTAATAAAAAAAGTTTGCTCATTGGCACTGTAACTAATCGCGCGCTTTTTACCGACGCGCATCTCATAGTTATCGGTGACAGGTGTAATTGCCGAACGGGAATCAATACTCACACCCTGGGTAAAATCTGCCGTAGTCAATTGCAGCCCCAGGGAAGACGGCAGGATAATGGGTTGCGCACCGCGCATCACGCTATAGGCCAGCGTTTGTCGCTCAGTAACATAGACCTTTACGGTGAGTTGTTTGTCAGGACTGGTAAGCGATTCTGATACCTTGTTTGCACAGCTGGCTAGAAAACTGCCCAACGCCAATACACACAACAGCTTGATGATTCTTATCATGGCAATCTCCGTGGGCGCGCCCACATTTTAGTTATATTATAAGACAATTTGAGTTTACCGAGAAAAGCCGGGCAAGCCAAGGCGGGTAACAGGACTTTACATTGACCTGCATTAACCCAAGGTTATAACCTTGTTGACACCGAATCCGAAACCATGGAACACTGTTGCAACAATGTGATAACGGAGCCTCCCCATGCTGACTCAAGTGCGCAAAATTGGAAACTCAGCAGGTGCGATTATCCCCGCACCGGTACTCAAAGAATTAAAACTACGCGAAGGCGATAGCATTGATGTATCCATCGTCGACAACTGTATTGTCATTAAGCCAACACACGAAAAACCCAGATATACGCTCGACGAGTTGCTAAAAAAATGTAATCCAAACGCTCCTAAAAATAAGGAGTCGGATGCATGGGAAAGCATCACACCAGTAGGGAATGAAATCTAATGCCAGTATTTGATAAAGGAGATATCGTCCGCGTTTGTTTGAACCCGACAGAAGGCAAGGAAACACAAGGTGATTATCGTCCTTGCCTTGTGATTTCCCCCAAAGCGTTCAATAAACTTGGCCTCACACTTGTGGCCCCAATCACCCAAGGAGGCAACCTCGCACGCACCGAAGGTTTCGCCGTTACCCTGACAGGCAGCGGGACAGATACCCAAGGCGCAATTCTGGTAAATGCAGTACGCACATTGGACCTTGGCGCACGCAAAGCAGTAAAAATCGAAAAAGCACCGCAAGTTATTAGCGATGAGGTTGCGGCAATTTTG
>DATIGS010000137.1:0-2736 GCA_035481425.1 Cellvibrio sp. | reverse complement strand
TGCCGATACACCGATGGTGCCGCGTGCAGACAATTGCTTACGCATTGCGCTGCTTGGCTATCGCAGCCATCCGCATGTGGGCGGGCAGGGGATTTACCTGCATTACCTGAGCAAAGCGCTGGTCGATTTGGGTCATCAAGTGGATGTGATTTCCGGCCCGCCTTATCCCGAACTCGATCCGCGTGTGCGCCTGATCCAATTACCGAGCCTCGATTTATACGCGCATCCACATCCCACCCGCGCGCTGCGCCCGCAACATTTTTTGTCGCTCGCCGATTTTTATGAATGGTGGAGCAAGTTGAGCGGCGCGTTTGGCGAACCCTATTGTTTTGGCCGCCGCTTGCTCGCTTATTTTAAAAAACACAAACCCCGGTACGACATAATCCACGACAACCAAAGCCTGTGTTACGGCTTACTCGATTTACAACAGCGCGGTGAGAATATTATCGCCACTGTGCACCATCCCATCACCCGCGACCGCGATCTTGCACTCGCCGCTGCAACAGAAAAAGGCCAGCGCTGGTTAATTAACCGCTGGTACAGTTTTTTAGCGATGCAAAAAAAAGTGGTGCAGCAATTGGATAATGTCATCACTGTATCGCAGCAATCACAACAGGATATCGCCACCGCATTTTCGCGCCCGGCCGAGCGGATTCATGTCATTCCCAATGGTGTTGATACCAGTATTTTTAAACCGCTGGCAAATATTGCTCGTACGCCTTGGCGGGTAATTACCACCGCTTCATCCGACCAGCCGTTAAAAGGGCTCAGCATTTTATTGCGCGCGCTGGCGCAATTGCACAGCGAATTTTCGGAGCTGCAATTAATTGTCATCGGCAAATTAAAAGAAAATGGTGAAACGCAAAAAGAATTGCAGGCGTTAGAGTTACAAGACAGGGTGCAATTTAAATCCGGTATCAGCAACGACGAATTGGTCGCTGAATATGCACAGGCCAGTATTGCGGTTGTGCCTTCACTGTACGAAGGCTTTGGGCTTCCTGCGGCGGAAGCTATGGCCTGCGGTGTGCCACTAATTTGCAGTGATGGTGGTGCGCTGCCGGAAGTGGTGGGCGATGCGGCGCGTTTGGTAACAGCTGGCGATGTGGACGATTTGCAAATGGCGTTGCGCGATTTATTAACCGATACCAATACCCGCGAGCAGTTAGGTACAAAAGGTCGCACGCATATATTGCAGCAACTCAGTTGGGACTGCGTTGGAAAAAAAATGGAGCGTTTTTATTTTAAAACCCTGGCTCACACGCAACCTGAACGGGTAAATGAGCGGGTAGATGATCCTGATCTATCGAGCGGGCAGGCACCTAATGCTTACGATTAATTTTCGCGATTTTCCATTGCACAGCGGCGACCGCGTATTGGATCTCGGCTGTGGCGAAGGCCGTCATGTCATCAACGCATACTTGCATGCAAATGTCACCGCCGTAGGGGTAGATTTAAATCATCGCGATCTACTCACCAGCCGCGAACGCTTTTTACCTTTCGCACAATCAGCAGCGGATAAACATTTTTATTTGCAGCAGGCCGATGCAACGCGCTTGCCTTTTGCCGACCAGAGTTTTGATAAAATTATTTGCAGCGAAGTGCTGGAACATATTCCGGATTATCAAGCGGTATTAGTTGAAATTGAACGCGTTCTAAAACCCGGTGGCTTGCTCGCCATTACGGTGCCGCGCGCCTGGCCAGAAAAAATTTGCTGGAAACTGAGCCGCGAATATCATCAGGTGGAAGGCGGCCACATCCGCATTTTTAATGGCCAACACCTGCGTCGCGAAATTGAACGTAAGCCTTTGCGCTTTTACAAACGTCACTGGGCGCATGCGCTGCACTCGCCGTTTTGGTGGATGAAATGCCTGTGGTGGAAAACCCAGGAAACCAATGTGTTAATTAAATGGTATCACCGCCTATTAGTGTGGGACCTCATGGAAAAACCCTGGCTCACCCAAACACTGGAAAAAATCCTTAATCCCATTATGGGAAAAAGTGTGGTGATGTATTTCAGGAAAGAGAATTCATAATGAAAAATTTGCTGCTTTCCAAAGGTTTTTTCCCCGAGTCGCTGTTGCGGCCGACCATCAATTATATTTTGCGCACGCAATTGCCCAATGGTTGTATTCCCTGGTTTGAAAATGGCAAGGCCGACCCTTGGGATCATATCGAAGCTGCGATGGGATTAACCATTGGCGGTGAATTCGCCGCTGCGCAACGAGCCTATAAATGGCTCGCGCAAGAGCAATTGGAAGATGGCAGTTGGTGGGCAAATTATTTGGGCGATGAGGCCGTCGATAAAAACCATCGCGAAACCAATTTCATCGCCTACATAGCCACAGGTATTTGGCATTATTTTTTAATTACGGACGATAATGCATTTCTGCGCGAATTTTTCCCTGCGGTAAAAAAAGCAATTGATTTCGTATTGCGCTACCAAGCATCTAGCGGAGAAATTTATTGGGCGGTGGCAGAAGATGGCAGCGCAAAAAAGGATGCGCTCGTCACCGCATCCAGCTCCATCTATAAAAGCCTTGAATGCGCCATCCTCTGCGCAGAACAGCTGGGTGTTGATGCAAGCCGATGGCGCAGTGCGCACCAAAAGTTGGGCAATACATTGCGTCATCACCCCGAATGTTTTGACCGCACCTGGGAACCTAAAACCCGTTTCTCCATGGATTGGTTTTATCCTATATTGACCGGTGTTATTGAAGGTAAGGCAGCGCAGCAACG
>DATIGS010000136.1:0-29589 GCA_035481425.1 Cellvibrio sp. | reverse complement strand
TTGTATTGAATTAATGACAATTGAATTACAGTTGAGCTGCAATTATGTGACACATATATTTCACATTGATGACAGCCACCTGAATGTCGCGGGCGGATTATATAAAGAAAAAAACCGAAATTTTGTGACTGAGCATGGTTTTAGCTTAAAAAACCAAACTTTTTGCACTATTTTTGCGCGTATAACAACCAAACAGTTGTAAGAACGCTCAAAAAAGATTGATCGAGAAAATAATTATCCAGATAAGATTTACTCAAAATGACTGAGAATATCCAACCCCGCCAGTTCTTCCACCAGTAAATAGGCTTCGACAGATAAACGCTCAGGATCCTCATGCTGCAACTCAGCGGCAATCAGTTGTAGTTGGTCGCCCAGATTTGCCGAGGTATTAGTTTGCAATAAATAAAGCAAACGCAATGTCATTGCATTGGCAGCCATAAAACGCACCCTATCATTGCGGTTGCGATACACCACCAATTGCGTGGGCTCTGGAGCTGACGGCTGATAATCCAGAGAAACCTTGTGTACAGGATATTGATAGTTTAAACAAACGGCCAAAGGCGAAACCCTTGGCTTTGAGGCAGCGAGATTAGCAGGAACGGGCGATGCAGGCGGGATTACAGCCTCGCTAGTATCCAACGCTAACTCGATCCATTCATAGTGCGCAAGCTCAAGCAAAAACGCTGGATCACCTTCTTGCAAACCTCGCTCCTGTGCAAGGTACTGTAAAAACTCTTCACTGAGTTCCACAAAATATGGCGTTTGGCACCGATGCGTTGAAATAAAATCGCGCATTAATTTATGCCAGTTTTCGTTTCCCATTATCAGACGCATAACCGGAAATACATTGGCGATAAAGTTTTCAATATTGTTATAAATTAATTCGCGATAAATCCCCATGCGCCGGTCCTCAATTCCGTCAGGCGCAGGATGTTGTTCCGGAGCGCGCAAATGCTTGGCAAATGCCAATTGAGTTTCCTGAAATGATTTCATCGTGAGATTAATGCTGATTCAAATTGGCGCTTTTTAATTTCCTCCAACTCTGCCATCAATTCTGATAGTGGCGGAATATTAAAATCGCGCTCGAGCAAAGTGGGCTTAACGCCAAACAATTCATACGTTTTTTCCAATAGCTGCCACACAGAAGCAATAACTGGTGCACCGTGGGTGTCCACCCGCAAATCTTCCGCTTCTTTAAAATGGCCAGCGATGTGGATATAAGCCGTGCGCTCTCCAGGCAAACTCGCCAGGAATTCGCAGGGGTCATAACCATGGTTGATACTATTGACGTAAATATTATTAACATCCAACAAAAGCGCGCAGTCTGCTTTTTTAATCACCGCATTTATGAAGTCACTCTCGCTCATTTCTTGTTGCGGCGCGCAATAATAGGATGAATTTTCAATTGCAATGCGCTGGCCGAGAATATCCTGCGCGCGCTGAATACGCTCTGCCACATAGTCGACAGCCTCATCCGTAAAAGGGATCGGAAGCAAATCGTATAATTGGCCTTCATCGCTACAATAGCTCAAATGTTCGCTGTAGTAGCGAATACCGTGCTCGCGCATGAAACTTTTTATAGCAAGCAAGAGCTCAGTATTTAGAGGTGCAGGCGAACCAATTGATAAAGATAGGCCATGGCAAACAAATGGAAAACGCTCGGTGTAAGCGCGAAACTGTTTGCCTAATCGGCCACCGATATTAATCCAGTTTTCCGGAGCGACCTCCATAAAATTAATATCGGTGGGAACGGTTTGCTCAAGGGTAGTTAGCAGGGAGCGGCGCAGACCCAAGCCTGCGCCGTGAATAGCAGCGATATAATCCTCAGCAGAATTAACTGACATTATTCAGCTTTTTTCTCTTCTTTTTTATCGTCCTTTTTGTCTGCACCGCATTTGCCTTCACCACATTTGTGCTCACCTTCAGCTTTCTTATCAGTGCCACATTTTCCTTCACCGCATTTGCCTTCGCCACACTTGTGTTCGCCATCGGCTTTTTTATCGGCACCGCATTTGGCTTCACCACATTTATGTTCACCTTCGGTTTTAGTTGCGTCATTTTCTGCCAGGGTATAACCCGCAGACAATGAGGTAGCGGTAAAACCAGCATCCGCGGCAGATGCCACAGGAGCCAAAACTGCAGATGCAACAACAGCAGCGCCAAACAATGCAGACATAGAAGAAATTTTGTTATTCATAATAAACTCCGACAGATTATGTATCGTTAACGGCTGTTTAGGCCGAGGAGAAAACTAGCATAGCCAATGAGGTAGAGCTAGCTTTTTAACCTTGCGCATCCAGCATGGCTTGCTCCCACTGCTTATCCATACGTTTTGCCGATACCGGCACCTGGGTTTTTAAGGTTTGCGCAAAGAGGGAAATGCGCAATTCTTCAATCCACCAACGATATTCCATTAGCGCTGTATTTTGCGCCATGCGGTATTCGCCCTCTTTTGTCAGATAATCTGCCAAGCGCTGCCAATGCGGCGCCACTTCGGCTAATTGCAGTTTATCTTTTTGCGGATTGAGCGCCGCCTTCTCCAAACGCTGTTGGATGCCACGCATATATTTAGGATATTGCGATAACCATTGCGACGGCGTTTTATAAACCAACCCCGGATAGAACAATTGGGCCAGCTGCTGATTGATGTCACTGATTGTGAATGCCAACATCAACATATTTTTTTGTTGCTTGAGTTGTTTTTTTACATCTACCAATAATTTTAAACTGGCAACCAAATGGCTCGCCAAATCCTGGGTATGAGCGATCAGTTTGTCTTTAATCTGGTTAACCCGCTCCTCAAAAGCGGCTTTGGTGCGCGGTAAATGTTGTTGGTCGGGCACTGCCAGCTGTTTGATCGCAGCCATAATTAAATCATCAGCAACCTGTTCGCGATTACCAATTCCCGCCAATGTCAACGCAACCTCCTGCCCTTTCAATAATTCTTTTTGCAAATATTTAACCGTTTGTGCGAGCGATAAAAATACCAGCCGCGCTAGCCCTCGCTGGCTCGCGTCGAGTGCATGCATAGGATTATCCAATACCTGCAAAGCAACAGAAGATTGTTTATCGGTTAATGCCGGATACGCGCGGATGCTAATACCACCACGCGGCAATTGAATTGCTTGAGGCAACTCATCAAAGTCCCAAACGGTTATGCCATCGCGTTCGATGTTGGTTGCAGCGGATTGGATATTTTGTTGCACGCGCTCGCGATATTTTTCACGCAATGGTGTTAAATCTCGTCCACTCGCAATAATCTTGCCTTTGTCATCAACCACGTGGATGTTGAAGCGATAATAGTCGTCGACACTGGTTTCAAGCCAGGCATCCTTAGGCACGTCTATACCGGTCAAACGCTTGAGCTGTATGCCCAAGGCTTCGGTTAACGGTTTATTGTCGGGAGCGATTGTCGTTAACATTTTATCTACGACATCGGGTACAGGCACAAAATGCTTGCGCAAATTTTTTGGCAAGGATTTGATCAAGCCGATACATTTTTCGCGCAGCATTCCCGGTACCAGCCACTCCAAACGATGCTCCGGTACCTGATGCAAAACGCTCATAGGCACATGGATGCTTACACCATCAAATGCGTGATTGGGTTCAAAGTGGTAGCTCAGCGGAAAAACCATACCGCGCCACTCAAGTTCATTCGGAAATTGCGCCTGGGTGATATCGCCTGCACCATGACGCATTAAAATGTCGCGCGTCAGGAATAACAATTTTGGATTTTCGTGCTCTGCCTTTTTGCGCCAGGCCTCAAATCCGGCGAGGTTGACTACCGACTCCGGAATACGCTCATTGTAAAAATCAAAAATCACTTGCTCATCAACCACGATATCGCGGCGGCGCGCTTTGGATTCCAGGTCCTCCAACTCTTTTAGCAACTGTTGCTGATGCACAAAAAAATCATTATGTGGATTCTTGTTCTGTGCATGCTTGCGTTTTGGGTGCTGGTCATACTGCCCTTCTACCAAAGCAGCACGAATAAATACTTCACGACATTGTGCCGGGTCTATATGGCTGTAACTGACCGATTTTTTCTCTACGATGGTTAAACCGTAAAGTGTGATTTTTTCAAACACCATGACTTGCCCGCTGCGGCTATCGTAATGGGGCTCAAAATGCTGGCGTTTCACCAAATGCTCGGCGGCCGCGATAACCCATTCAGGTTCAATCTTCGCCACTGTGTGCGCAAATAATTTTGAAGTCTCAATCAACTCCGCCGCCATAATCCACTTGGGTGTTTTTTTGGCGAGCGATGAGCCGGGAAAAATCGAAAACTTACGATTGCGCGCCCCAAGATATTCGCGCTCTTCGTGATTAAAACCCAAATTGCCAAGCAAGCCAGTCAGTAACGCCTTATGGACTGCTTCGTAATTTGCGGCCTCCGTATTAACACGGATATCCAAATCTTTTACCGCCACACATAACTGATGGTGCACATCACGCCACTCGCGCAAACGCAAATACGACAGGAATTCTTTTTTGCACAACTTGCGCAATTGGTTTTGCGTAAGCTCTTGCCTCTGTGTCTCAAAATAATTCCACAGGTTAACAAAGCCTGCGAAATCCGTGTGCTCTGCCCAGAAGCGGCGATGGCTTTGGTCAGCGGCTTGTTGTTTTTCTATCGGCCGTTCGCGCGGGTCTTGTACCGACAGCGCACTGGAGATAATTAATAATTCCCGCACACAAGATTGCTCTTGAGCAGCAATAAGCATACGCGCGAGACGCGGGTCCAGCGGCAGTTTGCTCAGTTGCTGCCCAATCGGCGTCAGCTGATTTTTAGTGTTAACGGCATGCAGTTCTTCGAGCAATTTAAAACCATCGCTAATCAGGCGATGGTCGGGAGAATCGATAAACGGAAATTTATGGATATCCCCCATACGCAGCTGCAACATTTGCAAAATAACAGCAGCAAGATTGGTACGTAAAATTTCCGCATCGGTAAATTCGGGGCGAGAATTAAAATCCTCCTCGCTATACAAACGAATACAAATACCTTCTGCTACGCGGCCGCAACGGCCTTTGCGCTGGTTGGCGCTGGCTTGGGAGACGGGTTCAATCGGCAAACGTTGAACTTTGGTGCGATAAGAATAGCGGCTGATACGCGCAAAACCCGGGTCGATAACATAGCGAATACCGGGCACAGTAATCGATGTTTCTGCCACGTTGGTCGCTAATACAATTCGCCTGCCCGTATGCGCAGCAAACACTTTTTGTTGTTCCGCCAAGCTCAAACGCGCATAAAATGGAATGACTTCCATATGCGCGAACTGGGCTTTGCGCAAAGCTTCCGCGGCCTCGCGAATTTCCCGCTCGCCACTTAAAAAGACCAGAATATCGCCACCGCGTGCGCCTGACCCGGTTTTTTCGTGCAATTCAATTTCGTGCACCGCATCGACAATCGCCGCGTATTGATCCGGTTCCGCTTCGTTGTCATCACTCGCTTCAAATTCATAGAGCGGGCGGTACCAGACTTCGACTGGATAGGTGCGGCCAGAGACTTCGATAATCGGTGCATTATTAAAGTGCTGCGAAAAACGTTCGAGATCGATAGTGGCTGAGGTAATAATTAATTTTAAATCCGGGCGTTTTGGCAAAAGTTGTTTTAAATAGCCAAGCAAAAAATCGATATTCAAACTGCGCTCGTGCGCCTCATCGATAATCAAGGTGTCGTATTTATTCAGGTAAGGATCGTGCTGGATTTCGGCCAACAAAATACCGTCGGTCATCACCTTGATCAGGGTGTTTTCATTGGATTGATCACTAAAGCGAACCTGATAACCTACCTTTTCACCGAGCGGCGTTTTCAATTCTTCCGCGATGCGATTGGCGACTGTATTAGCAGCAATACGGCGCGGCTGGGTGTGACCAATCAAACCACTCACACCGCGGCCGATACTCAAGCAAATTTTAGGAATTTGTGTGGTCTTACCCGAGCCGGTTTCACCTGCAAGCACAACGACCTGATTATTAGCAATAATCTGCGCAATCTCCTCGCGCTTTTCACAGACGGGTAAGTTGGGAAATTCGATATCGGTGGGAACCAGTTGCTGCCTGCGCAGAACGGCAGCCTGCGAACGCGCCAATTGGCTTTGCCATTTTTCCAGTGCCTGGTCGTAGGGTTTGTCGCCACGCGCAAGCTTTTCAAGCTCAGTCAACCGGCGCAATAACTTGTGCCGATCTTCACCCATGACATTCACGACAGACTGTTTATAACTTGACCACATATTTGACATATCAACCCAGTAACCTAAATAGCGCCAGCTTGAGCTGATGGCGCTGGAAATAAAGCGGGATGATACAGCGGAGAGATGGACGGCACAAACCCACCGCCAGAGCAGTGGAAAGACTGATGAACAGGCCGTGTTTACATAAAAGCAGAGGATCGGATAAACAATAACAGTTACAATAGTTGCCGGTAAAAAACGCAAAATAATGAGCAAACACAAAATGCAAAACGACAGCTTTCTACCACCACTGCACCCACAATTTCGCTATCGGGTCGATATCGTCGGCAACGAAAAAACACCCGTACTGGTGGTCGATAACTTTTTGCATGAGGCGGAAGCATTACTTGGATTTGCAATTAAATTTGGTGAGTTCAAGGATGGAACGGATTTTTATCCTGGCATTCAATCCAAAGTGCCAGAATTTTATAGTGCGGCGCTCTACACCTATCTGCGCGACATTATTTGCAAAACATTTACCACAGCACCCGAACAGATTAGCCACTCGCAATCCACCTACTCGATGGTATTAACTCCGCCAGCAAGATTGGCAATTCCGCAATCGCGCCCACACACAGATACAATCAACAGAAATAAAATCGCGTGCGTACATTACTTATGTACACCCGAGAAAGGCGGTACGTCTCTATATCGGCACAAAGCGACTGGATTCGAAACTCTCTCACCGGAAAGAATGGGTGAGTATGCAGAGCATTTGGCGCAAGAGGCCAAAGACACTAGCTGGCAGCAGAGATATATCAATGGCTCCAACCAATACTACGAAGAAATTGGCCGTTACGAAGCCAACTTTAACCGTTTGATTATGTACCCGGGTGATGCATTGCACTCGGCATCTATTCCCGAGAATTTTCAATTCCGCCCCAATCCAGTTGTTGGGCGGCTGACGCTGAATAGTTTTATTTATTTAAAATAAATAACCGGTTACGGGATCATTCCCACTCACTGGCTTTGCAATAATGCTGCAAATAGTCATGATGGGATGGCATTTTCTGCACCGTCTTCTTTACGTTGTTTCTTACATCTTCCAGGAATTTCTTTAACTCACTTTCTGTCATTTCATTAGCGACTATGTGATGGCGCTCTGGCACAACTCCCTGTCCGACCATTACATGTAACCAGGAAGGTTCCGCAAAAAGTTTATATGGTGACTCTACAAACAACTTACCCGTCTCCTTAAATAAACTGATGCGATGTTTGAGCGATTCGGGGATGGGCATATTTTTACAATAGCGCCAGAAAGCGCTGTCTTCACGCTCCGTGAGATGATAATGCATTATCACGAAATCCCGTACACTCAACACTTCTGTTTTCATCTGCTCGTTATATTCATCTATATCACAAGCAAAAATGCCATCGTGTGGAAACATTTGTATTAAACGCGTTATTCCGCGTTGGATCAGGTGAATGCTGGTAGATTCAAGTGGTTCAATAAATCCGCTTGCAAGCCCCAATGCCACACAGTTTTTATTCCAATGTTGGCGTCGCTGTCCAGTTCTGAACTTGATGATCTTTGGTTCAGAAATTAATTTTCCCTCTACCTTATCCAATAGCATTTTTTTTGCTTCGTCATCAGACATATAACGGCTGCAATAAACCAAACCATTACCAACACGATGCTGTAACGGGATTTGCCATTGCCAACCTGCATGATGCGCAATTGAACGCGTATAGGGAACCGGCGCTCGCACCGATTCTGTTTGCACTGCAATCGCACTATCGCACGGCAACCAATGTGACCAATCCTCATACCCCGTATGCAAAGCCTGTTCGATTAATAGGCCACGGAAACCAGAACAATCAAGAAAAAGATCACCATCAATGAGTTCACCCGATGCTAATTTGATGGATTTAATATATTGGGTCTCATCCAAAACAACCTGTTCGATTTTTCCTTCAATGCGCACTGCACCTGCTTTTTCTGCGATCTGCCTTAAAAACTTGGCATAGAAACCGGCATCTAAATGATAGGCATAAGTTAGCGCTGAATTGGGCATGTGTGCGAACTTGTTTTGCAAAGCCGCTTCATACTCTATGGAATAGTCGCCTAATGGATAATTCACTCCTACATCCATTCCCCTGCGCCAAAAGTGCTGGAAGCTAGCTGCCCAAGTGTCCCTGCCTGTATAACCAAAAGGATGAATATAGTTTTCGTTTATGTTTTTCCAATTTTCAAAAGAGATACCCAGCTTGATTGTGCCTTTAACAAAAGCAAGAAATTCCTGTTCATTAATATCCAAATAGCGATTCAATAAAATTAGCGGTGGAACCGTTGCCTCACCCACGCCAACTGTCGATATTTCATCGGACTCAACCAATGTGACATGAATACTTTTTCCCAGTAACTTGGAGAGTGATGCGGCTGCCATCCAGCCTGCAGTACCGCCCCCAACAATAACAACCTTCCTAACTTGGGTTTTGTAATTCATTTTATGATCCGGTGGACGCTTTCTATTTCGAGGTTAATAAAGCTTTTAGGCAACGCCTTTATTTGTTTAGCTGATTCAACAGACGCGCACGAATTCTGCGTGCATTTTCATCGGTCAACTCGCCAATTGCGCCTTGCGCCTGCTCGGGAATATGCTGAAAATTTTCTTTTTGATAATCAAAAACATAATAATCAAACATCTGCCTCCATGCTTTTCTCTGTTCGGGTGGTAAATCGCGAATTGACAATACCGAATGGAAGAGCGCATTGACCCCTTTACCGTAAAATATAGGAGGACCATCAAACCAGTAATTCACCAACACATTAAGTGAATCCAAACACTCTACGTGGTGCCACCACATACTTGGAATAAAGATGGCATCGCCCGGCTCCAGATCGGCAATCTGCGCATGCTCTATTGCTTCTTTGAATTTTGGAAATTTTTCAAAATCCGGATTATAAAAATCCACCAAGCTGATTGCCTGCCCTGCCGGAGTTTTATCCAGCGGGCCAATGTATAAATTTTCCATCTGCTCAAACGGAAACAGAGTAAAACGCCTGTGTCCTACCACTGAACAGGCGATATTTAATGGGCTATCCCAATGGGCAGCGATGCGGCATTTATTGGATAGCCAAATGCTGACTAAAAGATTGTGTTGTTGCAGATTCAAATCGTTTTCGGCTCGAAAACCTGGCAGATAGGTATCGACCGATGTAGAGCCAATGTAAATACTGGGTGCATCGGGATTGTTGGCGTGAAGTGCTAACTGCTTTAATGCAAAATCCAATTTGGTGCTAACAGAATCATAATTAAACCCGGATAGGGTTTCATCGTAGAAAATGCGCCCGTTATTTTCTGGCTTACCCAAAAAGGCTGTGACTTCTTGTCCCTTGTAAAACTGCAGCAAATATTTTTCTGCATCTGCTTGCGAGTTAAGTCCCGCTTTAACAATGGGCCATGAGGAAACCAGACCTTTTAAAATAAGTGGCTCAGCTGAGGCATACACCTCATCGGGAATTTTCTCAGGCGTACAACACTGAACGACTTTTACATTTTTGCTGACAGTGATCATAAGAATGATTTATTGATTCTGAAGCCGGGCTTCAAGACGGGCAATCAGCTTCATCACATTCGCATGCGAGGCCAATACCATATAAATAAATTCCAGATATCCTTTAGCGTGCAAACCTGCCACCACATTACCATCCAGAGCGTTGAGCTTTTCTTCGTTAATGGTATAGAGACCCGCCAGATTATTGCGCGAACCATTTTTCAACGTAATTTCGAGAGAGACCACTTCCAATAATTCATGTTGCAAGAGCGCATCACCAAAAATTTCATTGAGTTCTGTACCGTATTGGATGTACTCCAATACATCGACAATACTTTCCAGATACGGTGAGTAACCGCCGTGCGGTAGAAATACTGCTTCACCTGCAGTATTGCTCACACGCGGACTGTCCATATCCACATACACCATCCGGCTGGGTTGGTTGCTACCCTGATCCGATCTTGCTGGCTGTATGCCAATCAGGAAAGGGCGTCTTTTAACAGAGGCTGGAATATATTGCGCATCCCATCCACTATCAG
Source organism: Cellvibrio sp. (assembly GCA_035481425.1). Taxonomy (GTDB): domain Bacteria; phylum Pseudomonadota; class Gammaproteobacteria; order Pseudomonadales; family Cellvibrionaceae; genus Cellvibrio. Next base: position 19,316 of record DATIGS010000136.1, on the reverse strand, counting down.
TCAAAAACAGATTTTCTTTTTGGCGAAGCCCCATTAATGCCACTGGAATAAACTTTCCATTCTCAGAGTTCTTTTGGAAAAATATAGGGTACTCATTTTGGATGGCGCGAAACTCTTGTGGAAAAGTCACCGCCCACATTTCATTGTCGCCATATTGTGCAGAGTGGTCGCGTACAACGCGCAAGTCTTTATGGGCAATATTATTAAGCAAGGCAAAATTAGGCATATTTTCTCCGATATTGTTATTGTCGTTAGGGTTTAAATTTTTTGTAATCCAAACTGTTGGATCTTCTCGATCAAGTCGCGATTCGGCAGCAATACTTTTTTCAACTGCTGGATGTGTTGGGCATTCTCCATAAATAAGCGTTCTGCTTGCTTCAACTTTTTCATCTGCACGGGTTTTTGCGTTCCCATCTCGGGAATGACCGTGCCGCCCTTCATGCCATAATAAATATATTGGTAGCTTGCCGACGGGAACATTTCATCGCGCAATAATTCATCCTGCAACCAGGGCGACTGCACTTTCCACAACTCCAACTGTTCTCGCAAGCTATCGGGAATGGTGTCGGCGCGGCAGTTATCACGCCAATATTCCGTGTCAGTTCGTTGTGTAAGCACATAATGCAATTTTAAAAAATCGATAATTCGCTGCCAGTGATGTCCGAGCGTATTGTTAAAACGTTTTGCCACTATATCCATGGCACTGCGATTGAGAGGAAACTGCTCTCCGATTATTTTGGCCGATATCTCAATCAAGACTAATGCTGTGGCTTCCAAAGGTTCAATAAAACCGGCCGACAAACCAATCGCAACACAGTTTTTATGCCAGAAAGTTTGCCGATGTCCCGGATTAAACGAAATTTTTCTTACCGACAATTCTTCCGCCATTTTTTGACCAACAGCAGGCGTTATGTAATTGCGCAGCTCTCGCTCAGCCAGTTCATCGGTAATATAGGCACTGGAAAAAACATGGCCAATTCCGCGACGGGATTGCAAACCTATATCCCAAATCCAACCATTGGTTTGGGCAGTTGAGAGGGTATGCGATGCAATTGCTTTAGCACCGCCACTTCCAGCGCTTTCACTGTAGGGAATTTGCACCGCAAGTGCAGAATCATTAAAGAGCGTATCTTTGTGCGAAATAAAAGGGATAGCGTAGTGCTTCCCTAACAATAATGATTGCAATCCTGTGCAATCGATAAATAAATCGCCATCAATATTCCCGCACGAATCAGTCGCGACGGATTTGATATCACCATTATCGGCCGAGTTAATGCCAATGACATTGGCACCGACATAATGGACACCCAATTTTTCTACACAATGTTTATGTAAAAACGGAGAAAATTTTCCGGCATCCAAATGATAACCATAATTTAAAACTGCGCCGAATTCGGCAGTGCTGATTTGTTTAGGCGCATAACCAAGATCGCAGATTGCCGCCTGTGGGCACACTGCATTGGCAAAATTGATTTTGTCTTTAAACCGCAGCCAGAAAGGAGCCAGATTGATTTCATGGTATTTGGCAGGTGCGGTGAACGGATGATAGTAGTCATCGTTTTTTGACAGGCTTGTCCAACGCGAAAATTTTGACCCCTGCTTGAAGCTGGCATCGCACTCGCGAAAAAAATCGGTTTCTGAAATGCCGATTGTTTCCAAGGTGGCGCGCATTGTCGGCCAGGTGCCCTCACCTACGCCTATGGGTTTTATGTCGGGGGATTCAATCAGTGTTGTCTGTACATGTGCCGGACTTGAGGCTGCAATAATTCCCGCGGCTAACCAACCAGCTGAGCCGCCCCCCACAATAACAACCCGGGTTATTTGATCTGTCATAACCGACCCACACACTTTATCGTAGTTTTTATAAGTAATTTTTGTCGAGAAGATCGATAAAAACAATAAAACCGCTTGTACAGTAAAGCAGTAAAAGCGAATTAGTAAACCGGTAAAAAAGCCGCTGTTTCCAGCGGCTTTTCCGTTCGCTACGCAGATTCCAATAAAATTAGAACGTGTAACGAACACCTACGTTGTAACGCGCACCGGTTTCGATGTAGTTAAAGGTCATGTCTTTGTGACGACCATAAGTACGGTAGGACTCATCGGTAAGATTCAACGCTTCCATCGACAAGGTTAAGTTGTCAGTAAACTCATAGCTTATGTTTGCATCCAACTGACCATAGGCTTCGGTATAGCGTGGGTTACCGCCGCCGCTGTTCAGGAAGTCGTCGCGCCAGTTGTAAGCCAAACGAACTTGCACACCATCTTTTTCGTAGAAGCCGATAAAGTTGGCAGAGTCACTCAAACCATAGATCGCAAATTGGCTTGCCTTGGAGGTGTTGTCGTACTCGGTATCAGAATCTACTTTTGTCGCGTTAGCCTGGAAGCCGAAACCTGACTCACCAAAGGTGTGTTGCAAGGTGAATTCAATACCGTCAATCGCAACATCTTCGTTGTTGATTGGACGAGTTACTTCGAACGGCAGGATTGGATCCTCATCCAACGCGTATACATAACCTGTTGTCGCATCAGAACTGTTTGGATAGTTAGTGGTGATGTATTGGTTAATTGCCACCAGATCATTGCCCACTGCTGCTACTGCAGCATTCCATCTTGGACCGTTCACTGGAGTGTGGAAACCGCTGTCCTGAATGGTTTGCGGTGCACTGCTACCGATGAAATCAACTACGTCTTTCTTGAAATAGCCAAGTGACACATAGCTGGCGTCAGCGTAGTACCATTCGGCCGAAATATCGAAGTTGGTTGATTCCATTGGGTTCAGATCTGGATCACCCGCTGACGCAGAGCCCATGCTGATACGGGGCGCTGTACCCCAGATAAAACCACCTTTCAGGTCGTTATAGTTAGGACGTGCGATGGTCTGGCTGAATGACGCACGGCCTTTAATATCGTCGGTAATGGCGATATCAAAATCCACATTCGGTAAGGTTTTTGAGTAGCTACCGGTAGTGGTGCCGTACTCGAACTCTTCTGTAGAAATCAACGAGTACTCGTTACCACTGTTCCAACGAATATAAGGCGTGTAAGCAGATACGTTCGCAGTGGACTCAACATCGGTAGATTCATGACGAACACCTACTGCCAAATTGGCTGGCATACCGGCGATTTCCGGCTTGAAGCCAAATTGAACATAGGCGATATCGGAAGTTTCGACCGTTCTTTGCTCGTCAAAACCATCGTTTGCCATTTTGGGATCGCGCGAGGTGCAATAAGCTCTTGGGCAAGGGCCATTGTCTGATCCATAAAGCTCTGCACCAATCGCCAGAAGCTCATTCCAGTTACCGCGAACAAAAGTATTTTGGAAGTTGGGGTTATTGACTGCACCGTTATCGAAGTAGTTGGAGAGCTGATCAACAATCCAGTAAGACTGTGGAATATCGCCAACACCCTGGTCGCCCTGCACACCGCTCCAACTACCCTGGTTTTGTTGTTGCAGTCCCACAAAGAAGTAGTCGTTAGTGATTTCGTTGGTTGCTATACCAGCCTTGATGGTATCAATGAAGCTGTCATCAAAGGTGTAGGTACCTTTCAACTGATATTCATCAACCGAGGACTCTTGCTCCTGTATACGGAAGATATTGTTAGTCAATTGCTGGATGCCAACATCCGGCACTGGTGTAGTCCGACCATCTTCATAACCGATACTCATTACCGGGAACTTGTTGGAGAAATCCACAGAAGGTCTGAAGTAGTCGATAGAACCAATGTTGAATTGGTTGTTGCCGCCCCATTTGCCATTTGGACCAGAGTATGACGTGGAATTGTGTACATCCAACTCCAGTTCCAGATTATCAGTAGCATCCCATTTCACATTCAGACCCGCTGAATCGAGGTCGGACTTGGTCAGGTTGTGCTTGATGATACCGTTGATTTCATGCAAGCCCGCGTTTTCGGTATAAGTCAGAGGATACGCCGGGTTGGTGTCGCTCCACTCGATGTCGATATCGCTGGTACGGGTAAACCAAAAGCCGGTACCAAATGTATCGGCTTCATTTTCTTGTTGTACATAAAGGTAATCTGCCGTTACGGTCAGCGCTTCCACCGGTTGGTATTGCACGGTCAACTGACCGTTAAAGCGCTTGCGATTAACTTCGTTAACCGTGTACATCACCTCTGAAGGAATACCGTAAGTTCTGCCATCACCTGGCTGGTTTTCTGCCGGGATATTTGCCCAATCACCACCATCGGCGGCGTGAACAAACCAGTCGCTTACTCCCGCGTTGCGATCGCCGCTATTGCGCTCTTGATAGCTACCAGTCAAGGCAACACCGATAGTGTCATCAGCAAAGGTATTACTGAACAAACCAGACACTTCAGGGGTCACGTCATCGTTCAATACTGATGAATCGTCATATACCGCTTTACCTGCCACTACCGCTTTCAAGCCCGGGCTTTTCAAAGGGCGAGGCGTGATGATATTGATCAGCGCTCCCATACCACCCGACTGCAGATCTGCACGGCCACTTTTGTACACTTCAATGCCAGATACACCTTCAGACGCCAGGTTAGCGAAGTCAAATGAACGGCTGGTACCGAATGACGAAGCTGGCATTTGACGGTTATTCAGGGTTACCAGGTTGTAGTCGCCCGCCAAACCACGCACGGTGACCTTGCTACCTTCACCGTTCACACGGTCAATAGACACGCCTGGAATACGCTGCAGGGACTCCGCCAGGTTTGAGTCAGGCATTTTGCCGATGTCTTCTGCAGAAATCGCATCTACCACGCCGACCGCATCGCGCTTCACATCCATCGCACGTTGCAGAGAGCCTTTAATACCGGTAACGATTACTTCTTCTACAGCGCCGTCTTGTGCCAGCACTGCACCGCTAACGCCTGCGAGCATTGAAGCCGCAATAGCATTTGCGATGACTTTCTTCTTAAAGTTGATTGGTTTTTGCATGAACTTATCCTCGAACCGTTTATTGTTATCGTAACTTGCAGGGCGGGAGCGCAATCTTGGGGTTGCCGTCTCCCAACGCCAGTTACCATACTGGTCTTGCCTTTGTAGTGAGTTATCAGCAGTGAATGCCTCTAATCCCAGCTCATACTCACAAGTTCGTGTTAAACCAGCGTCCGAATAAGGTGCCAGTGCTTAACGTGGGAAGTTCAGTTAATTCAACTTATAAGGATAGGATTAAAAATTTAATAAAATCATGATGTTAGAGACGACAGCAAAATTTCGCCGTCAGAGAAAAATTGTAGGGAATCTACTCACCTCCCAGTTTTCTCGCCGGGTTCTAGAAAATATCACCCAGTTGTACGCACAAAATTTGGCCAATAAAAAACCCGGCAAGCCGGGTTTATCGGATATATCAGAGAACAGCAGGGTTCGTAGCTCTGGACTCACTCCAGCAAGCTGCGCAACATCCATGCTGTTTTTTCATGCAGTTGGATACGCTGGGTTAACAGGTCAGCCGTCGCCTCGTCGTTTGCAGCTTCGGCGGTAGCGTAGAGCGAACGCGCGGTGCGCACTACTGCTTCCTGCCCTTCAACCAGCAAGCGGATCATATCTTTCGCTGGGGGAATACCCTCCTCCTCTTTAATGCTGCTCAAACTCGCGTATTGCTTATAGGTACCCGGTGCAGGGAAGCCGAGGGAGCGAATACGTTCGGCAATAGCATCGACCGCCAGCGCCAGCTCGGTGTACTGGGTTTCAAACATCAGGTGCAATGTCTGGAACATAGGGCCAGTCACATTCCAATGGAAATTGTGGGTCTTTAAATAAAGGGTATAGGTATCCGCCAAAACACGCGACAAACCTGCGGCGATCTCTTCACGGTGCTGTTGGGAAATTCCGATATCTATGTTCATAGTGGCTCCTTTTTTAACAATGAAGGTGTAGCTGATCAAACAAATGTGAAACGACTATAGGCCAAGGGGGTCAGTTAAAACCATTTGCTTTTATCTATGGTGGGGATTATGAAAAATAGTTCAATCCTGACAATAGCCCATTAAGACCCAATCCCGCCCACGGGCACGATAGGTCGTGTAAGTACGGAGGATGTCGTCAGGGCAATGCGCCGGGTTTATGGTGAATCCCAAGGCGCCATAAAAAGCCGTCAAATGCGGAAGTGCAAAACAATAACAACCGCGCGGAGCCAAATCGGGCAACAGTTTTTGCATCAACCGAGTCGCCAGGCCCTGCCCGCGCCAGTGGTTTGCAACCAATAAATTACGCAACCAGTAGTGCCCAGAGCTTTGCGGTACCAATCGCGCTGCGGCGACAAAACCTTCCACGTCGTCAGCGATAGCGTAAACACGTTCATTTGCGCCGCATTTCACCTTATAACCCTGGCTGCGATAGAAGCGATCAACTAACGCAAAACGCTCCGGATCAACCGGTTGAACACAGGGCCCATCAATAACCGACAAAACAGCAGAATCAGGTACAGGCATAAAAAGACTTATTTTTTCTCATCATTGGAGTCATCCAGATTATCCAGAGGAAACAAATTATCCGCCATCAAATCATCAGACATACCCATTTCTTGCGCAGATGTATCGCTGCCAGCACTTGCCGAGGTATCACTCAGTTGGCTATTGCCGGAAGATCCGTCGCCCAAGGATCCATCACTCATCGGGATAATACCCATCTCGCTATCATCGGATACATCAATAGTGGTTTTCTGTGCTGACTCACTTTTCAGTGCATTCGGATCAGTTGCCAGGGTTTTTTCAATTTCTGCCAATTCATCCTTACCGCCTTTACCGGCAATCAAGCGGTATGCAAAGTAGCCCAGGATTAGCACCAGCAGATTACCTATGCCTATACCTACATAAAGCCATAAATTATCGGACTCTTTTTCTGGCTCGGCCGCGACCTCTGCCTCTGCAGTAACCGGCTCTGCCACCGCAGGTTCGCTGGCTGCAGAAGAAGCGGCGGCTTCACTGGCGGGCTGCTTCGCGGCAAGTACTGTAGCTTCATCGGGGAAATAAAATTGGTCGGCTTTGATGGTTTCACTCAATGGGCTGCCATCGAGTTGTTTGCCTTCCACTTTCAGGGAGATGTCATAGCGTGCAGCCTGCACCGGGGAAAATGAAAACTCCCAGTGACTTTTGCCGATCATATTCAACTGTTTGCTCAGGTTATTCTCTTTGGAGTTTTGAATCACCGCCGTTACCGAGGTGTGTTCCATATCGACCATTTCGGTATTCGCGGTCAAGGTATACGCGTAGGTTTTTCCCCCTGCCGCCTCTTCCTGCCGTTTTTCCAATTTGAAAAATGAATCGGTGATATTGAGATGATGTACGAACTCACGTTTGAAGGTCTTACCATCAATCACAATAGTGATATTGTATTCGCCGCTTTTATCAAACCCGTTCAATTCATGGTGAAAAACGCCATCCGCGGCAGCCGAACTCAAATCCACCGTGGTGACTTCAGGCGAGTAAGATGTTGCAATCAATGCTTTCCCGCTCAACAGTTTCAGGAAATCCTGATTGGTGATGGTCTGGTTATTTTCCTGAAATGAGTAAGTCAATGCCAATGGCTGGCCAGGCGTAATATTGCTTTTCAGTGGCGCCACCACTAACTGCAAATTACTAACCACTGTAACGCGGCTGCCGGGAGCCATTTCAGTTTTAATTTTCCATTGTCCGGCTACGGGTTGCTGCACGGTAATCAGATCGTACTTATCGGTGCGATACCAATTAACACTGTGCTGCGGATCTGTACCGCTGTATTCGCGACCATCGGGTGCGGTGATGATTGTTGCAGGCACTTCTGCATTGCGGAAAATCAACGCGGTAAATTCTTTAATGCTGGCATCGACGAGAAAACCATTTTCATCTAATGGCACACGCTCGGCCGGAACAGCCTGGTCAAAAATGCGTAAGAAAGTGCTCATCAACTCATCGGCACTATCAGCGACTGCATACACACCATCGGTAGCAATCGATAATTTTTTCATCAACTCGCTATCGGCATCGGCAGAGAGCGCAATTGTGTGGATTAGATAATCCGAGTCCTTAAGACGCGGCAATAATTCTGTCAGTATGCGTTTACGTTCATTGAGATTAGTGACGGCTTCTTTGCTGATATCCACCACACCATCGGTCAATAAAATAATATTGCGGCGATAATCTGTTGCAGGAGCGGCATAATCTTCCGTCGCTTTTTCAAGGGCAGAACCTATGTTGGTGAACATCGCCACTGAACTAATCGTCATGGCTTTTTTTGCGCCTTCATCGCGCCAGGCTTGATCGACCACTTTATGCGGTACAAGCATATTGACCGATTGGCCGAAGGTCCAAATGCCGGCTTTGCTTTGATCAGGAAGCAGGCGTGCAATTAAATCCACGGCCGGTTTGCGCAAATTTTCCGGGTCAGTTTTTTTCATACTGCCGGAGATATCGATGATCACCCGCACATCGGCGGGCAGAGGTTTGGCGAGTTCATCCGCCTGCAATCCGGTAACGAATAACAAGCAAGACAAGAAAAGTATTAAATGGCGCATGAGAGTTCCCATTTGAAATCGCTTCAGCGCGCGTTACTTCTTGTGTAATTTTTTCGCGCCAATATCGCCATTAGTTATAGCAGCTCGCTGTCAATTCGCCATTTTAAACAGCATATTCGTGCAGCAAACACAGATGTAAAAAAACAAAAAAGCCAGCACTAAGGCTGGCTTTAGCGAGTCAATTCAAGCGCGATCCTCTTACCGCACCGCGCGAATAGGCTCCTCATGCAAGAGTTCATCGCGAGCAATACGCTCTTCGCGAGAAAGCCCCCGACCAGAAGAGCGACGGGTGTCGGCGGGATAATCGTATTCCTCATGCACAGGCTGCGCATAAGCCTTTTGACGTTTGCGCTGCGGCTCCTGTTGCATTGCAGAACGGGCACTGGTCCGCGTCAGTAACTGGTATATAAGCGACAACACCAAAGCGCCCACCCACAAACCGAGCATGACTTTCAAAATCGGTTTGATACTGACAAAGCCACCATCAAAATAACCGAACACCATACTGTAGATGGCGGGCGCCATGATCATACTTTCTGCATCTATAGCGTAAGGCATGAACAAAATAACCATTACGGTAATGACAAAAAAATGCACGAACGCTCGGCCGAGGCGACGAAACAACAGCCAGGTCGCGAGGCTGCAACCGACGGCACCAACCAGATAAATCATCCAGGCATATTGATAGTCAGTCATATTTTCCACAATTCAGTCTCCTTTCGGCCCGACCCATTAATTAACCCAACGTACAACATAATCCTCCAAATCATCCGGATTAACACTATTTTCATGCACTACCCGACCGCGCACAGAAATCCCCGCGGTATGGACTGATTCAGGGTCTCCCGAGATTAGCGGATGCCAATCAAATAATGGAATCCCCTCAGCCACCAAGCGATAAGCACAGGTTTCCGGCAACCAATAGGTTTCTTTCACTGTCGCGGGTGTCAACACCGCGCAGGCTTCAACCAGACGCTGGCGATCAGTGTATTCCTGACAGCGACAGGAGTCATGATCCAAATAGCGACAAGCTACTTTAGTGTAGTAAACATCGCCCGAATCTTCGTCTTCCAGCTTATGCAGGCAGCACTTACCACAGCCATCGCAGAGGGATTCGAATTCCTCTGGCGACATCTGCTCAAGTGTTTTAGCCAGCCAAAAAACCTGTTGTGCCATAGCCTGCCTTTCTTACCAATCTGCATGAACCAACTACTAAAATATCGACTTAAATATCGATCTAAATATTTACCACTATAAACAGCAAGAGTCGCACTTAATGGCCAGACAACTTGGAGTTGAGCCCGCGCAAGCGCTCGGCTTCCGGGTCACGCTCATTACGCGGTGGCATCTGTAAATAGAAGCCTTTTTCTTCAAGGCTTTCCGCCACTTTATCGACGCTGGCATGGGCCAGTTTTTTCTCGGGCGTTAGCAACAGCACCATCGCCTGTTGCGGCCTGCCAAACATTTTGAGCAGTTCATCTGGCACCCGGCTCAAACCCTCTTCTTTTTTCACGTAGAGGTACATGCCTTCTTCTTTTGGGCTGCGGTAAATTTCGCAAATAATTTTCATTTAAAATCACTTCACTCTTGTGAGGCTGCAGTTGTGTTTGACTGTGTTTGTGCGATACGCAACAAGCCTTCACCAATTAATCCAAAACGCCAACCCAATAAACGCGCGGGTAACTGATAGGTTCCACCATTCATTCCTGAGCGAACGATATATTCATAATCTTTTTTACGAATCAAAATTTCGGCAGGCAACTGCACTTGTTCGGCATATTCGCGCACATAATTTTTCAGAGCCTTCATCAATGGCCCTTCACTTTGCGCCAACGGTGGATCAAGGCGTGCAGGCCAGCTGGATTCATCCTGTGCAAGGGTAGCGCGAACTATTTGCAGAATGGTATCTGCATCATTTTTCAAAGTGCGCGATGGGATATCCGGCACTTTTGACAGTTGTGCGATATCCTGAATTTTCTTACGCGCGATTTCCCACAGCGATGGTTCTTTTACCAAACGATTGCGTGGAATATCACGCACGCGCGCTTCGGTTTCACGCCAGATACACAATTGCTTCAGGATCGCCAATTCTTGTGGGCGCAGCTTCCAGGCAAAGCCTACTTTTTGGTAAGCATCGCTGTAATCTTCACTCTTGCGCGCGTTAGTCACCAAATCGGCACAATCACGTTTCACCCACTCCAATCGCTCGCTGGTTTTTAACAGCTGTAATAATTTTCCGTACACAACCAACATATGGGCGACATCCAGCGCCGCATACTTTAATTGCGCCATACTGAGCGGCCTTTGCAACCAATCGGAGCGGGTTTCATCTTTGGGAATTTCAATCGTCAATAACGCCTTTACTAACGATGAATAACCCAAGCTAAACCCTAAACCCGCAAATGCGGCAGCAATTTGGGTATCAAATAATGGTTCAGGTACGACACCTAACCAACGCTGGAATACTTCCAAATCCTCTGAACAGGAATGCAGCACTTTGGTCACTGCAACATCCAGCATCAACTCACGTAAGGGCGCAAGATTTTTTATCGCCAGCGGATCAATTAAATAGCAGCCTTTGCCATCGCCAATTTGCAGCAGCCCTGCGATGGGATAAAACGTATCGCTGCGCATGAATTCGGTATCGACTGCAATGGCAGCTTGTTTACGCCAGGCAAAGCATAACCCGGCTAATTGATCGTCTTGATCAATCCAAATAGGTTCACTGGGAATCAGCATCAGGATTACAAACTTCTGCGAGAGGAAAAGGCGTGAGCGAGCGTACCGCCATCGATAAATTCCAGCTCTCCACCAAGCGGAACCCCATGGGCGATACGCGACACAGTCACATTAAGATGTTTGGCACGCTCACTAATGTAATAGGCAGTAGCCTCACCTTCCACCGTGGGGTTAGTTGCAAGAATGACTTCAGTAATGGATTCTTGCTGCAGCAAATTAATCAGCTGATCGACACCTATGTCTTCCGGGCCTATTCCATCAATCGGCGACAAATGACCCAGCAACACAAAATATTTGCCCTGATAAGTTCCTGCTTGCTCAATCGCCAACACATCGCCCGGTGTTTCCACTACGCACAACAAACTATTGTCGCGACGATTGTTCGCACAGATACCACAATGCGTTTGTTCTGTGAGCGTGCGGCAGCGCTGGCAACGGCCGACACCAGCAACAGCTTTTTGTAAACTCTGTGCAAGACGCTCGGCACCTGGGCGATCGCGCTCCAATAAATGCAGCGCCATTCGCTGCGCGGATTTGGGGCCAACACCCGGTAAGCAGCGCAGCGAAGCCATGAGTTCATCGATCAGCGGACTAAACATAAATACAAACTTTTATTGAGATTAAAACGGCATTTTAAAACCGGGTGGAATTCCCATCCCGGCAGTCATTTTTTCCATTTGTTCACGATTCTGGTTTTCAATTTTTCGCACAGCATCGTTCACCGCCGCCGCCAACAAGTCTTCCAGCATTTCTTTATCTTCGCTCATCAGGTTCGCATCGATGTTCACGCGTTTTACATCGTGGCGACCAGTCATCACTACAGTGACCAGTCCGGCACCTGCTGCACCAGTTACTTCCATCTTCGCCAAATCTTCTTGCATCTTTTGCATGTTGGCCTGCATTTCCTGGGCCTGCTTCATCAAATCACCGAGACCTTTCATAGCATCCTCTTTCATCAATTAAATTGGTTAAATATCAAATGGGCTGAATAGTTTCTTCGCGCAAGGTTGCGCCAAACTGCGCAATTAATTGCTGCACAATAGGATCATTTTTTATCGCACTGATAGCATCCTGCAAACGCTCTTCACGCAAACGAATTGCCATCATCGAAGGTGTTTCTGCGGTCACCTCACCCAATTGAATGTGCGCACGCACTTGCTCCACAAAATAATCGCTGAGCAAATCTGCAAGGCGTTTCTCATGGCTGATATCAAACAAAGTGCTGTTGGCTTTATCCAATACAAAATAAAAATCATTGCCCTGGCGATTGATCATTTGGCAATTCGCCACTGTGCTTTGCAAAATCCCGGTGACACCCAAGCCGAGATAGATTTCTGTCCAGTCAGCAGGACTTGCCTGTTCATAGGGGACTTTGCGCAGATTTTTGGGCGCAACATTCACCGCAACACTTTCAGCTGCCCGAACCGGAGCCACCGGGGCTTCTGCGGGTGCGGAAGCCAGGATTGCCGCCACTGACATCGGCGGCTGAGCCGCCTCAGACTTTTTTGGTTCGTTTACCTCGGGCGCGGCGACAGGAGCTTCGTAGTAAGCAGGCGCTGGCTCGTATTCATCTTCCCCCGCCGGCACATAATCATCGTCGGCTATATTGCCGTAAGCACCTTCAAAGACAGGTGGTTCGGGTATGACCGGAGCAGCTTGGGCGACGGGAGCCGGGGTAGTCACAACTGGCGGTGGATTATTTACGGTGGGAGCAGCGGTCTGGGCGCTTACGGGTGCGGCGGCAACCGGAGCCACATTAGCGGCGACATTTGCTACAGCTACAGGCGCAACTGCTGCGGGTTTAATGGGTGTGGTCGATTGCGGCAGCGCTTGTGTGGGCACTTCCATCACGCCCTGCGGCTTGAAGGCCAGCATGCGCAACAACACCATTTCAAAACCGGCGCGTGGATCCGGCGCGAGCGGCAAGTCACGACGCCCCAGCAGAGCTGTTTGATAAAACAGTTGTACATCTTCCGAGGGCAATTGCTGCGCGAGTTGCATAATCCGCTCGCGGTCGCCGTGACTGTTATCAACTGCTTCCGGCAAAGCCTGCGCAATTGCAATGCGGTGCAATACCGCCAGCATTTCGGCGAGCGCACTAGCGTAGTCCGGTGCCTGCTCAGACATACGCTCTACCGCAGCCAGAACCGCACGGCCATCCAGCGATGCCAAGGCAGTCACTATGTCGTAGACGGCTGTTTGGTCGATGGTGCCGAGCATAGTGCTAACTTCGGCTTCAGTGATTTTGCCCGAACCATAGGCGATGGCCTGGTCAGTCAAGCTCATTGCATCGCGCATACTGCCGTCCGCAGCGCGGCCCAAATGCCACAGCGCAGACTCTTCAAACGGCACCAGCTCTTCATTCAGCACAAACTTCAAATGCTGGACAATGCGCTCAGGGTTCATATTTTTGAGATTAAATTGCAAGCAGCGCGACAAAATCGTCATCGGCAATTTTTGCGGGTCTGTCGTCGCAAGCAAAAACTTTACATGCGGAGGCGGCTCTTCCAGGGTTTTCAGCAGCGCGTTAAAACTGCTGTTGGAGAGCATGTGCACTTCGTCGATCAGATAGACCTTGTAGCGGCCGCGAGTCGGTGCGTACTGAACGTTCTCCAACAATTCGCGGGTATCTTCGACTTTGGTACGCGAGGCAGCATCCACCTCGATTAAGTCGACAAATCGTCCTTCAGCAATTTCGCGGCAGCTGGAACATTGGCCGCAAGGTTCAGAACTAACACCGGTTTCGCAGTTCAGGCACTTGGCGAGAATTCGCGCGATAGTGGTCTTCCCTACCCCGCGGGTGCCGGTAAAGAGGTAGGCATGATGCAAACGATTGTGATCCAGCGCATTGATTAGCGCCTGCAGGACGTGCTCCTGCCCAACCATTTCGCGGAACACACGCGGGCGCCATTTACGCGCCAGAACCTGATAGCTCATGCCGATTGCTGCTCTCTTTTCAATTGCTGGCTCCCATTAAAGAAGGAGGCGGTTTGCCAAAAACAGGGCGCGATTATAGCGGCCAATAGCGGAAATAGACACCAATGGACAAGCATGCAAAACAGAGGTGTTTACCGCCCAAGCAGTAATAGCTAATGAAAAAACAAGAGGAAAAAACGAAGTGGGTGGCGACCTAACCAGCCACACCCCGGCACATAACTTACTGCTACCGTTGCTCCCTTCCGGGCCTGGCGGGGTTTACAGATCATTATTGCGAGGGGACCGGCTAGATCACCATAGCAGCTTGCCAACATGCTTCCAACATCATGAAACCGACAGGAGGCATCGCAAGAGGCGCGCATTATCATCACTTTACCTGACCAATGCAAGGCGCAATTTTGCGATTCTCGATTAACTGAAAGGAAGCAATCTATTGTAAATGAAAGATTTTATTATGATGGCACCCATTGCAATTCCTTTTTTCGCCACTATCCATTAGGCTTCATGCAGTTTTTTACTAGTGACAAGAACCACAACAAATCCATCCCCATCGTTTAGGAGTACTTCAATGGCAACAGTTACCCTCAAAGGAAACCCTTTCAATACCAATGGCAATTTGCCAGCTGCTGGTAGCAAAGCACCGGCATTTAAATTGGTTAAAACGGATTTATCGGAGATTTCCTCTGCGGATCTCGCTGGCAAGCGTGTGGTACTGAATATTTTCCCAAGCGTTGATACTCCAACCTGCGCACAATCTGTACGCACCTTTAATGCTCAAGCCAGCGCCCTGGATAACACTGTTGTGGTTTGCGCGTCACAGGATCTGCCATTTGCCCTTGCGCGTTTCTGCGGCGCTGAAGGTTTGGATAAAGTGATTCCTGCCTCTGCATTTCGCTCCAACTTCGCTACTGACTACGGCGTAAAGCTGGTTGATGGCCCACTGACCGGTTTGACCGCACGTGCGGTTGTAGTACTTGATGCGGAAGGCAAAGTTCTCCACACCGAATTGGTGAGCGAAGTAGCTCACGAGCCAAATTATGATGCGGCCCTGAAAGTTCTGGCATAAGCCTCCGCCGTCAAATCGCTCATCCAAAAACGCCAGCCCAGTGCTGGCGTTTTTTATTGCTCCTTATTACAGCCACAGTGACTTTCCAGTTAAAAAACCGCTATTAGTCGCGCTTTTTTATTGCCAAACACTCTGAAAAACATCGTCTTTTTTTCACCGCGCCAAAAGCATCCAAAAAAGCACTGCCTATAATCAAAATCAGAGTATGCCCCAGCGTCATGCGGGTTTTCGCTGATTTTTTAAACCGGCACCGTTGGGAACTTAGCGTTTTTGTGCGAGGGAAATAAGGAATGCCGTCTCAGGAGGCCAAGCCAACTGCCCAACCCGGATATGTCCGGGAATTATTAGATGCAGTACCGGCAGGCATTATTGTCACCCATCAGGATGGCCGCATTAGCTATTTAAATGCGGAAGCCGAACGCCTGTTTGGATATCCGCGTAACGAACTGCTCAACCAATCCATCGATGTTTTACTTCCCGATCGTTTTAGCGGTCACCACGCCAGCTTGCGCCAAAGTTATATAGACCAACCCTCCACCCGCTATATGGGCGCTGGCCGCGATCTGTATGGCAAACGCAAAGATAAAAGCGAGTTTCCTCTTGAAATCGGTTTGCGCTCGCTCACTGCCGACGGCGAACAATTAATTGTTGCTACTATCGTAAACATTACGCGTCGCAAGCAATTGGAAGAGCGATTGGCAAAAGTGATTGAAGCCTCTCCCTATGGCCAGTTGCTGGTCGATGAACGCGGCATCATCCAATTGATCAACCCAAGTTTGCTCACGTTGTTTGGTTACACCAAAGAGGAACTACTTGGCAAATCCATGGATATTTTATTGCCTGAGCGCTATCGCGAGGGCCACGAAAAATTGCGCGCCGGTTACGTGCAAAAACCCAGCTTACGCGCAATGGGCTTGGGGCGTGACCTTACCGGGCGACATAAAAGCGGAACTGAAATTCCCATCGAAATTGGTTTGAGCCCAGTCGAAAGCGATGCTGGCAGTCTCACCCTCGCTGTGGTCACCGATATTTCTGAACGCAAACGACTGGAATTAAATCTCAAGCAAGCAAATGCCCATTTGGAAGAATTTACCTATGTCGCCTCGCACGACCTGAAATCTCCGTTGCGCGGCATTAGCGATTTAGTCGAATGGATTAAGGAAGATCTCGCAGGGCAAGCGCCCGAAGCCGTCGGTAAAAATATTGATCGGATCAAAGTGCGCATTGGGCGAATGGAACGACTAATTGAAGACCTGTTGTTATATGCGCGTGCAGGGAAGCGCGCCAAAGAATCAACGCCGATCAATGTCGAGGCACTGATTACCGAAATTATTGAGATGCATCCTGTGCCGGCAAATTTCACCATCCAACAGGACATTCGTATTAGCGAAATTTACGCCGCAAAAATCCCGCTTGAAACAGTGCTTCGCAATCTTTTTAACAATGCGCTCAAACACCACACCGGGATAGATCCACGCATCACGATTAGCGCCGAAGCCAGCGGCAGTTACTGCCTGTTCAAAGTGAGTGACAACGGCCCAGGAATTCCCGCCGCCGCACAGGAGCGGGTATTTCGTTTATTCCAAACATTAAATAACAGCCCGGCGAGCGGAAGCGGTATCGGGCTTGCTTTGGCTAAACGCCTCACCGAAAGCCATGGTGGGCAAATTGAACTTGTCAGCACCAACCAAGCCGATAGTCCGTCTACCAATCCATCAACCAATCAATCCAGTGGCTGCAGCTTTCATGTGTGGTGGCCACGTTTTGCGAGGAAAGATATCGATGAATAGCCCTGTAAAAGTCAATATCCTGATTGTCGAAGATGATGATGTTGCCGCCGAGTCGGTGGTGAGAAGCCTGCGCAAACACGCGATGGATTTTCCCGTCACCCTCGCTCGCGACGGTATAGAGGCACTGGAAATTTTGCGCTCGGCCCACAGCGAATTAACCATAGAAAAACCTTATCTGGTTTTACTGGATTTAAACATGCCAAGGATGAATGGATTTGAATTTTTGCAAGAAGTGCGTCGCGATAAAAATCTGCATGACGCGATTATTTTTATACTGACAACCTCGGATGCCGATTCAGATAAAAGTCGCGCCTATCACGAAAATATTGCCGGTTATATGGTCAAGTCTGCCGTCGGCCCCCAGTTTGCGAAGCTGGCGACACTGCTCGATAACTATCGCAGCACTATTGCTTTCCCACTGTAAATTCGGACTCGACCAATGAAATCTGTCGCTCCCACTTACGAAGCCGAAAAAAATATTAATCTGTTGCTGGTGGAAGACGACGATGTCGATCAGGAAAAAATATTGCGCTTGCTGCGCAGGCTTCCACTGCCCATTACGATTGCTGAAGCTACTTCGGCTTCGCAAACTCTGGCATTAATCAGCGAACAAAATTTTGATTGTGCAATTCTGGATTACCAACTTAAAGATGCCTTAGGTTCAGAGCTGATTAAAAAAATCCAGAATCACAAAAATGCTCCAACCCCCATCATCATGATCAGCGGAAATAGCGATGAGCGAGTTATTGCTGATGTAATGCGCGATGGCGCGTTTGATTATTTATCCAAGCGCAACCTGAATACCGAACAATTATTCAGCAGCCTTCATGGCGGTTTACTCTGGGCAGAATCCGAACGCAAATCCAAAGAGGACCGCGTCCGCTTTAACCAACTAGCGGAGGGATTACCGCAATTAACCTGGACCTGCCAACCCGACGGCCAGTGCGATTTTTTAAATCGCCGCTGGTGTGAATACACCGGCATTCATGAATCAGAACAATTGGGCTATGGCTGGATCAATCAGGTCCATATCGATGATCGCGAACTCTTGATGCAAGCCTGGACTAAAGCAGTACAGGCGGGCGATGAGATGTATGCAGTTTTCCGTATCCGCCGCCACGATGGTGAATATCGCTGGTTTGATGCGCGTGCAGTTCCGCAAAAAAATGAACAGGGTGAAATTATTCGCTGGTTAGGTAGCAATACCGACATCACGGACATCGAGCTGACTCGCCAGGCACTCACCAATAGCGAGCAATTGTTTCATACAGCATTCGACTATGCGCCCTTGGGCATGATGATGGTCAACCTGAACGGCACTATCATCCAGGCGAACCCGGCGTTACGCCAACTGCTGGGCTACACGGATTCACCTATGTCCGATTTGCTCACCTTGATTCACCCGGATGAGCTTACCAACACTCAATTTCAATTAGAAAAATTGCGTAACGAAAAAAGCAGCTGCGCACAATATGAGACACGCCTGCTCGCGAAAGATGGCCGCCCGGTACCCGTATTAATCAGCGTGGCCTTTATCCAGAAAACACTTGGCGACTCCAGTTACCTGCTGCAGATTTATGATTTGTCCGAGCGTAAACGTTATGAGTTGCAATTAATTAAATTAGCGCATTTCGATCCACTCACCGGGCTTGGTAACCGCGCCAAGTTACATGAAGAGATTGAATTTTTAATTGCCAAATCCCATCGCAATGCCGCGCCTTTTGGCTTGCTATTTGGCGATTTGGATCACTTCAAACAAATCAATGATGGCCTTGGTCACGAAGCAGGCGATTTGTTATTGAAAATGGTCGCGCGCCGCTTGCAGAAAACGCTTCGCAATGAAGACAGCATATGCCGTTTAGGTGGCGATGAATTTGTGGTGTTATTGCAGAATGTAACCAAGTTTGAAGCCGTTGCTACGGTCGCGGAAAAATTGATTGAAAAAATCAACCAGCCCTTTCGACTGGGCGACAATAAAGTCCATGTGGGTATGAGTTTTGGTGTTGCACTCTATCCCACCGATGGTGACGATGCCAAAACCTTGTTGCGCAATGCCGACAGCGCTTTATACGATGCCAAAGCCAAAGGGCGCGGCTGTTATCAGCTATATCGTAAAGAACTCACCGAATATGTCAGCAATCGTTTGCGACTTGATAATGATTTGCGCAAAGCAATTCATAACGAAGAATTTGAACTTTATTACCAACCTATTATCGATTTGCAAACCAATAAGATTGTGTCTGCCGAGGCGCTCTTACGCTGGCATCATCCCACACGGGGAATGGTTCCACCCGATGAGTTTATCCC
>DATIGS010000135.1:0-5914 GCA_035481425.1 Cellvibrio sp. | reverse complement strand
GCCAGATTCATAGACAGCAATTTGATTTGGCGGTCGTTTTCGGCGGCGTAGCGATACAGCTGCTCGACACTGACCAGTGCGATAACAGCCAAGCCCAAGGCGAACCACACCGATAATCCCACCTGGTTCATATTGGGGATAAACAGCATCGCAATTGCCAGCGCGGTAATCGGCCAGCCGCCACTAAAGAGCAATTGCAAACTGGTAGGCAGCTGTTTGCGCTGGGCATTTCGTTTGAGGCTCAAGCTGATGCAAAAGACCCAGGCATTAAAATGCAGGTACTCAAAAATGATCAGCAGGTACAGCGGAATAGGGTGATCGGAAAATGACAGGGCAATAGCGCCGAGGTGCAGTGTATGGACAGCTGCTGCGCCAGCAAACAACCAGGTCTTTTGTTTGCGTACCAGTTGGAACAGGAAAGTTGCCGTCAACAGGGCAGAGACAACTGCAGCGCTAAAATAGGCGGCGAAGGTAACACTGTTATATTCCATACCGGCCAGAATCCTAGAGAGGGGGTATAAGTCTTGGTAATAAGCATAACAGTTGGAAATAGCGGAGCAAATGTGCCATAAGATTCTTATCGCGACGATTGAATACTGCCATCGCCTGTGTGGGTATTTGCCGCTATAATGCGCGCCCAAAGATCGAGAGATCCCCCTGAATTTATAACGGGCAAGCTGGAATCAGGTTCCAGCGGCCTTATACCAACGAGGAAAATGCCGTGAGCCACATGAAAAAATTGTTCGGAATCCTGTTCGTCGCCGGTTTGTTAGCCGGTTCTGCGGTCGCTAGTGACGATGAGATTCAGGCGCGTATTGCCCCGGTGGGCACCACCTGTATGCAAGGTGAAGAGTGCGCTGCCGCCCCTGCACCTGCGGCCGCTGCAGGCCCCAAGTCTGGTAAAGATGTGTACGGCAGCTTTTGTACTACCTGCCACGGTGCCGGTGTAATGGGTGCTCCCAAGTTTGGTGCTGCTGCTGACTGGGCGCCGCGCGCGGCCAAAGGCAAAGACACTCTGTACACCCACGCGTTGAACGGCTTTAACGCCATGCCACCAAAAGGTATGTGTGCTGCCTGTTCGGAAGACGAGCTTAAAGCGGCGGTCGACTATATGCTGGATGGCAGCAAATAATTTGCTCTGCATAGTTAGAGCAAAGGCGACCTTGGGTCGCCTTTGTTGTTTTTGTAATCCGGATTAATCAAATAAGTTGAGCAAGTTGGATAGGGTCTCTGTACCTTTGGCGGTATTCTTTTCTGCGCTTTGCTCACCGAACCCCTCCCACTCGACATCTTCATGTGGCAGCTCATCCAAAAAACGGCTGGGGGTGGTTTCACTCATTTCGCCAAATTGTTTACGTTTGCCGGCGAGGGTCATGCTCAGGGTTCGCTGGGCTCGGGTGATGCCCACATAGGTCAGGCGGCGTTCTTCTTCTATATTATTGTCTTCAATGCTGTTGCGATGCGGTAACAGATCCTCTTCCATCCCCACCATAAAGACGTGCGGAAACTCCAGCCCTTTGGAGGCGTGCAGGGTCATTAGTTGTACCTGGTCGCTCAGGTCCTCTTCTTCCTGGCGCTCCATCAAATCGCGCAGCACCAGTTTGGCGATGGCATCTTCAATACGTGCGCTTTCATCCTCGTCGTCATCGGCGCTTTTATCGAGGCTCTTTTGCAGGGATTCCACCAGATAAAACACGTTTTCCAAACGTTTTTCCGCGGCCTTGGGGGTGTTGGAGTTCTGGTAGAGCCAGCCTTCGTAGTCGATATCGCTGAGCATTTCGCGGATCGCATTGACCGGGTTATCGCCGCGACAATGTTGGCCGACCTGTTTGATCCAGTGCGCAAAACGTTGTAAACGCTCAAGATTTTTCTCGGGAATGCGACTTTGTAAGCCCAGCTCATCGAGCGCAGCAAATAAACTGATCTCGCGCTCACTCGCGTAACCGCCCAGAGCTTCCAGTGTGCTGGTCCCGATCTGGCGGCGCGGGGTGTTGATCACGCGCAAAAAAGCGTTGTCGTCATCGGGGTTTACGATCAGCCGCAGGTAGGCCATCACATCCTTGATTTCAGTCTTGCCGAAAAACGAGGAGCCGCCGCTCATTTTGTAAGGAATCTGGTGGTGTTGGAGCTTCATCTCCAACAGACGCGCCTGGTGGTTACCGCGGTAGAGCACGGCGAAATCGCGGAACTTGTATTGCTTCTGCAGGCGCTGGGTGATGATTTCAGTCGCCACCCGCTCGGCTTCGGCCTCTTCGTTTTTGCAGCGCAACACGCGGATAGGATCGCCCAGACCCATTTCGCTCCACAGTGCCTTATCAAATTCATGCGGATTGTTGGCGATCAAATGGTTGGCGACGCGCAGGATGCGGCTGGTGGAGCGATAATTTTGCTCAAGTTTGATCACCCGCAAAGTGGGATAGTCCTGCTTGAGTAAACTCATGTTTTCCGGGCGGGCACCGCGCCAGGCATAGATGGATTGGTCGTCATCGCCCACCACGGTGAGCGCGCCGCGATTGCCAACAATCAGTTGGACCAGCAAATACTGGCTGGAGTTGGTGTCCTGGTACTCATCCACCAGCAGGTAGCGGATTCTGCGCTGCCAGCGCTGGAGCACTTCGGCGTTGGTTTGAAAGAGCTCCACCGGAATCAGGATCAGGTCATCAAAGTCCACTGCGTTATAGGCGCGCAGGGCCTGGTTGTAGCGTTGGTAAATGATGGCGATCGTCTGCTCGCCCGGACTTTGCGCCATGCTTAACGCGCGTGCGGGATTAACCAGGTCATTTTTCCAGTTGGAGATCTGGTGCTGGACCAAGTCGAGGTGGTCGTTGTCCAGATCGCCTTCTTTAAGCATCAGCTCCTTGAGCAACGAACGGGCATCTTCGGAGTCAAAAATCGAGAAGCCGGGTTTAAAGCCCAGGCTCTTGTGTTCGCGGCGAATGATGTTCAGGCCAAGGTTGTGGAACGTGGAAACTGTCAGCCCTCTGGAGGCGCTGCCTTTTACCAGCTTGCTGGCGCGCTCTTTCATCTCGCGTGCGGCTTTGTTGGTGAAAGTGAGTGCGGCTATGTGCCGCGCTGGCATATCGCACTGTTCGATGAGATAGGCAATTTTGCGGGTGATCACGCTGGTTTTGCCGCTCCCCGCACCCGCCAATACCAGGCAGGGGCCATCAATATAAAGCACGGCTTCTTTTTGGCGGGGGTTAAGTTGGGTCACAGTAACGGCCTTGCGCAGTTTTAGCTAATAAAGTGGCGGGCATTCTAACAAGCGAAACCTGGCTTGGGTAAGGATGAAATTATCGCCTTGCAAAGGCCGTTTTGACCGCTATAACTGCAAGACTAGAGCGGAAGTTTTGTAGCGGTTATTTGTTATATATCAAAGCGTTTTGTTTGCCGTAGGTGGCTGTTACCATTGTGTTTAAGTGTGCGCGGAATTTCGCGCCAAGATGTGCTGAAAGGGATAGAGGGCGATGGGCAATAAGGTAAAAATTTTATTCATCGATCGTGATCAGGGCGAATACCTGCTCATTGCAGAGGTGTTGTCGCAAATCCAGCACGCAGAATATGAACTGGTCTGGTGTGACCAGTTGGATGTCGCGCTCAATAAAATTTTGTCGCAAGAATTCGATGTCGCATTGCTCGATTATTACTGGGGCGACGCCAATGCCCGCGACTTGTTAAATGCCGCGCGCGTGCAGGCGTGCGATACCCCGATTGTGGTGATGACCGACGAGATGGAAACCGTTGTCGACCGCGAAGCTATCCGCGCGGGCGCCGCGGATTATCTGATCAAAGGCCAGATCGACCACTTGTTGCTGGAGCGCACACTACGCTACGCGATTGAGCGCAAACGCACCGAGCAGCATCTCACCCGCCTTGCGCATTACGATCCGCTTACGGATGTTCCCAACCGCATTTTATTTCGCGATCGCCTTGAGCATGCCATCCATTTGGCTGAGCGCGATAACACCAGTTTTACCTTGATGTTTATCGACCTCAACGGCTTCAAACAAGTGAACGATAACTTTGGCCACGACGCGGGCGATGCGATTATCCGTATTTGCGCCGAACGTCTGGGCGCCTGTCTGCGCCGCAGCGATTCAGTGGCGCGGATGGGAGGCGATGAATTTACGCTGCTGCTGCAAAAAATTGCGATCAATACTGATGTTGCGCACATCGCAGAAAAAGTGATCAACGCGATCGAGCAACCGGCGGACATCAATGGTCACGAAGTGGTCGTGGGTTGCAGTATCGGGATTGCCATTTATCCGCAAGCAGGACGCGATGCCGATACGTTGCTGAAACATGCGGATATGGCGATGTACAAAGCCAAACAGGAAGAAGGCAGCAGCTATCGCTTTTTTACCGAGATGATGAACCAGGATGTGCGCCGCCAATTGCGCCTTGAATCCGATTTGCGTGCGGCACTGAAAAAACAGCAATTTGTATTGCGCTATATACCGCGCATTGACGTCGGCACCGGCAAAGCCATCGCGCTTGAAGCTATGTTGTGCTGGGACAAGCCGGGCGTAGGCCTGGTGAATGCCAGCGATTTTATTGCCACCGCTGAAGAGACCGGCATTATTAATGCGCTGGGCTATTGGGTTATCCGCCAGGCGTGCAACGATTTAAAGCTGTTGCAGGATTTGTGGGGCGGCCCATTGATGATGGCGATCAAATTATCTGTGCGGCAATTTAAAGATGAAAATCTGGTGCACGAAGTTGCGCGCATTTTTGCTGACAATGATATACAGGCGGGCGATATTGAATTTGAAATTACCGAAACAGTATTTGCCGACAATATTGAGTTGGTATCGCTCTGTATGCGGCCGTTGTCATTTTTCGGTATTAATTTTTTACTCGATTGTTTTGGTGCGGGCAATTCATCGTTGCTGCATTTACAGCGTTTGCCGATCAGCACGGTGAAAATTGATTTGGGTTTCTTGCAGGAATTAAATCGTAGTCATACCGATAAACGTTTAGTGTCTGCCATGATCACGCTGGCGCACAACCTCGGCAAACTTGTGGTAACGGAAGGCGTCGAAACCAAAGAGCAAAAAGAATGGTTGAAGGAAATGGGCTGCGATCTTATGCAAGGCGATTATTTTTCCGCGCCCAAATCCTATGCTGAAATTGTCGACTGGTTGCAGCTGTCAGCAGCACACCAACACCTCATCCCTAATTAGTTGCCCGCTTGGCGATCAAGGGTGCGATAGCTCAGCGCCTCGCTAATATCCACTGTATTGAGCTGTTCGCGCGCGGCCATATCGGCCAGTGTGCGCGCCAGTTTTAATACGCGATGATAGGCGCGTGTCGACAACCCCAATTTTTCAATCGCCTGTTCCAACAGGGCTTTATCCGCCGGTGCTAATTCGCAATATTGCTCCAGCTCCGGGGCAGTCAATTGGTGATTGGCTTTACCCTGCCGCGCAATCTGGCGCGCTCGCGCCTGTTCTACGCGAGTGCGGATGATGTCGCTGCTATCGCCGGTGGTTTTATTTTGCAATTCTCCCTGGCGCAGGCTGCGCACAGGTACATGCATATCGATGCGATCGAGCAATGGGCCGGAGATCTTGTCGCGATAGCGTTTCACTTGGTCGGGGGTGCAGCGGCAGCGATTGGCGTCGCTGCCATGATAGCCGCAGGGACAAGGGTTCATCGCCGCCACGAGCTGGAAACGCGCCGGGAAACAAGCCTGGTTGCGCGCACGCGAGATCCTGACTTCGCCGCTTTCAAGCGGTTCGCGCAGTACTTCGAGCACTTTTCGTGGAAATTCTGACAACTCCCATGTTGTATGATACTAAGACGGCCAATCTACTGCGTTAGCGCAGGTTTTATACCGAATTAGCTGATACTCAAAATCACGATTCCTGAGACTTCCCTAAATTATCTCAAACTGAATGAGACTGCCTTCCAA
>DATIGS010000134.1:0-3824 GCA_035481425.1 Cellvibrio sp. | reverse complement strand
GCGCGGCTTGTTGCACAACATACACCTGCAGGCCGGGAACATTGCCAAACGCAAACGCGCCCCAGATTAATACGGTTGCAATCGCGAGCCACGGGCTTGCAGCGGTAAATGTAAATATCAACAGCGTTAATGCCAGTCCGCCGAATACCAATTGTAAAGCAGTGACGGGACCTTTTTGGTCGGCGAGTTTTCCGCCCCATATATTGCCCACTACGACAGAGGCGCCGAACACCAACAACACCAATGCAACGCAGCTATTATTCAAGCCGGTGATCTGTTCGAGGATCGGGGCGAGAAACGTAAAAGCCACAAATGTTCCGCCATAACCAATCGCGGTCATTGCATAGACCAGTAACAAGCGCGGTTGTTTTAACACTTGTAATTGTCGCAAAACTGATGCGGGCTGATTGTGCGAAGAACCGTGCGCTAAATTTTTTGGAATAAAAAATAAGCTCGCGAAAAAAGCAATCATGCCCAGCGCAGCGACTGCTAAAAATGTGGCGCGCCAACCAAAGTGCTGGCCGATAAATGTGCCCAGTGGAACCCCGGTAACTAATGCAACGGTCAAGCCGGAAAACATAATCGCAATTGCGCTCGCGGCTTTATCTTTTGCGACCAGATTGGTGGCAATTGTCGCGGCAATGGAAAAGAAAACACCGTGGGCGAAACCGGTGAGGATCCGCGCGATGATCAGCGATTCATAATTCGGTGCCTGCCATGCAACCAGGTTTCCGGCGGTGAACAGCAGCATCAATCCCAGCAATAAAAATTTACGTGGCAACTTGCCGGTTAATGCGGTGAGTAGCGGCGCGCTTATCGCGACGCTGAGCGCATAAAGGCTGACCAGCAAACCGGCAGACGGCAAGCTTACTTGCAAATCGTTGGCGATAGTCGGGATGAGGCCGACGATGACAAATTCGGTGGTGCCTATGGCAAAGGCGCTGACAGTGAGCGCCAATAGGGCGATGGGGATACGCATGGAAAACTCCTTGAGAGATGAATGGCGCTATTCTCCCCAAGCGACCTTTGCAGAAAAACAGGTGTATCTGCATAAGATTTTTGAATAAAATTCAACAATGAAAACAACTCTCGATGAAATGCAGGTGTTTGTGGCGGTGGTTGATAGTGGCTCTATCACGGCGGCCGCCGATAGTTTGGGGCAAACCGTCTCGGCGATAAGCCGGGCATTGGGGCGCCTGGAAGAAAAGCTGGAGGTGACGCTGTTGCGCCGAACTACTAGACGGCTGGAGCTGACCGAAGAAGGGCGGGTATTTCTGGCGCAGGCGTGCAAAATCATCAACGCGGTTGAGGATGCTGAGGAGCAAATGCAAATCCGCCGCAACCAGCCATCGGGATTGTTGCGTGTGAATGCGGCATCGCCGTTTATGTTGCATGTGCTGGTGCCGCTGGTGCGCGGCTTTCGCGAGCGCTATCCCGATATTGAATTGGAATTAAATACCAACGACCAGATAATTGATTTGCTGGAGCATCGCACCGATATCGCGATTCGCCACGGTGCATTAAATGATTCAAGTTTGCATGCGCGCCCGTTAATGACCAATCGCCTGCGTATATTGGCAAGCCCGGAATATTTGCGCGAGCACGGCGAGCCGCAATCGAGCGAAGAATTGTCGGCCCATCGCCTGCTCGGTTTCACTCGCCCGGAATCACTTAATGCCTGGCCATTGCGCAACCTGCAGGGCGATCGTTTTGTAATTGCGCCCAATGTATGGGCATCAAGCGGTGAAACGCTACGGCAATTGGCATTGGTGGGAGAGGGGATTGTTTGCCTGTCCGATTTTATGACGCGAGCTGATCGGAAAAATGGAAAGTTGGTGCAAATTTTAGTGCGGGATACAGTGGAAGTTTTGCAGCCAGTGAATGCGGTTTACTACCGAAATACCGCGCTTTCCTCGCGGATTTCATGTTTTCTGGATTATGTGAATGAACACATCGGCGGCGACAATAATGATGATCACTAGTGATGCTGTTGTTCCAGTCGCCGCAAAAATCAATTCGATTTAATTTTCTGCAGCGCACGGCCAAGTGGGTTTGGCGCTGAACCAGAACTCGGGTTTCAAGCCGAGTATGCGATAAATTCCTTCCGGTAAATCTTTTCTGATATTGCTGATATTGCGCGTGACGCGCGAATGCAAAATGGCGCCCTGCACATACTGCTGCATCAGGCGCGCAAGTTGTTCCGGATCTTTTGCTTCGTATAAATAATTGCCGCTCAGTAATTGGCGAACCAGCGCTTGATTGTATTTTGCGCCGCGTTCGGTCATCAGTTGCAACGTATCGGTAATACGGTTTTCGCCACAGCCAACCTGCATACCGGCGGTAAAAAAAGCGCAGCCCGGGACATTGTCTTTATCTTCACCAATCTTGTTAATAAAAATAAATTGCAACCAGTTTTCCAGTTGCTCAAGCGGGCTATTGATCGGCGAAAAAATACAATCCAACTCCTGGCGAATATCTTCCCAGTAGTGGTTGGTCGCCTCGCAAAACAATTCAGCTTTGGATTCAAAGTGATGATAGAAGCTGCCCTTGGTGACGCCCGCTTGTTTGCAGATTTCATTCACGCCCACGGAGTTGTAATTACTGTTCCAGATCAGGTCCAGGGCAGTTTCCAGTAGCAGTGTGCGGGTATCGGGGGCGTTCATAAACAGGGTTCTCGGGTAAACAGTGTGGTTATTATGATACCGGGCGGTATGTTTTTCAATCGACCAATCTGGCGCCAGACCAGGGGTACGACCCGGATTGTGACCATAACAAAAATGTGTGGGCTAACGAAGCCTGTTGATTTAATTGAATTTTCTGCTTTTGGATTGAGGGAAAACCGGCACCTGTAAAAACCCGATAAAAAAATCTTGTTGACCAACATACCGACCGGTATGTATAGTTTGCCGAAATGTCCGGTTCAGCCTCTCGGTTTGTATTTCCAAAGGGAGTTTAACTTGCCATTGATTTGCTAAGTAGCAACAGGAGCCCATCATGACTAGCACAATCTTTTCCCGCCAAATTCTTTCTTATGCCGCTGTCGCCATACTGGCAGGTATTGCCGGAATCCATTATGTGTCCAACTCGGTGGCGGCTACTCCCGCTACCGTACCACCTGCGCCGGCTGTGGATGTGGTGGTTCTGGCCCCACAAGAGATCCGCAATTGGGCTGCTTTTTCGGGCCGGCTGGCCCCGGTTGAAAGCGCTGCGATCAAGCCGCTGGTGAGCGGAACCATCCAGCAAGTCCTGTTTACCGATGGCCAGCAAGTGAAGAAAGGCCAGCCCTTGTTTGTGATCGACCCGCGCCCGCACCAGGCCTCTGTCCAGCGCGCCCAAGCGCAACTGGCGACGGCGCAATCCCGCGCGAAACTCGCGCAGGATGAATTGAATCGCGCGCAACAACTCATTACCGCAAAACTGGTATCGCAAAGTATTTATGATTCGGCGCTAAGCACGCATCAAGTGGCGCAAGCTGATGTAAAACAGGCTGAGGCTGCCCTGAGCCAGGCGAAACTGGATCTTGAATACGCGCACATCAGCGCGCCTATTTCCGGTCGCGTTGGTCGCGCGGAATTAACCGTGGGCAATGTGGTGGAGGCGGGGGCCAATGCGCCGCTGCTGACGCAGATCGTTGCCAACGACAAACTCTATGCGGAATTCAATGTAGATGAAGCGACTTATATTGAGTTCGTGCGCAATACCAAAAACACCCAGGAGATGCCGGTTGAATTGGCGCTCGCGAGCGATAGCAGTGTGACTTATACCGGCTATATTTCGGCGTTCGACAACCGCCTCGACACCAATAGCGGCACCATCCGCGCCCG
>DATIGS010000133.1:0-16083 GCA_035481425.1 Cellvibrio sp. | reverse complement strand
TGGGGCGACGTAATATTTAATAGTGCCATGGGTTAAGCCAACTCATTCAATTTGTCTTCCAGCTTGGTAACACCCGCGCGGAAGGCTTCAACATTTGCATCGTTCTCGGCTTCAGCTTTTGCCAGGCGTTCACGTGCTTTTTGCAGGCGCGCTTGCAGGGATTGAATCTGCTCCGCGCGTTTTTCCTCATCACTCATGCTGGCCATGGCCGCCGCTTTTGCCTTGGCTTTTTCGATCGCAGCTTGCGCGGCATTTTGTTCCGCTGAAGCGGGAGCTACAGGTTCCGCTGCTGTTTCTGCTACCGGTGCAGGCGCAGCAACTGGTTCGTCTTTAATGCCCAGGGCTGCCAGCTCAGCAATAGCTTCGGCGATTTTTTGCTGCAGTTTGTCGGCGCCTTGTTGCAATGCATCCAAATGAGCGCTGCCCTCGGCTTTCGCGGCGGCGACTTTCTCTTCGGCTTTTGCGAAGCGTGCGCGCAGTGATTCCAGGTTCGCTTTGGCTTTTTCTTCCGGCGACATGGTCAGCTTGGCTTGGGCGCGGGCGATAGCAGCGGCAACAGGATCGTTCATATCAACCGCTGGTGTAGGCGCGAAAGCCGCTGGTGCTGCGACAGCCTGGGTTGTACCTGTCTGCGCGGCTGGCGTTGCCGAAAGGAAGTCGGCAAGTTTTTTCTCTGCCTCGGCGAGTTTTAATTCCGCCTGCTTAATGCGCACTTGCTGCTTCACCAATTGTTCTTCAGTAATAACCGGATTGGTTTTATTTGGCTCTAATGGTTTTTGCTGGAATTCCAAGGCATTTTTCGCCGCGTTTACCAAGCGCCCAAGTTTGGCTTTTTGCTCATCAGGCGTGATCTGTACGGCTTCCGCTTTGGCAACGGCAGCGGTGATTACATCCGTCGGCGCATTGGCCGCGAGTGTTGCATCGGCTGCTTTTTCGGCCAGTTTTTTCTTGGCTTCTTCCGCTGCCTTTTGGCGCGCTACACGCTTGGCTTCTTTTTCCGCCTCTTCTTTGGCGATCCGCTGCTGGCGGAATTCGAAGCGCTGCCGCGAGCGGTCGGACTTTTCTTTTTCAATTTCATGCAGGCGGATGCTGCCTTTGGCTGCGCGATAGTACTGCACCAACGGAATCGTGCTCGGGCAGACATAAGAGCAGGCACCGCACTCGATGCAGTCGAACAAATTGTGCGATTCGAGCCGGTCAAAATCTTCAGCCTGGGCATACCAGAACAACTGTTGAGGCAGCAGGCTGGCGGGGCAAACTTCCGCGCACATACCGCAGCGAATACAGGCTTGTGCGGGTTGCGGTTCGGGTAATTCCTGCTTGCTGGGAGCGAGGATGCAGTTAGTGGTTTTGATGACCGGTGCATCCAGATCCAACAGGGTAAAGCCCATCATCGGCCCGCCCATGACAACGCGCGAAGCACGGCTCGCGTCAAAACCATGTTGTTCCAGCAAATAACTGATTGGCGTGCCCAAAAGTGCGTCGACATTGCGCTGGGTACCCAGTGCATCGCCAACAATTGTGGTTACGCGCGCGACCAGCGGTTCACCGAAACGCACGGCGCGCCAAGCGGCTACGGCAGTACCAACGTTAACGCAGATCACGCCAATATCAGCCGAGTGATGGCCGCTGGGGATCTCGCGCCCGGTCAAAATCTGGATCAGTTGCTTGGCACCGCCGGATGGATATTTGGTTGGGAAGACCACTACCTGGATCTTGGCTGCTTCCGGATCATTGGCGGCTGCGCCTGCTACCGCGGCTCTGACGGCGGCTATGGCTTTGGGCTTGTTGTCCTCAATGCCGATCAGCAGGTTTTTCGGGTGATGCAATATGTGGCTGAGTAATAAAGTACCGGCGACCAATTCATTGGCGCGCACTTGCATCAACATATCGTCGGCGGTGATATAAGGCTCACACTCGGCGCCGTTGAGGATCAGGGTGTCGATGACCTGCGTAGATTTGGGAGCGAGTTTTACGGCGGTGGGAAAACCCGCTCCACCCAGGCCAGCTACCCCGGCGGCGCGAATTTTGTCGAGCAGGGCCAAGCGATCAAGGCTGCGGTAATCCTCGCAGGGTGTCAGTTCGATCCACTCGTTTTTTCCATCCGGCTCGATCACCACTGATTCGCTGTTGATACCTGACGGATGGGGAATCGCGCGCTCTTCAATCGCAATTACAGTACCAGAGGTGGAAGCATGGGTATTGGCGCTGAAAGTGCCATCGGCCGCGCCGATCAATTGCCCGGCAAGCACACGCTCGCCCACTTGCACTGTCGGTTGTGCGGGGGTACCCATATGCTGGTTGAGCGGAATTACCAATACGGGAGGCAAGGGCACTGTGCCCAAGGGTAATTGCAGGGATTGGTCTTTATGCTCGGGCGGATGAATACCGCCGGGCAGTTCCCATACTTTGATCAGGCTTGTCATCTCGGCAGCTGTCTCGTCGATTACGCGGCTTTGTCGCCGTCATGTTGTCCGCCAAAAGCCTGGCCGCGCCCGAGGTCGGAGGCGATCAAATTCACTTCGTTGGCAACCACATGGAATACAGGGTTTTGATTGGTAGCAGGCAAGTCCCACTTCCAGGTCTTGAGGTCGGTTTCAACCGGAATCATATCGATGCAATCAACCGGGCAGGGCTCAACGCAGAGATCGCAACCGGTACATTCATCCACAATTACGGTGTGCATATGCTTGGCGGCACCGAGGATGGCGTCCATCGGGCAGGCCTGAATACATTTGGTGCAGCCGATACATTCGTCTTCCCGGATATAGGCAACCCGTTTTACATCCAGGTGTTCGCCGTGTTCGGAATCGAGTGAGGGAGCTTCCACATCAAGCAAATCAGCCAAAGCATTGATGGTCGCCTGGCCACCGGGTGGGCATTTGTTGATGGCTTCACCATCGGCAATGGCTTGCGCGTAAGGGCGGCAACCCGGGTGACCGCATTGGCCGCATTGGGTTTGGGGCAGGAGGGCATCGATTTGTTCGACGATAGGATCGCCTTCTACTTTGAATTTGACGGCCGCAAAACCCAGCACCGCGCCAAATGTCGCCGACAGGCCACCAAGCGCAAGTAGTGCGCTGAGGACGGGATTCTGGAGAATAAAATCGATCATGTGTTGTCCGTTATTGCAGGCTGACCAGCCCGCCAAAGCCCATAAATGCCAACGCCATCAAACCGGCGGTAATCATGCCGATCGCTGCACCTTTAAAAGGAACCGGTACATCGGCTACTGCCAGTCGCTCGCGCATCGCTGAGAAGAGTACCAATACCATGGCAAATCCCAGTGCGCCGCCAAAGCCGTACATGGTTGATTCAAAAAAGTTGTGGGTCTTTTGGGTGTTGAGCAAGGCAACCCCAAGCACCGCGCAGTTCACCGTAATCAGCGGCAAAAACACACCGAGTACGCGATAGAGCAGCGGGCTGGTTTTCTCCATAAACATTTTGACGAACTGTACTACCGCAGCGATTACCAGGATAAAAGCGATGGTGCGCAGGTACTGCAACTCCAATGGCGCCAGCACCCAGGTGTCGACCAGATAAGTACAGATTGAGGCCAGCGTCATTACAAAAGTGGTAGCGCCGGCCATGCCGATTGCGCTCTCCAATTTGTTGGATACCCCCATAAACGGGCAGAGGCCGAGAAACTGTGCCAAGACGAAGTTATTCACCAGCACGGTGCTGAGCAGGATGATGGCTAATTCACTGAAACTCATGGTGATTGTCCAAAAGGAAGGCCGCTGACTGCAGGGCTGGTCGTCAAAGGTTGCGTATTATCGGTAAGCAGAGAGGGATTCTCAATAAAAATGACATAAAGCCTTATCGTCTTTATTTATATCCTTATTAATTCTCCGGTTAAGGGCGGTTGGGGGAATTCCCCAACCGTGAGTTGTGCGTGATCACATCACCCGTTGGCCAGGTTTGGCACCCGCGTGTGGCTCCAGCAGGTAAATCTCTTTATCGCCCGGCCCCGCGGCCAATACCATGCCTTCACTCATGCCGAACTTCATTTTGCGCGGCTTAAGGTTGGCGACCATCACCGTGAGCTTGCCGACCAGGTCTTCAGGTTTGTACGCGCTTTTAATACCGGAGAACACATTGCGCGTTTCACCGCCCAAATCCAGGGTCAGGCGCAGCAATTTATCCGAGCCTTCGACGTGTTCGGCGTTGGCGATAAGGGCGATGCGCAAATCCACTTTGGCGAAATCATTAAAATCAATTTCTGCGGCGATTGGTTCCACGTCTGATTTGGCTTCCGCTTTCGGCACCGCCGTTGCCAAGGCCTCTTTACCAGCTTCGATCATCGCATCTACCTTGTCTTTTTCAACGCGCGTGAGCAGCGGTTTGAATTCGTTGATCTTCTCGCCGGAGCGGAAACTCACCGGCGCATTCCAGTTCAGGGTTTCACCCAAGAATGCTTCGGCATCAGCAGTCAGTGCTGGTAATACGGGTTTCAAATAAGTCAGCAGTGCGCGGAACATATTAATGCCGAGTGTACATACAGCTTGGGTTTGCGCTTCGGCGCCGGCTTGTTTCGCCAGCTTCCAGGGTTCTTGTGTCGCGATGTATTCGTTAGCGGCATCGGCCAGCGCCATAATTTCGCGCATGGCTTTGCTGTAGTCGCGGCTTTCATAGTAGTTGGCGATGGTTTCGCCCGCGTCGATAAATTGTTGCCAAAGCGCTTTATCAGCAATTTCATTTGCCAACACGCCACCGGCATTATTGATAAATTTTGCGGTGCGGCTGGCGATGTTGACTACTTTGCCAACCAGATCCGAATTCACGCGCTGGATAAAATCTTCCAGGTTCAAATCGATGTCGTCCACTGCGCTGGTGAGTTTCGCTGCGAAGTAGTAGCGCAGATATTCCGGATTCAGATGATCGAGGTAAGTGCGCGCATTGATAAAAGTGCCGCGCGATTTACTCATCTTGGTACCGTTAACGGTGAGGAATCCGTGCACACAAATTTTAGTGGGGGTGCGCAAATTCGCCGAGTGCAACATCGCGGGCCAGAAGAGCGCGTGGAAATTCACGATGTCTTTGCCGATAAAGTGATACACCTCGGCAGTTGAATCCGGCTTCCAGTATTCCTGCCAATCTTCCCCTTTCTTATCGAGCAAATTTTTCAAACTGGCGATATAGCCGATAGGCGCATCCAGCCAGACGTAAAAATACTTGCCCGGCTCACCGGGGATTTCGAAACCGAAGTAGGGCGCATCGCGCGAGATATCCCAGGACTGCAAACCTGCATCCAACCATTCGGCCATTTTGTTGGCCACTTCATCTTGCAGATGACCGGCGCGGGTCCAGCCTTTAAGGAAGTCGCTAAATTCCGGCAGGGTGAAAAAGAAATGCTCGGAATCTTTCGCAACTGGCGTCGCCCCGGAGATGGCCGATTTAGGGTTAATTAAATCCATCGGCGAATAGGTCGCGCCGCACTTCTCGCAGTTATCACCGTATTGGTCTTCGGTTTTACATTTCGGGCAGGTGCCTTTGATGTAGCGATCGGCTAAAAACAATTGTTTTTCCGGATCATAAGCCTGGGTGATGCTCTTGCTCGCGATATGGCCATTGGCTTTCAAACGGCCATAAATCATGTTCGACAGTTCGCGGTTTTCCTCGCTGTGGGTCGAATGATAATTATCGAAGGCGATATTAAATGCAGCAAAGTCAGCCTCGTGCTCAGCTTTGACATTGGCGATTTGTTGTTCGGCCGAATGTCCCAATTGCTCGGCTTTGAGCATGATCGCCGTACCGTGGGCATCATCAGCACACACATAGGTACAGTCCACGCCGCGCATTTTCTGGAAACGCACCCATATATCGGTCTGGATATATTCCACCAAATGGCCGAGGTGAATCGAACCGTTGGCGTAGGGCAGGGCGCTGGTCACGAGAATCTTGCGAGGTGATGTATTGTTGGGCGATTGGGTCATGGATAAAAACCTGTCAAATCCGATGGGCTATGGCCAAATGTTGGACGATTACTGATCCGGCCAGCGAAAAAAATGGGGCGCACTATAGCATTTTTCTTCTTTTTCATCCTGTCGGTTATGGCGTTAAGTTTTGTGTAATTTGCAAAATTGTTAAAATTTCAATGCCATATTTGCTCTGGTGCGGCGCTTTTGGCCAACAGGAATTGTTGTAGCAAGAGGTAAACAACGAAGACATGCGGGTTCCAGGCGATATCGCCAGTTTTTTTGCAGGAAACCCAATGATTGGCGCGACTCCTGCCTGTGAAAGTTGGATTCGCGTGCCGGGATTACCGTCCAATAGATCACCAGTGCTTAAAATGGCTATTTCTTAACGCTCCCACAATTTTAATAATCAAGATTTAAACGGAATCAACATGGCTCCTTCTTCTATTGATAACAGCACATTTCGCCGCGTTCTCGCACGCAATATTATTTTCCCGTTAGTGTTGGGACTTTTTAACGCAGCCGTGTTTGTTGTGTTGATTTTGTTTTTGCTGTCCGCGTTGCGCTGGGTTGAGCATACCGAGTCCATTATCGGTAAATCCAATAACATTGCCCGCTTGATGGTGGATATGCAGACGGGGTTGCGTGGGTTCCTCATCACAGGGGAGGACGACTTCCTTTCGTCTTATCGTCCTGCGCGGCCAAAAATCACTGCGGAGTTCAAGGACCTGCGCGAAAGCGTGAGTGATAATCCGGTTCAGGTCGAACGTCTTAATCGCCTTGAGGCAATGCATTCTGAATGGCTTGTGTATGCTGAAAATGTTATTGCGCTAAGACGCAATAATGGCAATTACGCCGATTTGGTAAGCAGTCGTGGCCAGCAAGAATTTAATGAAATCCGCCGTGAGCTGGGGGATTTTCAAGATATGGAAAACGGTTTCCTGGTGGAGCGGCGGGATACTGCCCGCACAGTAACCACCATATCAGTGGTGACTTATCTGGTCGTTATGGCGTTGGTAACAGGGCTGCTGAGTTTCTTTGGCCGCCGCTCGCTGGTGAATCTCTCTACCACCTACAACGAATTCCTCGTAGATCGCCAGCAGCATGCGGTGATATTGGAACATCAAAACTGGCTGCGTGCAGGTCAGGCGCGATTGGCCGAGCAGACGGTTGGCCAAACTTCCAAACCGGCATTGGGGCAAGCGACGCTGGATTTTATTGTTAGTTATCTCGGAGTTGCGGCCGCTGCATTTTATTCGCGCCATGTGGGCACGCTGGGAATAAAACGTGTTGCGAGTTATGGTTTGAATAAAGAAGGCGAAGCCGCAGGGCAAGTATTGGAATCAGGCGATAGCCTGGTTGAGCAAGCGGTGTTGTCCAATCGCATCATCGAATTAAAAGACATCCCGTCCGGATATGTAAAAATCAGCTCCGGCCTCGGCGATGCACAACCGCGCTATTTGGTAATTGTCCCATTGCAGCACGATGGCCAAACCAATGGCGCCATTGAGCTGGGGTTCCTGCAACCGCCTGCTACCCGCGATCTGGAATTCCTGAAATTGGTTGCGCCCAATATTGGCAGTTCGCTTGAGATGGCGATTAATCGCCGCCGCTTGCAAGATGCGTATGAAGAAAGCCAGCAGTTAAATGAAGAGTTGCAAGTGCAGCAGGAAGAGTTGCGCACGGCTAACGAAGAGTTGGAAGAGCAATCGCGCATTTTGGAAGAATCCCAAGCGCTGCTGGAAAATCAAAAGGCCGAACTTGAGCAAACTAACGATAAATTAATTGATCAAGCCGTAATTCTGGATCAGAAAAATGTCGCGCTCAACAGGACTCAAGCGGAACTGGAAGCGCGTGCGGAGGAATTGCAGCGGGCAAGCAAATACAAATCTGAATTCCTCGCTAATATGTCGCACGAATTGCGCACACCACTGAACAGTTCCATGATCCTCGCTAAATTATTGGCTGAAAATGCCAAAGGTAATCTGAACGAAGAGCAAATCCAGTTTGCAAAAAGTATTTATTCAGCGGGTAATGACTTGCTGAATCTTATCAATGATATTTTGGACATCTCCAAGGTAGAGGCTGGCAAATTGGAATTAGTGCCGGAACATATTCCAGTGCAGCGCCTGCTCGATTCACTGCGCTTGGTATTTGAACCGCTCACCACCCAAAAGCAACTGCAATTCACTGTGCAAGTTGACGCGCACACACCAAAATCCTTTTTTACTGATCACCAACGCGTTGAGCAAATTGTAAAAAATCTGCTTTCGAATGCGATTAAATTTACCGAGCAAGGCCAAATCAGTATCAAAGTGTTCCCGGCTGCTAATGACAATATTGCGTTTGCTATTACCGATACCGGAATCGGAATTGCGAAAGAACAACAATCGCTTATTTTCGAAGCATTTCAACAGGCAGATGGCAGTATTAGCCGGCGCTACGGCGGTACAGGCCTCGGGCTTTCAATTTCGCGCGATCTCGCTGCGTTGCTTGGCGGCAGCATTACTGTAGAAAGTATGCCGGGTAAAGGCAGCACCTTTACATTGGTGCTGCCGCTGGAGTTACCGGAAACTGCAATGGTTGATGAGGTCCAGCCTCATACGTCCACAGGATTGCCGACCAGTATTGCGCGGTCGACAGCTCAAGAGCCATTGCTTCACGATGTTGACCTTAAAACCGCTGCAATTGCGAAACCAGAAGCTGCGTCGCCAGTTACACCGCGCGCTTTTGAGGATGATCGCGATAAGGACATGCTGGCTACCCGCACTGTGTTGGTCATTGAAGATGATTTGGAGTTTGCGCAAATTCTTTATGATTTGGCGCATGAGCTGCAATATCGTTGCCTGGTGGCAAACACCGCGGCAGAAGGTTCACAAATTGCGGCAGATTTATTACCCGATGCCATATTGCTTGATATTGGATTGCCTGATACATCGGGTATGAGTGTATTGCAAAAATTGAAAGTCAATCCGCTCACACGCCATATTCCCGTACACATAGTCTCGGCGACAGATCGCAGCGAAGCTGCTATGCAAATGGGCGCTATTGGTTATGCGACCAAACCAACCACGCGCGACCGGATGAAAGAAATATTTAGCAAACTCGAAGAAAAACTCACACAAAAAGTAAAACACGTGCTGTTGGTCGAAGATGATGCGTTACAGCGTTCAAGTGTAGTGAAATTGATTGGCGACGAAGACGTTGACATCACCGCCGTAGAATGCGGTGAAGAGGCAATTGCATTGCTGCGCACTACCATTTTCGATTGCATGATTATCGATTTGAAATTACCGGACATGCAGGGCCATGAATTGTTGCAGCGAATGTCCACTGAGGATATCTGTTGCTTCCCACCGGTTATTGTTTACACCGGTCGCAATATTACCCGCGCTGAAGAAAGTGAGCTGCTGAAATATTCGCGCTCGATCATTATTAAAGGCGCACGTTCCCCGGAGCGGCTGCTGGATGAAGTCACGCTCTTTTTACATAAAGTGGAATCCGAACTATCCAGCGAACGCCAGAATATGTTGAAGACGGTGCGCAGCCGCGACCGGGCATTGGAAGGCCGGCGCATTTTGTTAGTGGATGATGATATGCGCAATATTTTTGCGCTCACAGGAGCACTCGAACAAAAAGGTGCGTTGGTTGAAGTGGCGCGCAATGGCGTGGAAGCCCTGGATAAATTGGACGCAGTAACGGATATCGACATGGTATTGATGGATGTGATGATGCCGGTAATGGACGGGCTTGAGGCTACGCGCCGTATCCGCGCCGATGGACGTTTCCAAAAATTACCGATCATCGCGATAACCGCCAAAGCGATGAAAGACGATCAGGAGCAATGCATTAAAGCAGGCGCTTCGGATTATCTCGCCAAACCGATTGATGTTGATCGGCTCTATTCGTTACTGCGTGTGTGGATGCCAACCATAGAGCGCATTTGAACGGAGCGAATGGAATGACTCAACCATCGAGCATCGACATTGAATTAAAGCTGCTGATTGAGGCTATTTACCTCAAATACAGTTATGACTTTCGCGATTATGCCGGCGCTTCACAAAAGCGTCGCATCGCGCATGCGCTGCGCCAGTTGCACTGCGAATCTATTTCCGAATTACAGGCAAAGATATTGCACGACCCGGATACCTTTACCGCACTGCTACAATATTTAACGATACCAACCACGGAGATGTTTCGCGATCCGGAATATTTTTTGGCGCTGCGTGAACATGTTGTACCTTTTTTGAAAACTTATCCGTCATTAAAGATTTGGATCGCAGGATGCAGCACAGGAGAAGAGCTGTATTCAATGGCAATTTTGCTTAAGGAAGAGGGCTTGTTAGATCGCAGTATTATTTATGCTACCGATATTAATTTGCACTCGCTCGAAAAAGCGAAGAAAGGTATTTTCTCGCTGGAGCGTGTACGCGGTTATACCGCAAACTATCAGGCCGCTGGTGGTAAACAATCCTTTTCCGATTACTACACTGCCGCTTATGATGGAGCCTTGTTCGACCGCACCCTGTGTGAGAATGTGAGCTTCGCCGATCACAGTTTGGCGACAGATAGCGTATTTTCCGAAACCCAGTTGATTTGCTGTCGCAATGTGATGATTTATTTTAATCATGTATTGCAGGAACGCGCCTTGGGGTTATTCCATGAATCCCTGTGTCACCGGGGGTTTTTGGGGTTGGGTAGTAAAGAGAGCATTGAATTTTCCGGCCACGCCAATGCATTTGAGCCGCTGGTGAAAGCACAACGTATTTATCGTAAACGTTAAGCCAGGTGCCTATGACCAATGTGGATAGTGCCCAATTATCGGCATATAAATTTACGGATGTAGCGCTGGATGCAAAAATCGAAAACCGCAAAATTGAAGCCATTGTTATTGGGGCATCAGCGGGCGGTATAAAAGCGTTACTATTTTTATTGAGTCGCCTGCCAGTATTTTTTTCGATACCGATTGTGATTGTTGTGCACATGCCCGAATCGCGTGAGTCGCGTCTGGCAGATGTTTTTCAACATCATATGATGATAAAGGTCGCTGTGGCGGAGGATAAAGATTACCTACGCCCCGGGCACGTGTATTTTGCCGGCCCTGGTTATCATCTATCGATTGAATGCAACCGCAGTTTTTCGGTGAGTTGTGAAGAGCCGGTCCATTTCTCACGACCATCAATTGATGTGTTGATGTCATCCGCTGCAGATGTTTATGGCGCATCGCTGGTGGGTATTTTATTGACAGGCGCAAATCAGGATGGCGCTGAAGGAATGGCGAGAATCAATGCAGTGGGTGGGCTTACCGTAATTCAGGATCCGGCCGAGGCAGAAATGGCAGTCATGCCAGAGTCTGCATTAAAATTATTTACCCCTGATTTTGTTTTACCCTTGAGTGATATCCAATCGCTAATTTTCAAATTGGAGCAGTGTTGATGCAAGGCACCAAGCTACTGATCGTCGATGATCTACCGGAAAATTTACAGGCACTTTCCAAAATCATCGAACAAGATGATCGCGAAATTTATCAGGCCACATCGGGTGATGCTGCGCTTGAGTTATTGCTTGAGCATGATTTTGCGTTGGCGATACTGGACGTAATGATGCCCGACATGAACGGATTTGAATTGGCAGAGTTGATGCGCGGTACAGAAAAGACCCGTCATATCCCGATTGTATTTGTCAGTGCAGGTGGCAGGGAACTCAATTACGCCTTTAAAGGTTATGAAACCGGAGCGGTCGACTTTCTGCACAAGCCATTGGATATAGCCGCAGTAAAAAGTAAGGTCAATGTCTTTGTGTCGCTGTATCAACAGCGCCTGCAAGTCAAACAGCAAGTTGCGGCCTTGGAAGCAGCACAATGCCAGTTGCGTGCAACACAAGTGGAGTTGGAGCGCGCGTTAAAAATGCGCGACGATTTTATATCGCTTGTGGCCCATGAGTTGCGCACGCCGCTTAATACCCTGCATATCGAAACCCAGGTGCGTATGCTGCATTTACAGCGCGGTGATCTAACGGTATTTGATAAAGAGCGGCTGCATGCAATGGTGGAGCGCGATGCACGCCAGATTAATAGCATGGTGCGTTTGATCAGCGATATGGTGGATGTCTGCCGGGTCAATTCGGGTAATCTTTCTGTGCGACCGGAAAAAATAAATCTATCGCAGCTCGTGTTGCGAATTGCAGGTGATTTTGCGCTACAGGCACAAGCGAAGGGCAGCGTTATTAATCTGGATATCGCTGAGGACATCTATGGCAATTGGGACGATTTTCGAATTGAACAAATAATTGTCAATTTGATTACCAACGCGCTGCGCTATGGTGGTGGTAAACCTGTGGGTATAAGCCTGGTGGAGAGAGGCGAGGTTGTGGAACTTTGCGTACAGGATGAAGGGCGCGGAATCCCGGCGAATGAACACCAGCGCATTTTTGAAAAATTTGAGCGTTTAGGAAACAACGAAGTCAGGGAAGGATTGGGTATGGGGCTTTATATTGCGCGGCAATTGGCTGAAGCACACGGCGGCACCTTGTGTGTATCCAGCAAATTAGGTGAAGGTTCCCGCTTCACCCTGCGTTTGCCATTGTCCTATACGAACATGAGTAATCTGCGCTATTTAGTAACAGGCAATGGTTGATCCTGCCATTTAATTATTCGTCGTAAGGTTTGTATTCAATTCGGGTGATGTAAAAAAATTCTTCGCCCTCCGGCTTTTTTAATACGATTTCATCATCCAGTCGTTTGCCGAGCATGGCTTTGGCAAGTGGCGAGTCCATACTCAGTTTTTGCTGCGCCACATCAAATTCATCGGGCCCGACAATTTGATAGGTGGTTTCATTGCCATCGTCATCTTCCAGCGTGACCCAGGCACCAAAAAATACTTTGCTGTGATCGTCCGGTAAACGATCAACTACGGTCAGCACTTCCATGCGCTTGGATAAAAACCGCACGCGCGAATCGATCTCGCGCAGGCGACGCTTGCCGTAAATGTAATCGCCATTCTCGCTGCGGTCGCCGTTTTTGGCGGCTTCATGCACCACTTGCGTTACCTGCGGCCGCTCGATTTTCCACAGCTGGGTAACTTCATCTTTCATGCGTTTAAAACCAGCGGCGGTAATATACGCTGAGCCTTTTGGACTGGGTGGTCGCCAACGCCCCATGGATTGTCTCCGACAATTAATTGTGATTAAAAACCGTTAAATAAAAATTCAGCTCTTCATTCAGCGCGCGCTGGATATTTTGTGCCTGCCGGAAGCCGTGGCCTTCCTCTTCGAAGGTGACATAGCGGGTCATTATGCCTTTGTCTTGCAGGGCCGCGACCATCGCTTCTGCTTGTGCAGGTGGCACCACTTTATCTTGCAATCCCTGCAAAAAAATCACCGGGCAATTAAGTTGGCCGATGTGATAAATGGGTGAGCGCGCGTGATAAATATTTTTTTGTGCGGGATATTCGCCGACTAGTGAATCCAGGTAATGCGCTTCAAATTTATGGGTATCGCGCGCGAGCGCTTCCAAATCGCCGATGCCGTATAAACTCGCACCGGCTTTAAATACCTCGCTAAACGTAAGTGCCGCAAGCACGGTATAACCACCGGCGCTGGAGCCGCGAATGGCTACTTTATTTTTGTCGACGAGGTTTTGCGCCACTAAATAATCGACACCGCTGCATACGTCGATCACATCGGTAATGCCCCAATTATTTTTCAACCGGTCGCGATATTGTTTACCATAGCCCGTGCTACCGCGATAGTTGACATCCAACACAGCAAAGCCGCGGCTGGTCCAGAATTGGATTTTTAAATTGAGTGAGCTTTCGGTGGCTCCGGTGGGGCCGCCGTGGCACATCACTAATAATGGTGGTAATTCCGTTGTAGGATGTTGAACATTTGGATTGGTCGGTGAATAAAAAAAACCGTATGCGATTTCCCCATCGCGAGTGGGAAATTCCACTGTTTGTGGCGCAGCAAAAAAATGGTTATCGACGGTTTGTGCGTTGACGGTCAGTGGAGTAATTTTTCCGGTCTCATAACACCACAATTGTGCACTTTGCGCCGCGCCAGCCGCAATAAAATAGCCTTTGCCATTGTGGCAACGGATACTGGAGATATCGCGAAAATCAGATTCGATAAGTGTTAATGCATGGGTGTGTGTATTGATTATGCCCAGTTGCCAGAATCCTTGTTGGCTAAAACAGCAGAGAATGTCGGTGCTCGATAAGAATCCATAACAGCTCATGCCAAACACCCATTGCGGCGTAGCAAATTCTGCTGCACTTAAACACATTACGTGGCTGGTAGTGCCGTCCCAGCGATAAATATTCCACCAGTTGCTGCGATCCGATACAAAAAATAAATCACCTGCAGTAGACCACTGCGGTTGAAAAATAGATTCAAATGTGCTGCCAGCGATAATGGATGTGCGAATCACATTGCCCGGCGGGTCCAATTCCAGTAGCAGGCACTCGGTGCCATCCCATGGCATTTGCGGGTGATTCCAACGCAAAAAACTGAGCTGGTTGCCATCGGGAGACAAACTTGGGTTGGAATAAAAATCCGCGCCCTGCACAAGCGTGTGAATATCGCCGGTGTTCAAATCCAACGCAATAATAGCGCTGGTGGGATGATGTCCGCCCTGCGTGCAGTCCTCTCGCACACAAATTAAACGACCACGATTATGGTCGTAATAAAAATCGGCGTAGCGATAAGCGCCTTCGGGTGTCAATGCGTGTGAATTTTTACTGATGGGATCGTAGCGATAAATGCGTTGATCGCTGTCCAGCACATAATAAATAGCCTGTGCAGTGGCGAGGTAAGAGGCGCCGCCATATTCATGTGCTCGCGTGCGAATACTGTGTGGCATGGGAAATAAATCGAAACGGATTCCATTCTCCTCACACACCAGCGCTGTGCGGCCTTTTTCTTGTGGGCGCGATTCGAGCCAGTAAACCTGTTCGCCCAGGGGCTGTGGTTCACTGATACGTACGCCTTGCGCGGTGAGTAATTCGGCGCTGATCGGCGATGGCCAGTGGCCATAAGGAATGCTGGTCATAATATGGCTAGCCTGTTGTGAACAAATAGAACGTTATTTTGCCCCTCATTGTGAAGCAGGGGCAAGACAGGGTTTTTATTTGTATAGCTTTGGGCTTTAATGTGTCAACTTAACCGGGCTTTTGTTATCACAAATATGGCTTTCAATTCAGAACAATTACGCGCTCGTCTTGCTGCTGTTTTTCCCACGATGTTTTCTGCTGATGCAGGGTCTTCGGCGATTTGGTGGATTGGTTTTAGCGGCGGACTGGATTCAGCAGTATTACTGCACGCACTGGCGCAATTGCATTTGCCGGTGCAATTGCGTGCGCTGCATATCAACCATCAAATTTCACCGAATGCAAATGCATGGCAGGCGCAGTGCGCTGATTTTTGTGCGCAATTGGCAATTCCTTTTCACGCTGAAAAAGTCCATGTTGTAAATGCGGGTAAGGGCATTGAGGATGCTGCGCGTGCAGTTCGCTACGCGGTATTTGAAAAAAATCTTGCACCCAATGATGTGTTGTTTACCGCGCATCACGCTAATGATCAGGCCGAGACATTATTACTGCGGTTAATGCGCGGTACCGGGCCGCGAGGTTTGGCATCGATGGCCTCATTGCGCGTCCTTGGCGCAGGTTTACTGGTGCGGCCGTTATTGCAT
Organism: Cellvibrio sp.; assembly: GCA_035481425.1. Classification (GTDB taxonomy): domain Bacteria; phylum Pseudomonadota; class Gammaproteobacteria; order Pseudomonadales; family Cellvibrionaceae; genus Cellvibrio. The sequence continues at coordinate 477 of DATIGS010000133.1, read as the reverse complement.
TTTTCACGCGCGGAATTGGAAGCTTATGCGCAAGCGCATCAACTCGTATGGGTGGATGATGAAAGCAATAGCGATGATGATTACGACCGCAATTTTTTACGCAATCAAGTGATGCCATTGTTGCATAACCGTTGGCCTGAATTTAAACGCAAGTGGCAGCAAACGGCGGAGTTATGTGCGCAGCAAGAAATGGTGATGGAAGAAGTTGCGCAGGAGGATTTGCAACGTGTAACACCTATGGTTGCGCGTGTTGGACAGAGTATTGATTTATCCTCGCTGCTAAAGTTATCGCCCGCCCGTCAGCAGAACCTGTTGCGCTATTGGTTGCGTTTACTTAATTGCACTGCGCCGGAGCAATTGCATTGGCAACAAATCGAACAGCAAATTTTTTATGGTCGAGAAGATGCTCAAGCGCGTGTGAGTTGGGGCAATGTTGCATTACAAACCTATCAACAACGCTTGTATGCATTGCCATTG
>DATIGS010000132.1:0-19713 GCA_035481425.1 Cellvibrio sp. | reverse complement strand
GCTTTTTCAAGCGTTGAATCTGCCAGCGGAACGCCATGCACATCAATCGCACAGCCCCCCATCAATTCATTTTCAAAAGTTAAACCCAAATCGAACTTGGCATTAACTACATCCATCACCTTGCGCGCTTCACGCACAATTTCCGGACCAATCCCATCGCCTTCCAGAATTAAAATATGTTTGCCCACGAACATTCTCCAAAATTACAAATTCTTATTTCGCCAATACTTTTCTGTTTATTTAACCACATCAAATAACCAGGGAGCTTCCACACGTTTTTTCGCCTCATAGGCGCGAATTGCATCTGCATGCTCAAGCGTTAAACCAATATCATCCAAACCGTTTAACAGACAGTGCTTGCGGAACTCATCCACATCGAACGCAAAGCTTTCACCGCTTGGTGTTTTCACCACTTGCGAGGGCAAATCAATTGTCAATTGATAGCCTTCTGTCGCGTACATTTCATTGAACAGCTTATCGACGATTTCATCGCCCAATACGATGGGTAACAAACCGTTTTTAAAGCAATTGTTATAAAAAATATCGGCGAAGCTGGGCGCAATTACACAGCGAAAACCATAGTCATCCAAAGCCCAGGGCGCGTGCTCGCGACTTGAACCACAACCAAAGTTTTCACGCGACAAAAGCACAGTCGCACCTTTGTAACGCGGGAAGTTCAAGGGAAATTCCGCGTTAATCGGACGACCTTCACAGCTTTGATCAGGCTTGCCTTCATCCAGATAGCGCAATTCATCAAACAAATTTTTCCCGAAGCCGGTGCGCTTAATCGATTTCAAAAATTGCTTGGGGATAATCATATCAGTATCGACATTGGCGCGATCCATAGGAGCAGCAATGCCTTGTATTACGGTAAAACTTTTCATGGCTATCTCCTACCCTTAATTAAATGTACGCACATCGACAAAATGACCCGCAATCGCCGCAGCAGCTGCCATCGCCGGACTTACCAAGTGCGTGCGCCCACCATAACCCTGGCGCCCTTCAAAGTTACGGTTTGAGGTAGATGCGCAGTGCTCACCATTACCCAACTTGTCCGCATTCATCGCCAAGCACATAGAGCAGCCAGGTTCACGCCATTCCAAACCCGCCGCGATAAAAATTTTGTCCAAGCCCTCGGCTTCGGCCTGTGCTTTTACTGCACCAGAACCTGGAACCACAATCGCCTCTTTAACCGAAGCAGCCTTGGTACGCCCCTGCACAATTTCTGCTGCAGCGCGGATGTCCTCAATCCGGGAATTAGTACATGAGCCAATAAATACACGATCAACATGGATTGAGGTAATCGGTTGATTGGCCTGCAAGCCCATGTATTGCAACGCGCGAAGCATGCCTTCCCGTTTAACCGGATCGGTTTCTTGCGCCGGATCCGGCACCTTATCTTCTACTGACACCACCATCTCTGGCGAAGTGCCCCAACTCACTTGTGGCTTGATCGCAGCACCATCAAGCTCAACAACCGCATCAAAATACGCCCCCTCATCACTCACATAATCACGCCAGGCGACAATGGCTTTTTCCCACAAGTCACCTTTAGGTGCGTAAGTACGCCCTTTTACATAATCGATAGTTGTTTGATCTACGGCGACCATTCCTGCACGCGCGCCGGCTTCAATCGCCATATTACAGACGGTCATACGGCCTTCCATGCTCATATCGCGAAACACCTGTCCACCAAATTCCATCGCATAACCAGTACCCCCTGCCGTACCAATTTTTGCGATAATTGCAAGCACCACATCTTTCGGCGTTACACCGCGACCAAGCTCTCCATCGACCTTGATCAACATATTCTTCATTTTTTTGGCAACCAAACATTGGGTCGCCATCACATGCTCAACTTCACTCGTACCAATCCCGTGCGCCAAAGCTCCCAAAGCACCGTTGGTTGCAGTGTGGGAATCCCCGCACACCACCGTCATCCCGGGCAAACAAGCACCAGTTTCAGGTCCAACCACGTGCACAATCCCCTGGCGCTGATCGTTGATCTTAAATTCGACGATACCGAACTCGTCACAGTTGTCATCGAGCGTCTGCACTTGTATCAAAGACACAGGATCTTCAATCCCCTTAACACCGTGGGCACGCTCTTTTTGGGTGGTCGGCACATTGTGGTCTGGTGTAGCCAATATGGAATCTACACGCCAGGGCTTGCGGCCAGCCATACGCAGTCCATCAAACGCTTGCGGTGAAGTCACTTCGTGGACGATGTGGCGATCTATATAGATGAGGGCAGAGCCGTCATCGCGCTGCTGCACGAGATGGGCATCCCAGAGTTTGTCGTAAAGCGTTTTAGCGGTCATGGTGAATCTCCAAAGGTTCAGCTCATACGGTGTTTGGGCAGCAGATCAGCGCCTGCTTAATGATCATTTAGTGGAATAGATAGTACGTTCAGACAACCCATAAAACAAATTTATCTTTTTTATATATTGCATTCCAAACTGGAATAGACTAAAAATAGATCAATGGATACCCAACATTTACATGCTTTTGTAGCTATCGCCGAGCAGGGGTCATTTTCGGCTGCAGCCGAGCGTCTGCACCTTACCCAACCGGCAATCAGTAAACGCATTGCCTTATTAGAGGAACAGCTCAAGGCTTCGCTATTTGACCGAATCGGGCGACAGGTTGCACTCACCCAGGCCGGTCAGCTTCTGTTAAGCAAAGCCAAGTTAATCTTGGGAGAAGTTGCGGCGACACAACGGGCAATTGCGGATTTGCAGGGCGACATTCAAGGCAAGTTAAGTATTGCAACCAGCCATCATGTAGGGCTGCATTACTTGCCGCCCTATTTGCGAGATTTTTCGATTCGTTATCCCCAGGTAAAACTGGACCTACACTTTCTCGATTCGGAGCAGGCTTATCATGAAATACTCCAAGGCAGATTCGACATCGCCACTATTACGCTCGCGCTTCAGCAAGATGCGCGACTCCAAAGCGAAACCCTCTGGCACGACCAACTCCACTTCGTCGTCGCACCCACCCATGCACTTGCAACGAAATCGCATATTCAGCTGGCCGATTTAAGCCAGCATCAGGCAATAATGCCGGATACCAACACTTACACAACGCAATTAATTAAAAATTTATTTGACCGCGAACAATTACCGCTGAATATCGGCATGGTATCCAATCATCTCGACACTATTAAAATGTTGCTTAGCATTGGCCTTGGTTGGGGCGTTTTACCACAGCGCCTGATTGATGAGAGTTTGCACATTTTAAATACCAATCAACCTCCTACGATGCGCCCTCTCGGCTATATCCATCACAATCAACGTACACTCAATAATGCTGCACGTGTGTTTCTAGATTTATTACAAGACAAAATGATTGAGGCATAATTGCACAGGCTTAATTCACTTCATTCCAAATCCGCTAAAATGCTGCGCCCAATCTGACAACACTTACGTTTAAAAAACTTCACTCTCCGCTTTAGGATTATTTATGCAATTACGCTCTCCGCTTACCCAGTTTTCACTTGGCGCTTTAATGTTAACCACAGTGAGCCACACTCATGCCGACACAATATTCGGCATTTATGCAGGTGCTAGTACTTGGCAAAGTGAATATTCCGGTGACGTAGGTAAGCCATCTACATCAGCAAACGATTTAGGCATGGATGAAAACAGCAATAACTTTTATTACATTGCACTGGAACATCCCGTTATTTTTTTCCCCAATATTAAGCTGCAGCAAAACAATATCACCAGCAAACAAAGCAGCGTAATTGACCAGACATTCAGCATCGGGAATATCAACTACCCCAGTGGCACCAATGTCGCAACTGATTTTGATTTGAGCTACACAGACGCAACGCTTTACTACGAACTGCTCGATAATTGGATTACTGCAGATCTAGGGGTTACCTTAAGAAAATATTCTGGCTACCTGCAAGCCAAAAGCGCTACACAGACAGATAAAACCGACATAGATACCAAAGTGCCACTTATGTATGGCCGCGTACAATTTGATTTGCCATTAACAGGTTTTTTTGCAGGGTTTGAAGGAAACTACATTAGTTTTGATGGTAATGATTTGGCCGACTACAGCGCAAAAATTGGATACCTATTTGATTCGGCGTTGGATTTGGGCATTGAAGCAGGTTATCGCGCAGTAAATATGAATATTGATGATGGTGACATACACACTAATCTTGATATAAAAGGACCTTACGCTGCAGTTATTTTTCACTTCTAACCAGATTTGGTAAAAATGAGCCTCGCCGTAGCGAGGCTCATTAAGCGAACGAAAAAAATATCAGAATGCCCCCAACTTAAAGTACAAATTGTAATTACCTTCAAAGGTAAAGCCATATCCAAGATACAAAGGACCAAATGGGGTTTCACCCCCCAAATAAATCACCGCAGAATCAAGCACCTCTTCATTTTCCATAGTGTAATTAACACCTAGTGTTGCTGCTTCCAAGGCAAATCCAACCCGCATATCTCCATTTAATCCGAGAGGCATTCGGCCAATAATGCGCTCAGCCCGAATATGCGCATAATAGGCATCATCACCCAATATTTGGTTGCTGGCATAACCCGACATATTCAGGAAACCGCCCAGCATCATACTGTCGTAAAAAGGTAATTCACCATGCACTGCACCACCATATGCTGTGCGCGCGGCAATAACATATTCACCCAGCTTATAGGCACCACTAATATCGACTGACAACTTACTATAATTTTCTTCGCCAGAATCAAAATAAGAAATATTGCTAAGCCAACCGCGAGAAGGAAAATAAAGTCGGTTGCGCTTATCCATATTTAAAGCAATTAAAGTTCCACCATAATCTTCATCAACATCAGGCAAAGGAATCGTACTTACTTCCGCATCACCCTTTATTTTGTAATCACGCCACCCCACGGTAGCTTCCCCAAAAATCCCAATATTAGCTCCCAATAAAAAATCACCATGAGCCCTATCCAAATTGTAGGTAGCCAATTCCCTATCATCAGCAAACAAACCAATTGTTTCTCGCCCGCGGGAATAACTGGGCTCAATAAAAAACGACTGGCGATGATTCAGGGGCTGGTAATAATCGACCTCAAATGCGGGTTGGTTTCCAAGATTAACTGAAGCGAAAAATTCTCCGCCATAGGAATTCAGCCAAGTGTTGCGATAAGCACTGCGGATATTAAAATTAGAACCTTCTTTATGTTCACTCTCCAGCGAAAAACCGAAGACAATATAATCAGCACTCCAGTGTTTTGTTTTCGCCGTAATTTCCAATACATTTTTTTGGTCCTGCGTGATAACCCGATAATCCACACTCTCGTAAAAACCATCGCCATAAGTACGAATTAAATCCTGCTCCAATTTGACACGATCAAGCAACTCACCTTCTTGCTGCTCGATTTGTCGCGCTACGTACTCGGGATGCACCAGCGTGACCGGTGCGATGACGACTTTATCAATAAGAATTTCACGCTTGCGCTGATCCCTCATGTTATGTCGCCACGCGGAATATTCTTGCTCGCTCACCGACAAGTTACGCAATGCCGCAATTTGTTTTTCAGCCGCAGCCTTGCCCCTATCGGCCGCTTTGTCGTAATGCACAAAATCTGTCGCGGTGATTTCACCTAATTCAGGCGCGATATAGATATCACCTTCGCGCAAACTGGACAGGGAAGTATGGACATTTTGTTGGGTTAAAATCCCGATCATTTGCCCTGTGACACTTAATAAAGAACCAATACTCTCCGCCGGGCGCAACGGAGAACCCACATTGACGGCAATAATCCTATCTGCCTTACACAGGTCGCGTGCAACCGCAACAGGCACGTTATCTACCAAACCACCATCAACCAGTTTGCGGCCATTAAGCTCAACAGGCGCCATGAGACCCGGAACCGACATGGTTGCGCGCATCGCTTTGGTTAAGCTGCCATCTTGAAGTACAACTCGTTCGCCTGTACCGATATCGGTTGCCACAATCGCCAACGGCAGTGGCAACTCCTGAATTTCACGCTCACCCAAATCTGCATCGACCAATTGATTGAAAAACAATTTGATCTTTTCGCCCGCCACCATTCCCGGCTGAATTTGCATTCCATTACTAGTGATACCAATTTCAGTAGCGGTTAGATAAGGCCCGCTAATCCTCTTTTTGCGATAACTCACTTGAGAGTAATCCGCCAAATCCAAAAACATATCGGTCCAATCTGCCTTTGCGAGCTTTTCGCGCATATCTTTCGGCGATAGACCTGCCGCATAAGAGCCGGCGACTAGCCCCCCCATGCTGGTTCCCACAACACAGTCCACAGGAATGCGCTCCCGCTCCAAAATCTCCAATACGCCGATATGGGCAGAACCTCGCGCGCCACCTCCTCCCAACACTAATGCGGTACGCTGAGCCTCTGCAGCAAATGCTGCTGCGGGCAAAAGCAAGCCCAGGATCACGAAGATGACGCATCTTTTCATATGTACAAAACCATCCCTTTAGACTTTTTTTAACAGTGATTCATATTAAGCTACCTTAGCAATAATTGTGTTACTTGCACGTACTCGCCCCCGCTCATTGTTTAATTTTCAACCTATAGATCTCCCAAAATAAAGCATCCATCCAGAATCGATGTTGTTTACGAAGGATAAAAATTTCAAAATCCACGGACTTTTTGGGAAAAAAATATACTTCTTCCTCATTTCTTAATCGAGCTAGACCTCTCATCCCTAAAATCTTCAAAAAAAAGGTTAATTGTCTTTTTTTATCGACCCATATTAAAATTTCATCCCATATTTTCTCTATTTTAAGGTAGAATGGCTCACGATTTGACATTTTTAGGAACAATCCCATGACCAGTACCCAAGTCGATGACCTGAATGTGGTCTCGCAAGAACTGCTGATTTCCCCAGCGGTTCTCAAGGAAAAAATTCCACTGACGGAGAAGGCCCGCGATGTTGTTACCCGCGGACGTGAAGTAGTGCGTAATATTCTGGACCGCAAGGATCACCGTATTTTTGTGGTGATTGGCCCCTGCTCTATTCATGATGTAGCCGCAGCTAAAGACTATGCACAACGCCTGAAAAAATTGGCTGACGAAGTTAGCGATACTATTTACGTAGTTATGCGTGTCTATTTTGAAAAACCACGCACCACAGTAGGCTGGAAAGGCCTCATTAATGATCCATACCTTGATGACTCCTTCAAAATAGAAGAAGGGTTGCACATCGGCCGTCAGTTATTGCTGGACATATCGGAGATGGGTTTGCCCACCGCAACTGAGGCGCTTGATCCTATATCCCCCCAATATCTGCATGATCTGATCAGCTGGTCTGCGATTGGTGCACGCACAACTGAGTCGCAAACACATCGCGAGATGGCGAGCGGATTGTCTTCTGCGGTGGGCTTTAAAAATGGTACGGATGGTGGTTTGACTGTTGCGATCAATGCGTTGCAATCTGTCTCCAAACCACATCGTTTCCTCGGCATCAATACCGAAGGCCAGGTAGCTATTATCCATACCCGCGGCAATGGTTACGGCCATGTGGTATTGCGCGGCGGAAATGGCAAGCCCAACTACGACTCAGTCAGCGTTGCAGCCTGCGAGCAAGCGTTAGCCAAAGCGAATGTAGTCCCCAACATTATGGTGGATTGCAGCCATGCCAACTCCAACAAAAACCATGAGCTGCAAACATTGGTAATGGAAAATGTGGCCAACCAAATCGTTGATGGCAACAACTCTATTATTGGACTGATGGTAGAAAGCAACATCGGTGCAGGCAACCAAAGCATCCCCACCAATCTCTGCGACCTGAAATACGGAGTGTCTGTCACTGATGCATGTATTGATTGGGAAACGACCGAAAGAACGCTGCGCAGTATGAGGGAAGTCATCAAAGATGCTTTGGTAAAAAGAGCCAGCTCTTAAGCTCATCGCTAAATATTAACAGTAAGTGATTGATCTCAATAAAAAAGCGGCCTTTAGCCGCTTTTTTATTGCCCCTATATCAAGAAGCCAACCTACGCACAAATTGTCAAATTTATCGACGTTAATTTGATCGCTCCTATGGTCTTTTAGAATCTTGGCTGCTACATTTTGACCATTCAGGAAATCACGTCGCCGGACGCACAAGAATAATTTCCCCTCTACGGAGCCCAACCGAATGGCATCCAGCCACACTTTTCATCAGTCGTCGCAGCGATCGCACAATTCCCACAGTTTTGATGTGGCTGAAGCAACCCAGCGCGGAGAGTTAGCGTTAAGCCTCAGCACCATGCTCGGTTGTGACTATATTTTTGTGAGCCATAAAGGCACCCACGCACTTCTCGATCATTCACGCTTGGCAACCACCATCCGGGAACTTCTGGATATATTGGAAACTTCGCCACACCAAAGCATGGTGGTCAGTGCCGAGGAAAGCGCCACAGGTGAGCTAACTTTTACCCGCTACGATTACAAATGGGAAAACCGGCAGGTATCAAACGTTATAACCACCCGGGTAACCCATGCAGACCAAATAGACTTTATGCAAATGATGTTTGATTGCAGTACAAACTGCTAATTAAGGCCCTCAACCCAAATAACCATAAAGCCACAACAAACATTGTGGCTTTTTCATTGGGAAAACCATTTCACCACCAAACACCAAAACGGCAGAGCTGTGCTATTTTTAGGTTTATAACCCTAATAAGCCAACCCGACTGAGTAGTATTTATGCCTATCAAATCCGACCTGTTAAAAGCCATGCGATATGGAGCATTATTATTAGCGGCTTTTGCGATGCCGCTTGCAGCAGCGGAAAGCAAAACTGTCGTCACCAACATGAAATCCAATGTGCAAACGGATTATATGAATGGCTTACTCAAGCTCGCCTTATCCTACTCCGATAAAAACTATGTTTTTTCCACAACACCTGAAGTGTACTCTCGCCCTCGCGTAATGGAGTCGGTCAAGTCTGGTGCTATTTCGGTGATGTGGGGCGGAACTTCGGAGGAAATGGAACGCGACTTTATTCCTATCCGAATCGACGCCTACCGAGGGCTAATGAATCATCGCCTCTTCTTTATTCGCCAAGGTGACCAGGCTCGTTTTGATAACATTAAAACCCTGGAAGACCTGAAACATATACGTTTTGGGCAAGGCCGCAGTTGGCAGGATGCTTCTATTTTGGAAAGTGCGGGGCTCACCGTGATCAAGGCGACCAAAAAACCCAGCCTCTACTACATGTTAGACGGCGGGCGCTTTGATGCATTCCCCCGCGGAGCTAACGAAGTCTGGACGGAATTGTCAGCCTTTCCCAACTTGAAATTAACCGTCGAAAAAAATCTGGTACTGATTTATCCCCTACCAACCTACTTTTTTGTAACCCATAAAGATCCGGAACTGGCAAAGGATATTGAATTTGGTTTGGAATCAGCGATTAAGGATGGCACTTTCAACAAGTACTTTTATGAAAGTCCGGAAGTGCAGGAGGCGCTAGGAAAGGCCGACTTAGGTAACCGTCGCGCAATACGAATCGAGAATCCTTTTTTACCGAAGGCAACACCCTTGGATCGTAAAGAACTCTGGTTAGACTTGATAGGAAACGCCCAATCCTCAAGCACTAGCAGTTCGGCAGATGGCTCTTCATTACCGGTAGAGGAATGAGAAGTCCGAAACTTTTCCCTGAAAACCGAATCACAACTACGCAAACCTAAACCTCCGCAAGGCAGGCTTTAGCCCTGCCTTTAACGACGTATTTCCGCTATAGTAACCCGCCTGACCCCGCACCAGATGGGCGTGGACGGCTATGGCATGTGAATAAAGGCAGCTGTGCATTGGTGCACCAGAACATACGCTTTGACTTTTCGAGACCCCCTTATGCAAATTGTTGTTGTGAGACCGCTAAAAATCACCCTATTTAGCTTAGCTCTCAGCCTGTCTTCGCTGAGTTTTGCGGACAAAGTTGATACCCTCAAACCTACTCCGGAGCAGAGCAAAGCAGCCATCGAACTTGTGCAAAAGCTGGACAGCGAGCATTACCGCGATCAGGAATTCAATGACGCCCTGTCTTCACGCTACCTCGATGAATATCTGAAGTCACTCGACAGTGCCAAGAACTTTTTCCTTCAATCGGATATTGCCGAATTCGAAAAGTACCGCAAAACTTTTGATGACGATTATAAAAAGGGTCAGCTCAACAATAGCTTTGTCATTTTCAATCGGTTCAATGAGCGCATGATTGACCGCCTCGAAAAAGTCGTAAAAATACTGGACGATCCGAAAACAACTTTCGATTTCGATGTTGAAGAGTCCATCGCACTCGACCGTGAAAAAGCGGCGTGGCCAGCAAATCAGGCAGAAGCCGATAAGCTGTGGCAAAAATACCTCAAATCCAACTTGCTCAACTCTATGCTTTCGGGGAAAAAACTCGACGAAAGCAAGGTTACATTGCGTAAACGCTACGCCAATCAATTGCGCCGGTTAAAGCAGCAAACGAATGAAGAAGCATTCAGTGTGATGATGAATTCCCTCACCATGCTTTACGATCCGCATACCAATTATTTATCGCCAGAAAACGCCGAAAACTTTGACATTAGCATGTCACTCGAACTTCAAGGCATCGGGGCAGTCCTGCAAAGCGATGAGGACTACACCAAAGTCAGTAGCTTGGTTGTCGGGGGACCTGCACAAAAGCAAGGTCAACTAAAACCCAACGATAAAATCATCTCAATTGCGCAAGGTACCGATGGTGAATTTGTTGATGTTGTTGGTTGGCGTTTGGATGAAGTTGTAAAACTGATTCGCGGCCCTAAAGGCACAATCGTGCGTCTGGAGGTAATTCCATCAGACCCGACAGCTACGGCCAATAAAAACATCACCATCAAGCGTGAAACTGTAAAGCTGGAAGATCAAGCAGCTAAAAAAGCAGTATTCGAAGTCAAAAATGGTGACCAAAGTTTTAAAATCGGTGTAATTGATATACCCACCTTTTATATGAATTTTGAGGCATACCAGAAAGGTGATCCCAATTATAAAAGCACGACACGCGATGTATTCAACTTGCTCAATGAGCTGAATAAAGAAAAAGTAGATGGCATTATTATTGATTTACGTGATAACGGTGGCGGCTCTTTGCCCGAAGCAGCAATGCTAACGGATTTGTTTGTCGACCAAGGCCCAGTTGTACAGATTCGTCAGAACGATGACACCATTTCGCGCAACTATCGCGCATATCAACCGGCGGTATATCGCGCCCCTATCGCGGTATTAATTAACCGCTTGAGCGCCTCTGCATCCGAAATTTTTGCTGGTGCGATTCAGGATTATGGTAGAGGGATTATTATCGGCTCCACGACTTTTGGTAAGGGCTCAGTACAAAATCTTGTTGAATTAAAACACGGGCGTCTGAAAATTACTGAAGCGAAATTTTATCGTATCTCTGGCGACAGCACCCAACATCGCGGTGTAATTCCCGATGTGCAATTGCCCAGCCTGTTAGATCCTGATGAAATTGGTGAAAGTAGCTATGATAATGTTCTGCCGTGGGATCGCATCCATCCGGCACCACATCAAAATTACTACAACATCAGCAAGTATTTACCCAAAATTGAAACCAAACACCAGGAGCGCATGGCGCAGGACCCGGACTTTATTTTCCTCAATAAACAAAGTGCAATGTTTAAAGAAGTTGCGGCTAAAAAAGAAGTTTCATTGCGTTTAGCCACTCGCCAGGCAGAACAAAAAGAAATGGAAAAACGCTCCTTGGATATGGAAAACCAAAAACGTACCGCTAAAGGCGAAAAACCTTATGCCGATTATGCTGCGTTAAAAGCGGCAAATGGTGGCGATGAAGATGAAGATGCTCCGCCTAAGGAAGCTGATAAGGAAATTCATCCAAAAGAAGACCCTTACCTAATGGAAGCGGGTCATGTATTGGCTGACTTCATTAACCAACTCAAATCGCCAGAGAAAAAAGTCGCCACTCAATAACTTTATTAGCCACTCACAAATTCATTACCAAACAAACACCTGACCAGAAATGCTCGGGTGTTTTTATAACAGAGTTTTTTATGAAAGCCATTTCGTTTAATGCCAACAGCATCAGAATCCGCCTGCATCAATTAGAAGCGATTATTGAAAAACACAACCCGGATTTCATCGGTTTACAAGAAACAAAAGTTAATGATCCAGACTTCCCGCTCGACACAATCCAGGCCATGGGTTACCACGTCGAATATTTTGGTCAAAAAACCCATTATGGTGTGGCCATACTTTCAAAATATCCATTCAAAAAAGTCATCAAGGGTTACCCAAGCGATGATGAAACAGCACAACGTCGTTTTATCGGTGGAGTTTTTGATACGCCTCTGGGCGAAATAACGCTACTGAATGGCTATTTCCCCCAAGGGGAAAGCCGCGACCACGCGATAAAATTTCCCGCCAAGCAAAAATTTTATGCTGACCTGATTGGTTATTTAAAATCAGCGGAAGAAGCCAGCAAACAAATCATTGTGATGGGTGACATGAATATTTCCCATCAAGATATCGATATTGGTATCGGTGAAGAAAATCGTAAACGCTGGCTGCGTACCGGCAAATGCAGCTTCTTGCCAGAAGAACGCGAATGGTTAAATGAATTATTAGCTTGGGGCCTGAAAGACAGTTATCGCGAACACAATCCCGATAGCAATGAATTTTTCAGCTGGTTTGATTATCGCAGCGGTGGCTTTGAAGATAATCCCAAACGCGGCCTGCGTATCGATTTAATTTTAATGACACAAGCCTTGTTGGATAAATGCGTTGCAACCGGGATCGATTACGATATTCGCGGTATGGAAAAATCCTCGGATCACTGTCCTATATGGGCGCAATTTGCCTAACAAAGCTCAGGCAAATATTTTTTCAGGATTTCCGCCAGATGTTTCGTCGCCGGTCCAGCAAAATCGCGATCGGCGAACGTTAAATAGGTTGTTACTTCACGCACCGATCCCACTTCAACCGGCAAATATTTTAATCGCCCTGCGGCGATGTCTTCATTGGTATACGCGTCCGGTAGCCAGGCATACCCCAACCCCATGCGAATAGCATCCAACGATGTTTTGATATGGCTGACTGTCCAGCGCTGGTCGGCCTCCTGCCAACCTTCTGTGCGGCGACGATACTGACCCGAGTCCCGCACAATGATCTGACGGTGCTGACGCATATCCTCATCATTAATAGGGCGACCTAATAATTGCAGTGGATGATTGGCACTGGACACGCCGCGCATGGTCACCGTCACCAGCTTCTCCCCCATAAATCCCATGGGCACCCGGCCTCCGATCGCCAAATCGACTTGTCGTTGCAAAAGAGCATCCTCCGTGCCGCTCAGGACGGATTCAAAAATTTCAACGCGTGTATCGGGAAAATCCTGCGCGAAAATAGCAAGACACTGCAATACACAAGTAGTGGGAATAATAATGTCAGCAGCGATCTTCACCAGAGGTTCTACGTGTATCGACAGGCATCCAGCTGACTTTTCCAACCGCTCCGCCTGCTCCAATAACTGTTTAGCGCGACGATACAACAATTCGCCCGCGGGAGACGCCACCGCCTTACGGCCCTGTAATTGAAAGACCTTTACACCCAACGCCGTTTCCAGTTGGGAAATAGCGTAGGAGACAGCCGACTGACTTTTATTAAGCAGCTCGGCGGCTTTTGCATATCCGCCCGCATCAATGACTGCCAGCAAGGCTCGCCACTGTTCCAGTGTCACCTTGTTTTCGGTAGTACCCACGGCTGTTGGCGAAGCATGTTCTTGAGTCATAGCAAATTAGTCCAAAGAGGAAGGCGAACTGATCCAATAATTCGATCATATACCACCAAATATCGCTATTTATCATTCGCTCGTCAAATCATTTAATGAGCGCATGGCAATCAAGCCACCACATGATGAGGATTTAGAAATGGCTACTCTCTTACAAATTAACAGCAGTTTGTTTGGCGATAACGGTAACTCCAGCGTATTAACCCAAGAGTTTGTACAGCGTTGGAAAGCACAAAACCCAAGCGGTGATGTAGTGGTACGTGACTTTGCGAAAGAGGAAGTTCCCCACCTGGACGCGACACGCGTACAAGCGCTGTTCAGCCCAGCCGAGGGCCGCACTGAAGCACAACAAGCGGTGCTGGATTATTCCGACAAGATAATTGCGGAAATTAACGCCGCGGATGTGATTGTCATCGGCGTGCCGCTATACAACTTCGGCGTACCCTCTACGCTCAAGGCCTATTTCGATCACATTGCCCGTGCAGGTGTTACCTTCAAGTACACCGAAACCGGCCCGGTTGGCTTACTTGCTGACAAACCTGTGTACATCATCGCCACTCGTGGTGGCGTTCACAAAGGCCAGCCAAGTGATACCCAAAGCCAGTTCTTGAGTAACTTTTTAGGCTTTGTGGGCTTGAAAGATGTGCACTTTATTTATGCGGAAGGCCTTAACATGGGCCAAAAAGATCAGGCATTTGCGACAGCAAAAGCTGAAATCGAACAGGGTGTTGCGGCCTGACCCGTAACCCCTGCAAACCAAACTTTCGGGAGTAAATTTATGCAACGCCAGTTACAGCAAATATTGCAAGGCCGCGACACCAGCGACGGTGCTGGTGTTCGCATAAAACGCAGCCTTGGCCAACACCAACATGCGCGTTTTGATCCATTTTTAATGCTCGATGAATTTGGCAGCAACAGTGCCGATGATTACATTGCCGGCTTTCCTGCACACCCACATCGTGGCTTTGAAACTGTGACCTATATGCTCGAAGGCCATATGCTGCATGAAGATCACATGGGCAATAAAGGTCACTTGCGCAATGGTGATGTGCAATGGATGACAGCAGGTCGCGGCATTATTCACTCGGAAATGCCACAGCAAGAACATGGCACCATGCGTGGCTTTCAATTGTGGCTGAATCTACCTGCCGCAGAAAAAATGAAAGCTGCACATTATCGCGATATTCCAGCGGCCGACATTCCCGTCGCCAGTCTAACGAATGGTGGAAGTATCAAAGTCATTGCCAATAGTGCTTTTGTGAACGGCAATATTGTTAGCGGCCCGATCCAGGGTTTAACGACAGAGGTTATTTATTGGGATGTCTATTTACCTGCCCAAGCCGAGTTTCACCATGCGTTACCGGAAGAACACAATACGTTTTTATATGTGTATGAAGGCGACGTTGCTATCGGAGAAGACAAGCGTAAGCTTGGTAAAGGCAATGCAGGTTTACTGGGCAAGGGGGATCAATTGACAGTGCAAGCATTGAATAGCGATGTACGGTTCCTAGTGATCTCGGGTAAACCAATTAAAGAACCCATCGTGCAATATGGCCCATTTGTGATGAACACTACTGATGAAATTGAACAAGCCATTCAAGATTATCGCGCAGGTACACTCACCGCAAATTAACGAAGCATAGAAAAAAGCAGGCGCCCTCGCCTGCTTTTTTTGGTAACTACAATCCAAATCCATCAACAAAAACACTCATAAACGTCAATACTAATACTCCAACTGTAGACTGCCGTGATGCTGCACTATAGGTGTTTTAACTTGTCGCGGCGCTAAGGTCGCTTGCGCATAATGCTCAGCAACGGCGATAGCAGCGCAGTTGATGATATCCAGATTGCCAGCGTACTTGGGCAAGTAGTCCCCCAATCCTTCCACACTCAAATCGACCCTGATGCCACCATCAACCAACATCGGTCCAGCCTCCATTTTGTATCCTGGAACGTACATCTGAATTTGTTGCAACATTTCGGCGAGCGGCGCCTGTAACGCATCTACATCCATCGAATCACAATAAGCAGTAACACTCGTTAGCATACGGGTTTCTTGATTAACCTCATCAACCAATAGCTCGATTTCATAATCCTGTACACCGGTATATTTTCTTAAGCCCGCTTTGGTGTTGTGATAATACTCATCAAGGTTGGCCAGTGTTCCAGGGCCGACGGAATTTGGAGACACAATCGACTTGACCGCAATTTTCCTTACATCCGGAAGTGAGTTTGCTAATACTTTCGCAATGGGAATCGATGACTGCCCACCACAGGAAATCATGCTGATATTTTTATTTTCAAGTACCTCCCCCATCCCCAAGGCCGGAACACAACACTCGCCAATCTGCGAAGGTGTCATGTCTATTGCGAGGATGCCCAGCTTGTCGAATACCTGTGCATGCTCAATATGATGGGCAGCCGATGTCGCGTCGAATACGATGTCGCAGCGATAACGAGGCTCAAAGAAAGCATTTATACCTTGGTCTGATACAGGCACACCTAATTCAGCGGCGTAGGTCATTCCTGTTGATTGCAAATTTCTTCCCGAAAAAACAACGCACTCCATCCAAGGTGAGCGCCGCACCTTTATTAAAAGGTCAACACCGATTTTACCAGTCCCTATAATTCCAACCCGCAAGCGGTCAGGTACAGACTCATTCACACCTTTATTATTCAGCAAAACGCTGCGCTGCAAAAAATCGCCACTCAATAGAGACTTAATGAACTGCATAATTTAATCCTTAAAAAATTATTTCATTAACCGATGTTCGTATCAGCAACCGCTACACGACGCAAAGATTTCATAATCATTTTTTCAAAGAAATAAGGATTTTTATTTTTCGCGAACCAAGTCCCAGAAAAAAACAATAAATTAAAAATCAAATTTAATAGGCTAAATGACGATTTCGTTGCGCCTAATTCAACAAGACTTCTACTTATTTAATAAGATAATTAATTCACAAAAAACACATGTGTATATTTTTTAATCGCACGATTAACGGTTTTTAATTTTCCCGAAAATTTAGACGACACATTTTTTTGTAACTTGTGAAAAGATCTATTAAATAAATGTTGAGATCGTCATAATCCCGCGCCCGTTAACAATTATTAACTTAATTGTTAACGCAATGTTTGAAGCGACAAACTGGAAAGATCCCCCGCCTCGAACCAGCTTTAAAAATAATTGTTCATACGCAAAAAATGCTGATCGCTAACAAAAATATTTGTTAGCGAATATCAGTAGCATCCAATTGGAAAGTGAAAAAAATACTTTGATCTGAGGTTTTGTCGAAGTAAAAGATAAATTTTTGACAGTTGACAACCAAAGGAGCATCAAGTGGTTAAACAACCCAAGTATTATTTTGAAGCCATTTTGGGAATTAATGCGCCATGGTCGGTGAACGAAGTAAATATTGATGAGAAAAATAAGATAATCCAGATAACGCTTTCTCATCATATAGAAAAGCCCCGCTTTTCTTTTTTTTCAAAAGGTATTGATGCTGAAAATAATAAAGTTGTGGATACCGGTTCAACTAAACGTTGGTTGCATAGCAGTATCGGTTACTACAATTGCCACATCATTTCTCCTTTTTACGATCCAAGTCTTTCAGGTGCGGGCATAAGTAAAGAGGCGTTACTCCAACCCAATTTTGTGGGTGATCCTACTCGTAATTACACGCATCAGTTGCGCCAGGAAGTGGCTCTTGCCCATATTCGTGGCACTTCACCTGACGCAATTGCAAACATGTTGCGTATTGATTTAGGCCTGGTTGAAGACATACTGGGCGATATAGAAAAAACACCAGAGTCACATCGCTTAGCCACCTGCCTCCCCTGCGAAGCAGATCCTATCTGGGAAAGCATGATCTACGATAAGTTTCATTTAAAAACCCAGGTTTTTCCTCTGAAATTAATGTTGTCAAAATTAAAACTCAGCATGATCGACCCCAAAGTGGATGTAAAATTATCTGATTCAGTAAATGAATTGCGTAAGTTTTTTATTTCCCACATCAATATGCTTGATGCAGAAATCGGCCAGATATGTGCACTGTCAATGAAGAAACAGTCTGTCGAGGAACGACGCAATGCCACAACGAAACTGGTTTTGCCCGCGCTTAAGAATGGAATCTGGTTAAAATTGGTGACAGGAAAACTTGACCTTGGCTCAAGCAATATGTCGTTAAACTTGTTTTTGGTGCGGCTGCGCCATGCGTTTCAAAATTCCGACGACAATAATTCGCGCGTGTTCGCCCTTAACTCGTTGCGCGAATTTTTCCGAAAAAACGCACGCAATCTAAAAAAAGAACTGGTGCTGATTAATCAATTAATGAATGCACCAGAAGAAAATCAGTTCTCTCTACCGGATGAACGCAACGAAGTCTGGAAGCGCATACTAAAAGATGATGCATTCATCCCAAGTTCGCATATCGCCTATAAGCTTTTGCTCTCCAATTTGCGGTCGCAAATTCTTATGAACCCGGATCCGGTGGTAGAGCTTAATGCCGCAAGACGGGTAAGGGACTTCATCAAACACAACCAGCGATTTATGCAACAAGAACTTCGCATTGTTTTAAGTAATACTCACTAGATCGATTAGGAGATCTTGCATGGCTCAAGACGCCGACATTAGCATTCGCAGCGCGCTTATTAATCGCGACCAACTTATTGAAAAGATTAACAAGGGTGAATACCTTGTTATTGCAGCCGATGAATCAGTATTAACTGATTTGCCTTCCGGCAATTGGATTGCCGGGACCATTCCCTATTTTATGACCGCCGAAGGTGGCAAGGCCGACCGCGAGAAAATTTTCGTTAACACCATCGAGGGTGTACAACCAAGCAATGCACCGCGCATCACCTTGTACGATGGAAACTCCATCTCACGTATTGCGCAAGAAGCTCCTGAACATGGTTTTACCATCGTCATTTTGCCAGCAATGTCTGAAGTGCACTTGTCTTACGCGCAAAACGCACCGGATTATCCCAACATGTATTTCTCACCAATTATTGGTTGGATTTCAGGGGTACACTTGGACGATATCGGTAGTCGCGATGCCAAAGTTGGCTTTGGTCCCGCCCGTGGGATGTTGCTCGACCAGCAAGCCGTTGCAATGCATATTCCATTGCCCATCAATCAACTCGCCAATATCAATATTGTCAATTTGTTTACCCAGGGCGCAGGTCCTGAAATCAAATTTAAACAAACAGGTTTCAGCGTAGGCGAATGCACGATTAACGGCGAAACGGCTAACCTGGCTGACTATATTAAATATTCCAAAGTGGATACCCGCCTGCCATTAGTAGCAAACTATTCGGGTGTAATGGTTAATGTAAGTATCCAGCATGTAGATGAGGCGAATAATAAAGTTGATCTCTACGCGCCAGTGTTTGCCGATATTAGTTATCGCTTTGCGAAGCCGGTTGAAAACTATATCGAGAGTTTCAACAATGAGCTTTCAGCCTCGGCCAGTGAGGGGATTTCATTTTCTTGTAACTGTATCCTCAATTATTTGTATTCAGAACTTGAGGGAAAAAAGACTCGCGACTTGACCGGACCTATTACATTCGGCGAAGTGGCATATCAGTTGTTGAACCAGACACTGGTATATTTGAGCCTAAGTGGAGGCTCTCGATAGCCTTATAAAAGCAAAAGGCGGATCTTTTGATCCGCCTTTTGTAATAGAGCTCTATTATTTATCGCCCTGCCCCATAGGCCTGAATGTATTGCTGCAAAGCCTTTTCATTTCTCTTGATAAACTCAATGTCACTTTTAGGGACGGCTAATACCGCAGGATCCGCTTTTTCTTTAAGTTGTTGCTCCTGCTCTTGAGTTACCTTACCCAAATCAGCAAATAGAAAATATGCTGCTATCGCATTACCCAATTTGGTGCTTAGGCGCATGTATTCCCCAACAGATTTCCAACCGTGTTTTTGAGCAATTTGATTTGCTGCCTG
>DATIGS010000131.1:0-10598 GCA_035481425.1 Cellvibrio sp. | reverse complement strand
GTTGGCAAACCTGATCGCCGCCGCATTATTAAGCGAGTAACGATAACTGCCGCCGGAGCTGAACCAGGCAGAGTCGCTCACACCGACCTGCAAGCTGACGTTATTGCCCTGTACAAACTGCTGGCCAGTGGTAGGCGATGTAATGCTGATGACTGGAGTAGCCACCGCATCCAGCGGGCTGCCGTAGACGCGGAATTCCCACAGCGAGAAACCGTATTGGGTGCCACGGGTAATGCCGGTCAGGCGGACGTAACGCCCCTGCCCGCTTAGGGTCAGTGCATCCTGGCCGCCGTTGCCGGTAGTGGTACGGAAGAGTTCAGTCCAGCCGCCGGTGCCGGTATCGGACACTTCGATGACATAGCCTTTACCGTAAGCGGCTTCCCATTCCAGCACTACCTGGCTGATCTTCATTTTGGTGCCCAGGTCGATCTGGATAAATTGATTATCGGCAAACACACTTTCCCAGCGCGTGCCCATATTGCCGTCAACTGCGGCCGCGCCGGTGTTGCCGCCAATCACTGCTGAAGTAGTGACGGTTTTATTTTGCGAGATCAGCACCGGCGTCTGGACCGGCGGATCTTCAGGCGGTTCAACTGAGGTGCCGGTACCGCCCCAGATTTCAAACTCAAACAGCGAGTAACCCCAGACGGTCCCGCGCGCCGTACCGTTCAAGCGGATATAGCGGTAGGAGCCGGACAGGTTGCTATGGGTTTCGGTCGCGCCAGTGCCGTTGGTTTTGGTTACCAGCGTGGTCCATTGGGTGCGATCCAGCGATCCTTGGATGGTGTAGTTTTTCGCGTAAGCAGTCTCCCACACCAGTTTGATTTCGCTGATGCTTTGCGCCGTTTGCAGGTCGATTTCGATCCACTGCGGATCGGAGAACTCACTACCCCAACGGGTTACCGCATCGCCATCAACCGCATTGGCACCGGTAAAACCACCTTCAAACGACGAGACAGTGACCGGCTTGCCTTTGGACAACAGCACCTTACCCTGCTGTGGCGGAGTGCCCGAGAGGCTGGCGATCCATTGGTCCAGCACCGCAATGTATTCCTTGTGTTCCAGCGACCGGCCAATTGGCGGCATGCGGTCATTGGGGTTGATGCTCTTGTCGCGGATATACAGGATCGACTGCGTCGGTGCGCCAGCCGCTACCACTTTCGCATTGGCAATGCCGTAATCGGCCATGTAATCGCGAATACCGGTAGTACCGAGGTTCACGATCTTCATCTGGCTCAGAGGTGTATTGAAGCGGGCATCCCATTGCGATCCACCATTACCCGTACCGTGGCAATGCGCACAGTTGGCATCGAGATAGGATTTCACCCGCGCTTCCAGGGTCGCGCTGGTATCACCCAGTGCAACGGTTTTATCAAAACCGGCAACCTGGCTATTGGTGAACGCCGGAGTAAACAGGTTGAGGTTGTTCCAATGCACCAGCTGGTTTTCCGTCACCCCGTTGGGATAGGTGTAATTACCATTCAACTGGCGCGTGCTCAAGCCGAGCACCTGGGCGGATTGCGCGTTGTGGCAATCGAGGCATTCGGTCGGGCTGGGGAACGTCCAGGTCTGGTTAGTCGTCGTGCCGTCGGCATTGGTAATCGCAACGCTCTGCTGGGCGCCGGACATCAGCAAATCCGCATCGCTATTATCGGCACGCCATCTGTAGGTGACACCATAGACTTTGCCGTCGGCTTTGACCACCAGCAAGCGGGTTTCAAGGCGCTTTTTAAGCGCCGGATTTGCCGCGCTGGTAGGCAAATCAAACTGTTTCACCACTACTGTACCCTGCGGATAAATCCAGTTTTCCTTCGCATCCCATTTCACTTTGGTATTTGCCGGCAGCGATATCCAACGCCCTTTGGTGGCGTTATCGGAATAGAGCTGGCTGTTGGGTGCAAAGGGAACCAGATTGGCGATAGGCGTCATATTGGGCGTATTGCTGAACACGCCGGTTTGCGACAGCAGTTTGGGCACGCCGGTGAAGCTGGCATCAAGGGTTTTTGGCATATTCAGATAGGCGAATTGCGTGAGCGGCTGCTCTGGCTGATCGCCAGCGAAGACTTCAAATTCATAGATCGAATGGCCGTAGGCACTCGCGCGCGCGGTTCCGGTCAAACGCACGTAGCGATAAGCCGTAGTCGAATTGATCATATGCAATTCGGCATTACCGGTACCGGCATTGTTGGTGACCAGGCGCTCCCAGGTGGTGCCGTTAACCGAGGCTTCGATGACGTATTTGGAGCTGAACGCCGCTTCCCATTTGATAATGATGGTCGCAATGGTCGTCGGAGTGCGCAGGTCAACGATCAGGGTTTGCGGATCTGCAGCGAGACTTTCCCAGCGCGTTGCCGGGTTGCCGTCGATAGCGTAAGCAGCCAGATTTCCGCCGGTTTCAGAAGTTGCAGTCGCAACGCCACCCACCGCCACATTTGTGCCGTTATCGCGGTCGCCGATGTAATCAAACCGGTAAAGCACTCCGTTGTTGAAGGGCTCCTTATCGCAGCAACCTGAACCCCATTGCAGCACGTAAAGTTGATGGGTGCGCGGATCAAGTTCTACGTCGATCGCACCCTGGAAATTTGCGGTATTCAACGGAAACTCTTCCGCCACCGGTGGATTGCCGCCCGCCGCCAGATTGATGGTGGAAAATTTGCTGCTGTTGAAATCCCAAAAAATCAAATGTCCGTCGTAATACTCAGGCAATTTAAATTCGTTGGTAATCGCGGGATTAAACCGATACACCGGCCCCGCCATGGTGGCTTGGTGACGAATAGTCCAAAGCGCCGGTTTCGCCGCCGGTAAATTTTTTGCACCGGTATTGCGGGCAAAATTATTGACCAGATTGGTTGGATTAAACCCCGCATAGGGCTCATTAAAACCGAGTACGTAAGGCCAGCCATAGTTACCCGCCGTGCGCAATTCGTTCAGCTCATCCATACCGCCGGGACCTTCCGCACTGGCAGCAGAAGAATCCGGGCCTATATCGCCGACATAGGCATAACCGGTCAACGGATCGATATTGATACGGAAGGGATTGCGGAAGCCCATGCCGTAAATTTCCGGACGGTGAGTGGCATCAGCGGGAAATAAATTGCCCGCGGGAATGGTGTATTTACCGTCCGCCGTGGGGGTGATGCGCAGCACTTTCCCGCGCAGATCATTGGTATTGCCCGAGGTTTCCTGCGCACCTTCCGAGAAATAACCACTCGCGGCATTGTTATCACCAGTGGTGATCAACAGGTTTCCCGCTTTATCGAACTTTAAACTGCCCCCCATGTGGCCATGGGCTTCGGCGCCGGTAGTCCACTCCAATAAAATCGATTCCGAACCCGCCACCAGCGCGTTATTGGCATTGACCGTAAAACGCGACACCCGGGTTTTACTGCCCGGTGAGGTGTATTGGACATAGATATAACCGTTTTGGGTAAAGTTTGGATCGAGCGCGAGGCTCAATAAACCATCCTCAAATACACAACGCACATTGGGTACCGTCGATGTCACGGTCGCGACACCGGCATCCAGTTTCCAACCATAAAACTTGCCGCACTTGCTCACCACAAATGCCCGGCCATCCGCGGAAATTTCAAACTCCATGGGCAAATCCAACGCCTCTGCCACAACCGTTCGCTGGAAATCCGTAGACTTGGGCGCTTGCGCGCTTGCTGACCCAGCGGCAAACGCAATGAGCGCTATCGCAAGGGAGTAACACAGGTTGTCAGTACTTCTGCACCACCTGATTATATTTATAAAGGTGTTCATGGAATTGCCTCCAATAGAACTGGAATGACGCAGTGCGACACCAAAGCGCATGTTGTTGATTGCTTTACGCTGCGTTGAACGTTAAAAAAATGGAGATGAAATTACGGCGTAACTTCACAGTTGATTAGCTCGCGATACCTTGTTTATTTTTTTGATTAAAGAGGTTGGGGTTCACTGAGCCCGCTTATGGTACGAAGAAGCTGTGAGCAAACTCATCTCACTTTGGCGCTTTGCAGAAACATGGGATTAAGCGGTGATTTTTTTGCCAACCAAGGCACAACCTGGCGCAACAGGGGCACAACAGGCAGGAATTTTTATCGTGTGATCCGATTAATCATCAAGTAAACGAACCTGAAAACGGGTTCGTACGATTAAACGATTTCAAACAAACGTATTTGTGAGACAGGAATTACAGTTCCGGTGAGACAAGAATCACTGGCCGATTCATCAAAACCTTCGATACAACCATCCATGCAAAAAATCATTTGGTGAAAAAGTCACAAGCAGAGCGGCAATTTCTTACAGCCATATAAAATCCGCTCGCCTATAGTGCGCACAGCCTAAAGGAATGTTTGGGCTGATCTTTATCTCACTTAATATGAAAAAGGAACTTGTTATGAAACTGTCTGCATTTGCCGTTAATTCCCTCACTCTCGCCATTAGCCTCGCCGCGTTCGGTGTCGCAGCGCAAACCAGCACTCCTGCTTCCAGCAAAGTTGCTGTTATCGATGGTGCCAAATATTCATTTAGCAAAATTGTCGATGCGCAAGGTGAAGTGAAAACCCAAATCCTGAGCCCTACCGGAAAAGCTATTTCCGAACGCGAAGTGCCGCAAGCAAAAACCGAAAAATTTGATCCACGCGTCGTCAAGTGGGTGCGCGAAATGCAAAGCCAGGGTAATTACACCCAAACGCTCAGCGTCGATATCGCACTCAACCTCGGCGTGAATCCAACGCTTCCGCTGGAGAGCGGCTTTGGTGAAATTCGCAATGGCGAAACCGCCAGTGGCGTAGTAAATGGCCGCGAACTCGGCGCCAAGGAATTAAACCAATATGGCGATACCAGTGCCGATACGCTGCGCAAATTGCAGAGCGAAGCCAACCTCAAGCGCAGCGCCATCGTCCAACGTTGGGCTGAAACTTATAAGCTGCTGGACGCCAAAGGTGTGCGCGAGGCATTGGCACGCGGTGAAGAAGGCCTGACTGCCAGCTTGAACGCCGAAACCCTGATGCGGTTGATTGAAAGCAACGATGCACTGATTGCCGGTGTAGAGCCAACTGCCGAATTTAAAGACGATATCAACGCGGCGATGGATGCAACCAATATCACCAACTGGGCGCTGCCATTCAGCGCAACTCGCGGTGACGGCATTGGCATCTACATGACCGAAAGCGGTTGCGCCGATGAATCGCGCATCACCAATTACGATCGCCTCGCCGGTTCGGAAACCAATCACTCACGCAACGTAGGTGCGATTATCCGCGCAGTATCACCCAACTCGTTTTTGTACTGCCGTGGCAGTGCAGTGCTGCCCAATGACAGCGACCTCGACGGCGTAGGCGGCAACGACCGCATCTACATCACCACTCGCTCCAATGGCAATGCGTCCAGCAACAGTTATGGCACTACTGATCGCAACTGGGACAACTACAGCTACAACAACAGCCTCGCCATGTTTAACAGCGCGGGCAATTCCGGCAGTACAACTGGCAGCATTTCCTCTCCAGGCAAAGGTCTGAATATCACCGCTGTCGGCAACTACAACGATGCAACCAACGGCATCAATGGCGGCTCTTCATTTACTGACCCGAGCATCGGCAATGACAAGCCTGAAATATCGGCGCCCGGCACCAATATCACCGCCGGCGGTTTCACCATGACCGGCACCAGTATGTCCTGCCCACATGCTGCGGCATTTACCGCAGATATGATGAGCTCTTCTACTTACTTGAAATACCGCCCTTACCTCGCCAAAGCAAAAATACTCGCCGGTGCAACCGATGCGATTAGCGGTGGCTTTGATAAAGTCGGATTGGGTGGAATTGATTTCCTGAGCGCGCAGTATTCCGGCTACTGGGCGTGGTGGAGCGGCAACAATTCATCCTGGAGCACCTTCGATAAAAACGACGGCGCAAGCGATGGCTATGTAACCACACGCATCTACATTTCCAGCGGCTTCAAAAAAGCGCGCGTTGCATTAGCCTGGATGAACCGCGGCAGCTACACCTACGATCACCGCAACAACGCCCACGCCATCGGCATAGATTTGGATATGAAAGTCTACGCACCCAACGGCAGTTATGTAGGCGGCTCCTATTCGTGGGACAACGCGTTTGAATACGTAAATTTCACACCGAGCCAATCAGGTTACTACACGGTAAAAATCAGCCGCTACGCCAACCGCGACACCAGCTCCGCATTGCGTATGGGTTTGTACACCAACTACTACAACTGATTGCTTGCCATTAAACTGGCTGCGCCAATTAAAAAGCCGCTCGATGTTGTCGAGCGGCTTTTTGATTTTTGATCGAGTAAAATTGAAATCGAGAGGCGCACGTTCTTAATTTTAGAACCAACATCTATTTTCGGTTATCCACAATATGCATTCCCAACCCAGTGAGTTTTTTGAAATTTCCGAGCGCGACCAGCGCAATAATATTTGGCGACTGACAATTGCCCAGGCATTGGCAGGCGCAAATGCTGTTGTGGTTTATGCGACTGGCGCGATTGTGGGCAGCATGCTCGCATCGAATCCTATCCTTGCGACATTGCCAATTTCGATTTTTGTTGTGGGTATGGCGATGTGTATTTTACCCGCCGGCGCTATCGCCAGGCGCCATGGTCGTCGCACCGCATTTTTAGTGGGAACAATCGCCGGTGTGCTGGTCGGCTTGTTATCCATGTATGCCATGATCATTGAATCGTTTTGGTTATTTTGCCTGGGAACATTTTTTGGGGGTGCCTACGCCGCCGTTGTATTGTCTTTCCGTTTTGCCGCTACCGATGGTGTAGCACCGCAACGAAAAGCACAGGCGTTGTCGCTGGTAATGGGCGGCGGAGTTGCGGCGGGCATTGTGGGCCCGCAATTGGTTACACACACCATGGCGTTATGGCCTGCGCATTTGTATGCCGCCACGTTTTTATTACAAGCTGTAGTCGCCGCAATCTCTGCAATTATCTTGATGGGCGTTCGTTTACCCAAACCCACAGCAGAAGAAATATCTGGCGGTCGTCCGCTATCGAAAATAATTACACAACCCACATTTATCGCTGCCGCAACCTGCGGTGCCGTGTCTTACATGTTGATGAACTTCCTAATGACCGCAGCGCCCCTTGCTATGCATATGCATGGTCACTCCCACGCGAATGCAAACCTGGGGTTGCAGTGGCATGTGATCGCCATGTATGCACCGAGTTTTTTTACCGGGAAATTGATTGCACGATTTAGTGCCGTAAAAATTGCACTACTTGGCCTGTTGTTAACAGGCATCTCCACCATAGTGGGGCTCGAAGGAACTGATGTATTTCATTTCTGGTTAATGTTGATACTGCTGGGCATAAGATGGAATTTTGGTTTCCTTGGAGCTTCCGCCTGGGTTTTGGAATGCCATACGCCAGACGAAAAAACACGAGTGCAATCACTGAATGATTTTATTATTTTTGGATTGATGGCTGTCGGCTCTTTTTCGTCCGGCGGAATTCTGGGTGTTTATGGATGGGACACAGTCTTGTGGGTTTCTTTCGTGCCGCTGGTGTTCACCGCGGCTGCATTTGCACTTTTGGGACGGCAAGCTCGTTAATTTACTTCTGAGCAGAACGACACACAATTTTTGCGAAAGGCTATGACTATCCGATTTTTATTAATCACGGCTACGAATTTAAAAAAAATAAACCGTTTACACCGACCGATTACAACCCTGTTGGCTCCTACAAACGCGATTTTAATGTTGAAGAAAGTTGGCAGGACAAACGTTTGGTGGCGTGAAATCAGCATTTTATGTGTGGGTAAACGGCCACAAACTCGGCTACCGAGAGGATGGAAAATTACCGGCTGAGTTCGATATTTCCCAATACGTTAAGCCGGGCAAAAACAGCCTGGCGGTGCAGGTATTCCGCTGGAGTGATGGCAGCTATTTGGAAGACCAGGATATGTGGCGCATGAGTGGAATCCAGCGCGATGTGTTTTTGCAAATTGTTCCCAAAACACAACTCTGGGATTTCCATGCAGCCGCTTCGCTCACCAATAATTATCGCGATGGTTTGTTGAATCTCGATGTCACTCTCGCCAATACCAGAACCAC
This sequence comes from Cellvibrio sp., assembly GCA_035481425.1. Taxonomy (GTDB): domain Bacteria; phylum Pseudomonadota; class Gammaproteobacteria; order Pseudomonadales; family Cellvibrionaceae; genus Cellvibrio. The sequence goes on along the minus strand of DATIGS010000131.1, from coordinate 2,535 downwards.
TGCCGCCACGGCCCAATTGGAAGCCGCGCTTTACGATGGCAAAACTTTATTGTGGAAGCAGGACTCTTCGGTAAAAGCCGCTGCAGGAAAAAATGCCAGCGTGAAATTGAAGCAGGCATTTCCCGGTGTAACGCCCTGGTCCGCTGAAGTGCCCAAACTTTATGATTTGGTATTAACGCTAAAACAATCAGGCGAGGAAGATCAGATCGTGCGCCAGCCGATCGGATTCCGTAATGTTGCTATCGAAAAAGGCCAGCTGTTAGTCAACGGCCAACCCATCCTTATTAAAGGTGTGAATCGCCACGAGCACGAGCCGGAAAGTGGCCAGACCATTGGCCGTGCGAGCATGCTCAAAGATATTGAGCTGATGAAGCGTCACAACATCAATACCGTGCGCGCCTCCCATTACCCGAACGATCCCTATTGGTATCGGTTGTGTGACCAATATGGTTTGTACGTGATTGATGAGGCGAATATCGAAGCCCATGGCTATGGCTTTGAACAAGATGGTTTAGGTAATGACCCGCAATTTAAAGATGCCATTCTTGACCGCGTACGCGGCATGGTCGAGCGCGATAAAAATCATGCATCAATTATCGCCTGGTCACTGGGCAATGAAATTGGCCCAGGCCCGAACATTTCCGCCGCTTATAAAATGGTTAAATCCATGGACAGCAGCCGCATCGTCCAGTACGAAACCCGCGCGACCTGGTATAAAGAAAAAATGACCGACATCGTCGGTTGGATGTATGCCGATCGCAATGAAATCAGCGAACAATATTTGAATAAATATCCTGATACGCCCTTTATCTGGATTGAATACGCGCACACCATGGGCAATAGCGGCGGCAATTTAAAAGAGTTGTGGGATTTTGTTTATCAACACCCACAATTACAAGGCGGCAATATTTGGGACTGGCATGACCAGGGCATCTATAAAACCGACGCACAAGGTAAAAAAATATTGGCTTATGGTGGAGACTTTGAACCAGAAGGCACACCCAACACCAGCAATGGTTTGGCGAATGGTTTAATAGGGTCAGAGCGTATTCCGCATCCATCACTGCTTGAATTGCAAAAGGTGTATCAAAATATTGCTGTGACATCGGATGCGATTGGCAGTTATCAGATTATCAACCGCAATTTTTTTCGCGACCTCAGCTATGCACAAGGCAAATGGACTCTGTTGGAAAATGGCACTCCTGTAGCTCAAGGCGATTTGGCTTCATTGAATACTGCGCCGCAAGCAAAAGAAGCAATCGTAATTAATGAACTCAAAAAATATCTCTACAAAAACACAGCTGAATATGCAGTTAATATTCAATTCTCATCGAAGCGACAAGAAGGTGTGATTCCGCAAGGGCATGTTATTGCCGCTGAACAATTTTTGTTGAAGCAACCGGCCATCGCAAAAACCGAACTCAAAGCCGCCAACAATATGCAGCTGAATGAAACAAAAAATTCGGTCAGTATTAAAACCGGTAATGTCGCTATCAACTTCGATAAAAATTCCGGCCGCCTGACCAGCTACAAAGTGGGCACCACTGAATTGGTGAAAGAAGGTTTTGTGCCCAATTTCTGGCGCGCCCTGACCGATAAAGATATGGGCAATCGCCTCGGGGAAAAATCCGGTGCGTACTTCAAAGACGCTGGTGTAAAAGCTGAAGTCACCCAAACCCATATCAGTAAGGATGATGGCATCGCCAGCCTGCGCTTCGATTTAGTATTCCCGGCACTGAATAGCACCGGCAGCATCGAATACCGGATTGGCGCGAGCGGCGAAATGAAGATCGCCTACAAAGCCAAACTGGCCAAAACCTTACCGGAAATGCCGCGCTTCGGATTAAAAATGCAAATGCCGGATGGTTTCGATTCCGCGCGTTGGTATGGCCGTGGCCCTTGGGAAAATTATCAGGATCGCAAATACGCGGCAGACCTTGGTATTTACCAATCCAGTGTTGCGGATTTCTATACCCAATACATTCGCCCGCAGGAAAACGGTAACCGCAGCGATACCCGCTGGTTGGAGATTCGTAACGCCAAAGGCGTTGGTTTGAAAGTCGTTGGTGAGCCGCAGTTTGATTTCACTGCCCACCACAACACCATCGACGACTTTGATTACCCCATCGTCGGCACCAACCGTCACGCCGCCGATATAGTGCCGCGCCGGCTGACGGAATTAATTCTGGATTATCGCCAACGCGGTGTTGGTAGTGACAACAGCTGGGGCGCAACCCCTTATGATGAATATCGCCTGCTACCGGAAAAGCAGCAGGACTATGAATTGAACCTGCTGTTGATTCCACTTAACGTGATTAATTAAAACCTGGAGAAAGTGAGCGCATGTCGCTCACTTTTTTTGCCTCATAAAGTTCTATTTATGTGAGTGACACACATCACATTATCTTTTCTCTTCAATAAAAAGAATTAAAAAAAATTACAGGAAACCTGCAATTTTTTACAGTCTGAAAGAAAACCACTGAAATCTTCAATCGCCCCCCTGCCCGTTTTGCTACTTTCGCCGCAGCTTCTATA
>DATIGS010000130.1:0-10658 GCA_035481425.1 Cellvibrio sp. | reverse complement strand
CCAAAACACCTCAATCGATCAATTGCTCGTAAAATAGGAGCGTTGAATACTGAGAGAGGTTTTTATGTCGGTTGAATTCTCCCTGCTCGAACTTGCAGCTATACGCGTCAATGAAACTCCGTGCGATACCTTCATCCATTCCGTTGCTTATGCCCAGGCGGCGGATGCCTTGGGCTTCAAGCGATTTTGGTTGGCAGAGCATCATAATATGCAGGGTATTGCCAGCTCGGCGACTGCGGTGTTGATTGGGCATATTGCCGGGCAGACGCAACAATTGCGTGTGGGTTCCGGTGGAATTATGTTGCCCAACCATTCGCCGCTAATTGTGGCGGAGCAATTCGGAACGCTGGCGTCGCTCTATGGCGACCGTATCGATTTGGGTTTGGGGCGTGCGCCGGGGACTGACCCGGTCACCAGCCGCGCACTCAAACGCGACGATTCTGCTGCAGAAAATTTCGCACAGGAAGTGCAAGTGATCCAACAATTATTGCAGCCGAGCCAACCACAACAGCGCTTGCGCGCCGTGCCGGGTGAGGGCACGCAAGTGCCCATCTGGATTTTAGGTTCCAGTCTTTATAGCGCTGGCCTCGCCGCACAATTAGGTTTGCCTTATTCATTTGCGGGGCATTTTGCACCGACCTACATGCGTGCCGCGCTTAAACGTTATCGCGCAGAATTCCGCCCATCGGCGCATTTGGATAAGCCTTATTTTATGTTGGGTTTGCCGATTGTATGGGGTGAGACTTCTGCACAGGCTGCATTTAATTCGACTACCAGTTTCCAACGGATTACTGCGTTGTTTCGCGGTGAGCCTTTATGGTTGTGCCCGCCCAAACCCATTGAACAGCTTGACTGGTCGATGGGCGAAAAAGCGAGTGTGCAGGATTTTCTAGGCTTGGCCCAAGTGGGCGATGAGTTGGAAATTCTCGACGGCTTGCAACAACTACGCGATGAACTCGCCGTCGATGAATTTATGTTTACGATTGATGTGTATGATCGCGATTTGCGCATTCAAACCTTATCGACTTTGGCGCGGATAAAAGAACATCTTCGCTAAGCCACTTCTTCGGTTAACTTATGCCGTGCTCCAAACCATTTTTTCAAGCGCAGTTCAAATCCGGTCATGTAGGAAAATACTACGGGCACCACCAATAAACTCAGCGCGGTTGAGGTAATCAAGCCACCGATTACCGCAATCGCCATGGGTTGGCGAAAGCTCGCATCGCCGCCGAAACCGAATGCGAGTGGCAACATGCCCGCGATCATCGCAACACTGGTCATCAGCACCGGGCGCACGCGTTTTGAGCAGGCATCCAAAATAGCGCTGTGTTTTGAAACGTGCGGTTCCTGCAGCGCCATGATTGCAAAATCCACCAGCAAAATTGAATTCTTGGTGACGATCCCGAGCAGCATTACCAAGCCGATCATCGCCGGCAAACTCAATTCCGAACCGGCCAACAAGAGCGCGATAAAAGCGCCGCCCACTGACAGCGGCACGGCTGACAAAATGGTGATGGGTTGTAACCAATCTTTAAACAGCAGCACCAACACCGAGTAAACACAAAAAATACCGGTGAGCAGTGCGATCACAAAACCCATAAATAAATCCACCATGATTTCTGCATCGCCGCCTTCAATTAAACGCACAGAGCTTGGCAAGGTTTTCATGCTTGGCAGCGCTTTCACATCTTCCAATGCGTCACCCAACGCATGGCCGCCCAGATCCGCAGAAATAGTGATTTGTTGTTGACGATCCAGCCGCGAAATTTGCGAAGGCGCGCTGCTTAATCGAATACTGGCGAGGCTGTTTAGCGGCACCAAACCCTGATTGGAACGGATGCGTAAATTCCCCAGGGTATTGGCATCTTTGCGCAACTCCGGCGGCAGCATCACGCGGATATCCAATTGCCGCTGCTCGAGGTTCAGCTTCGCCAGGGTCTGGTCGTAATCGCCTGCCAAGGCGATGCGCAGTGTCTCGCCGATGGTGTGCGTAGATACGCCGCGCTCGCTGGCCTGGATGATATTGGGCAACACCTGTATTTCCTGCTGCTCTAAACTCGCTGTGGATGTCACGCCACTTAAATAGCCGAGGCTGCGAATCTCGCGCTCGATTGCACGCGCGCTGCTGGCGAGCGCGAGTGAATCTTCACCGGTTAATAAAATTTGCAATTTTTCACCTGGGCCACCGGCGCCCGCTGAATATTTAATGCCGGCAATATTGTGCAGGCGCGCGCGAATTTCGTTTTCAATTTCATTTTGCGACGGGCGCGTACTGCGCTCGGTAAATATCACCATCAATGTCGCTTTGCGCACTTCGAGGATTTCACCTTGTTGGGCGATGGCGCCGACGGTGGTAAAAATCTGCGCGACGCCGGGAATATCGCGAATCGCAAGGCGCGCCTCTTCGGTTTTTAATTCCGTGCTCTGCAAACTATTGCCCGGTGGAGTTTCGATCCGCACATAGGTCATGCCTTCATCGGCCGCGGGAATAAACCCGGCGGGCAGCAATCCGGCCAAACCGATGGACACAATAAAAAATACTGTACCTGCCGCGAGCGTCGTTTTGCGATGCTGTAAACACCAGCCCGCCATTTGCAAATACAGTTGAGTTAATTTGCCACTGGAGTTGTGTTCTCTTTTTTGTTTTTCGGTGGGTGTTTTCAGCAAATAAATGGCGGTCATGGGCGTGACGATACGCGCGACCAGCAATGAAATCATTACCGCGATTACCAGTGTCCAGCCGAATTGTTTGAACACCAAACCGGGAATGCCGCTCATCAGCGCCGTAGGTAAAAACACCACTACCAAGGTGGCGGTGGTGGCCACTACGGCCAATGCAATTTCATTTACCGCATCAATAGTTGCCTGCCGCACGGATTTGCCCATGTGCTGGTGCCGTGCGATATTTTCCACTTCCACAATCGCATCATCCACCAGTACGCCGACTACAACTGCCATCGCCAGCAAGGTAATTGTGTTGATGGAGAAGTCCGCCCAGGACATGATCGCGAACGTGGGAATAATCGATAAGGGCAGGGCAATCGCGCCGATCAGGGTCGCGCGCCAATCGCGCAGAAAGAAAAAAATCACCAGGATCGCAAGCAGCGCACCTTCGTACAACATATTCATCGAGCCGTGATATTGGTCGAGAATTTTCGGCACCGACGAGCGGATAAGTTGGAAAGAAACCTCGGGATGTTGCGCGAGCAATTCGTCGATCGCCGCCTCAACATCTGCCGCTAATGTTGTTTCATCAAAACCTTTTGCGCGGATCACCTGAAAACCGATCGCGCGTTTGCCATCCAGCAGCGCGGATTGCATGCGCTCGGCATGGGTGTCCAATACCTTTGCGACTTGCCCAAGGCGTATGGTGCGCGATGGGTTTTCTTGTTGCGTTTGTGTTTGTGGGCTAGCGCCGAGTGAAATAGGCAACTGTTCCAATTCGTCCACGGTTTTTAAGGTGGCGATGGTGCGCACGCCTTGCTCGCTGCCGCCCAATTGACTGCGGCCGCCGGAATTTTCTTGCTGGATTTGTTTGAGCGTGAGCGAAATATCAGTCGCCGTTACGCCCAGCGCATTGAGTTTAATCGGGTCAACTTGAACCTGGATTTCGCGCGTTACGCCGCCCAATCGATTAAATTGCCCCACACCGCGCACGGATTTTAATTTTTTCGCGAGGGTGTTATCGACATACCAGGACAGCTCTTCTTCCGATAATTGCGGGCTGGATACGGCATAGGTCACCGTGGGGTTATCCGCACCCATTTCAAATTTGGCAACTTGCGGTTCGAGTAATTCGGGTGGGAGATCGCTGCGGATTCCATCGAGCGCGGCTTTCACTTCGCTTACGGCTTCGGTGAGATCTTTGGCAAAATCAAATTCCACCATCATGTTCACATTGCCTTGTGAAACCGTGGTGTAAGTGTGGCGCAGCAACTGCAAATTCGCGATGGCATCTTCCGTTTTGCGCGCGACTTCTGTTTCAAGCTGCGCGGGCGCAGCACCGGGTTGGCTGAGCGACACAGTGACCATGGGGAGATCCAGGTCGGGAAAATCCTGCACGTTGAGTTTATGAAAGCCCCACAAACCCGCGACGGTTAATAAAATAAAAATCAGGGTCGCGGCACTGGGATTGCGCAATGACCAAGTGGCCAGATTCATGGCGTTGCTCCCGCATTTGCAGCGCTAGCAACACCGGATTTTTTGACGGCGATTTTGTCGCCGTCATTTAAAAAGCCCGCGCCTTCCAATACCAATGTATCGCCCGCATTAATGCCTGAGAGTAATTCGATCTCCTGCTGCTGGCGGCGGCCGAGGCTTACCAAAACCTGTTCGGCGCTTGTGTTATTGCCCGCGGGATTTTTTACGCGGAACACCCAGGTTTTACCATCTTTAATCACCAGGCAATTGGCGGGTACGACTATTGCCGGTGCGCTCCCGATTAATACGGTGCCTTCAACGTAAGTGTTTACTGCAAGCTCCGGTGCGCCATCTAATAAGATGCGCACTTTCGCTAAACGCGAGCCGCTGCTCAGCTGCGGCGAAACACTGCGAATAGTCCCGCTCAGTAAGGTTTGGTCGGCCAGCGTGATGCGGGCAGCCATACCCGTTTTTACGCGATTGAGTTCGGCGGCATCTATCTGCGCGATCCACTCGATTTTATTTTGGTGTAGCAACTTGAATAGCACCGCGCCTGTCTGTGGCACTTGCCCTAATTCCAAATTGCGCTCCAACACCTTGCCTGCATCGGGTGCGGTGACTGTGGCGTCGGCCAATTTGATCTCGGCCAAGGTGAGCGCTGCGGCGGCTTGCGCGCGAGTTGCTTCTGCCGCTGCTGCCTGGGTTGCAACGGAATCGTATTCCTGTTCGCTCAGCACCTGCTTTAATTTGAGTTGCTGCATGCGTTTAAGGTTGCTGTTGGCATTGTCTAAATTCGCGTTGGCGAGTGCGAGGTTTGCTTTTGCCTGCGCAACTTCGGCGCGCAAGAGTCGGTCATCAAAGCGCGCGAGCACCTGTCCTTTGCGTACGCTGTCACCTTCGAGCACCGCGACTTCCGTCGCGCCAACGCCATTGGTTTTTGCGCTGAGAATGGCAACCTCCCAGGGCAGGATTTCCCCTTGCGCCGGAATTGATATTGCCCAGGTCGCGCTTTTTGCCAAGGCCGTAGTGACTTGTATTCCCGGGATGCTGTTGTCATCGTCCTCGGCACAGGCCACGAGCGCCATTGTTATAAATTGCGCGGTCGTAAACAGCATCGCCAGAATAAAAAAAATGCCCGGGCGATTAGCGATGGAATAATTTTTAGCTATTGCAAACATGAAAAAATCCCTGATGTGAAATGAATAACCGGTGCTGAATTAATACGCGACTTGCTGCTTTAAACTCACATCCACCCGGCTGACTAAATAAATACAGAACATAAATATCGCGACCGCGACATAACCTAAAATGTCGAAGTGTTCGATCGGGCTGGTTGCCGATGACTGGTGCACAATCAGCCCCGCCAATATCGCGCTCAGGCCGCCGGCCGTTTGTTGCAGTGAAGCGGAAATACTCATGTAAGCTCCGCGATCTTCCGGTTTAGCGACCATCGAATTTAATGCCATGGCGGGCGACATCCGCCCCATGATCGCGGCGAATAACACCATGTTGAAAATTACTACTTCCCAGAGTGGCAATACCGGTAGATGGGTGTACAACACCACCATGATGGCTGCTGCGATTGAGGCAAATTTGAAAATCTGGAAGCGATCAAATTTATCGCTCAGCTTGCCAATCAGTGGCATCACCACCAGCGACGATAAACCGGTAAACAAAAAGACAATCGACAATTGTTCGTTGGTGATCTGGACGTTGTTGACCAAAAAGATGGAGCTAAATGGCATCAACATAAATCCACCAATGGTGAGAAAGGTGGTGGCCATAAAACCGGTTTGATAGCGTTTGTTTTTTACCGTGTGCCACAAATGCACGAACGCATTTTTGTCGCGTTTATTTTTCAAGTGCTCAGTGATGGGTTTAAAGCCGACAGCAATCGCCATTAAAATCAACAAGGTTACTGCAACAATAAACATAAATGTGCTGTGCCAATCAAAGCGCGTTGCAATATAAATACCGAGTGGGATGCCGATCACCTGGCTCAGGCCGAACCCCATTTGCACTGTGCCCATTACCTGGCCGCGCATTTGCGGCGCAAATATATCTGCCACTATCGTCAATAGTGCGGAGCTGGTAACGCCTGCAAAAATGCCGGTAATAATCCGGGCCGCCAGGAGCTGCGCGTAAGTGTTGGACAATCCGCAAAACACAGTGCCTGCGATAAAACCGAGCACAAATACAAACAACATTTTTTTGCGGTCATAGCGGTCGGCAAAGCCCGCAATTGCGATACCGGAAATAGCCGCACTGAATGCATAAGCTGATACCACCAGGCCGAATTGTTCGGTGCTGATGCTTAATGTTTTCATCAGCACATCGCCAATCGGCGCGATGATCATAAAATCCAAAACGATGACAAATTGCAGTAATGCCAATATCAGCATCACCATTTTTTGGTAGGAAGTGAAGTGTGTTGTAACTTCTTGGTTCATGGGTTTATCCATATAAAAATTTTTAAATAAATGAAATGGCCTATTGTGATTTTGCTGGCTCAGGTTCAGATGTCACTTTTTCAGGGGAGAGAGGTGTAACGCGTTGCTTTAAATAATCACACGCGTTTTTCATCACCCCGCGCGCGACTTGCTCCGAGGCTTCCGAGTTTTGCTGCATATGCATCAGTGCCGCGCCTATCATGGTTGCGCGCATAAAATGCAAAGTGCCCTCATCGGTTTGGTAGCCAAATTTCGCCAGCAGGCGACGAAAATTCTGGCGCATGCCGAGGTCTGCTTGCGCAAACCATTCGGCGAGCGAGGGGTCTTCGTCTTTGGCGACTGTCAGTGCCAGCATCAAATGCGGCATGGTTTTGGAAAGCGGCATGCTCATTAAAAAGTTTTCAAGCGATGCCCAGGACAGCGAACCCGCTTCCAGTTCCGCCGCCCTTATGGCGGTCATCCGCGCTTTGGTTTCCTCAACGACGGCCTTCAATAGATCGGTCCTGGTAGGAAAGTGATAGGTCAGGTTGCCTTGGCTGACGCCTGCAACTTCCGCAATCCGGGTTTGGGTTAAGGCGGGAAAGCCGTTTTCCATCAGCACATCCAATGCTGCGTTCAGTATTTTTTGCTTGGTTTTCACGGAAATCCGACCTCCGCCGGCACAGCTGAAAATTCGATTTAGGTAAAAATACCAAAATTAGGTAAAAATACCAATGTTTATTTTCAATCCGGCCGGCGGCATAAATAGGGGGGGCGCCAACATGGAGATTTAGGCGAGATAAACAGCCCACGCGCGCCAGGCGGGTGGGCTCAAGGATCCTGCGGGGGAAATATCGAGACGGGGGCTAAAGGGTATCGACCGGGACTGAGGTTACTTCTATATCTTCTTTGTTTACCGCGTAGCTCACCCATACGCGGTCATTCCACACAATACTTTTCGGATAGCTGTAGCCGATGCGTTTGTATTTTCCCTCGTACAACATTGGCGGTAATTCCTGTTCGCTGCGCAATAAAAACGCGCGATCAAATAATTTGCCATCGCGGCTCAGGGTAATCGTCAGTGGTGTGCGTGCTTTTGTCCCGCTGGGATTGTTGATTAAAAACGCGCGGCCGTCGGGCAGGTTGCCTGCACTCTGTTTGGCGCGGGAGTCGGGCATATTGGTGGCCATGGGAATCGACCAGGTTTTTCCATTATCTGTGCTGGCGGATGCCAATACGGTGAAGCTGCTGGCCTGGTCGCGAAATACCATCACCGGATTTTTTTGCGCCGTTAAAAACCAACTCGGTTCCAGCTCGCGGCTGATGCCCGGTTGATGCGGCAGATTTTCCATGGTGCCCAGCGTCCAACCGCCCAATCCTTTTTTATCATCAGTGTAAAAAGGTGTGGCGATTAATCCGGGCTGTTGATGAATTGCGGTGAGAATTCTGCCACTGGGTAATTGTCTTAAATCCTGCTCAATCACTCCATTAATTGGCTCGCCATTTTTGTCGGTCAAACGTTGTGGTGCGGACCAGTGGTTGCCATCGCGGCTGGTAATGTATTCCACATAACCGCCTTTGGGTTGCATGCCTTGCGGCCACACATTGATGTAGGCAACCAATGTGTCGCCATCGCTCCACCAGCCGCCGTTGGTTACCAGTGCATCGCTGCGCGCTGCAGCCAGTGTTTGCGCTTGGCTCCATTCGCTGCCGTTATTGCTGTGGCTAAACAGTATTTTGGTTTCGGGTGCATCTTCATCGCGCTGCGAGCTTTGCCATTGGATAAATAATTTTCCTTTGAACGGAAACAAGACTGCACCGTGATTATATTGCGCTTGCCCGGCCTGGGCTTTGAATACCAAATGGTGGCTGAGCGCAGCGGGTTTTGTTAATCCCAGGGTGTTGGGTTGATTGGGATCAAATAGCGATTCGGCAATGCGAAATGGCGCCGCCGGTTGTTCCGTTTTGTCTGTGATTGAACAGCCGGCGATTAACAGCGATAACACCAATAGCACATATTGCATTGCGCGAATCCTTTAAAAAATTATTATTTAATCAACATCAATACCCAGCAAACGCAACACTTCTTTGTTGGCAAAACCATCGGCAATCATGCCTTGTTGGTGTTGGAATTCGCTAAGTGCGCGGCGTGTGCCCGGGCCAAAAATTCCGTCGGGTTTTCCTGCATCAATTCCGCGTTGGTTGAGTGCGGCTTGCAATTGCATAACTTGTTGGCGATGCAAACGCGGTGCATCTGTAGGTGGCGGTTGCAATAATTTTCCGCCACCGGCAATTTGATCGGCGAGTTGGCCGACCGCGATGGCGTAAAATTCCGAGCGGTTCCAGCGCATGATCACATTGAAATTGTCGTACACCAAAAATGCGGGGCCGTTGTGGCCAGCGGGCACTAATAAGGCTGCGTTCATATCGGTTTGTGCGAGCGGTGAATTATCGGCATTGGTAATTCCCAATCTGCGCCATTCATGCATGGGTTTATTATTTTTTAAGCCCGCTTCAAGAAAAGGGAAATCGCGCGGCAATTTTACTTCGCGTCCCCAGCGTTCACTTTGTTTCCAACCCAAACACTGTAAAAATTTTGCAGCGGATGCCATGGAGTCGGCTTTGCTGTTCCACAAATCGCGTTTTTGGTCGCCATCAAAATCCACCGCATTTTTTAAATAGGATGAAGGCATAAATTGAAAGTTGCCCATCGCGCCGGCCCATGAACCGAGCATTTTGTCGGGCGTTATATCGCCTTCATCCAGCACGCGCAGCGCGTTCATTAATTCGATGGTGAAAAATTCACTGCGGCGGGTATCACAAGCGAGGGTTGCGAGTGAGTCCACCACTTTCATATTGCCAAAATAACCGCCGAAATTGGTTTCCAGCCCCCAGAAGGCGAGCAGGTAAGGGGCGGGCACACCGTATTTTTGCTCAACACTATTTAACAATGTGCGATGTTGTTGCCAGAGCGCGCGGCCTTGTGCAACACGTTGGTCGGTGACGCGGCGATTAAAATAATCAGCGAAGGTTGTAGTGAATTCCGGTTGTTGGCGATCCAATTCCAAAACGCGTTTGCTGAGCGATGCTTTGCCCAAACTCGCTTTAATAATCTGTGGTGAAATTCCGGCGCTTTGGGCCTGTGCGGTAAAGCGGGTGATACATGCGGAAAATTCGGCCTCGGTCAGCATAGGGCGAGATGCAGGTGCAATGACCGCGGGAGCTGCTGATGCAGGCGCTGACGCAGTAGGTGCGCCGACATTTGCATTGGTATTGGTATTGGTATTGGTATTGATATTATTTTTTGACGGCGCTTGGGCGCAGGAAAACAAACACACACAACAAACAAGGGGTAAAAAGTCCCGTAGGCTAACCATGATAACTCCGGATAAAAGCGAATAATCTCAGGGTATCATATCGGGTCTGCGCCTTTAGGGCATTCACTATTTGGTATGCGAAGCTGGAACGTGGTCTTTATTCGTGTGCTGGTTAAGGCCAAGGCGCCGGGGTCACATTCACATATTGCGCACCGCCCTCGGAAGGTTCAGGTTCAGTTTCTAACATATCGATCCCGCACGCGATCTTGTAAAACTGTTCACGGACTTCGGCGAAATCACTGTGCGCCAACGGATGCTCTTTGTCGGGTGAGTTTTCAATAACCCAATCAATCAACCGATTAATTTTTGCATTCGCCTCCATGGCGAAACTCACTTTTGTCGGAGCTTTTTTCACATCGTCTGTCATGATATTTCTCCTCGGAAAATGAACTTTAAGCGGCCATATAAATGCCCGCCGCGATCGCCCCAAGGATAATCATCAGGCCGCTGATGAATTCAGTGGGCGATAAACTGATTGATACACTTTTAATATGCTTGAAATTTCGCTTGATACTATGTGCCAGCAATAACGCCATCGCTCCTAGCGACAAACTTAATGCCATCATTTGCGGTGTCTTTTGTTCCCAGAGAAAAGGGACGAGCGCTAATGCGATCATCATGCCCCAATAAAAAATATAGGTATAAATTGCGGGAACTGTGTCGATTTCCAATTTCATTATGTGACTCCAGATCAGCGAAATTTTTAAATAAA